>CAZOOE010000231.1:0-1081 GCA_964581275.1 uncultured Clostridia bacterium
GGTTGCTGGGAGGCGTTACTAACCTGTTTCTGCACCTTCATCCGGCCCAATTCAATCGCGATGCGGTGCGCTTCAGTTACACCTGGGGGATGGGCGGCATCACCTTCTACCTTTTCATCGTGTTGACCTTCACGGGAATTCTGCTGATGTTTTACTACCATCCGTCGAAGGGGCAGGCTTTTCAAGACATCATCTATCTCGAGAACGATGTGCCGTTCGGCAAACTGCTTCGAAACATGCACCGCTGGGCCGCGCACTTGATGGTGATTACCACCTGGTTGCATATGCTGCGGGTGGTGCTGACCGGCTCGTACAAGACCCCCCGGGAGTTCAACTGGTCGGTTGGGGTTGTGCTGCTGGTGCTCACCTTGCTGCTTAGTTTTACCGGATACTTGCTCCCCGATGATCAGCTTGGGTTCTGGGCGGTCACGGTTGGAACCAACATGGCTCGGGCGACTCCGGGGCTTGGACACGAAGGGCCGTTCGGAGCGCAGCTCGGAATGTCGCCTTATAACGACGTGCGATTTGCGTTGCTTGGCGGATCGATCGTGGACGCGAACGCATTGCTGCGAAGCTACATATGGCACTGCATCGCTATACCCACAATCGTAAGCGTATTGCTGGCGGTGCATTTCTGGCGTGTGCGCAAGGACGGCGGCATATCGGGACCGGCGCCGATTCAGCTTGAGTCGGAGATGAAAGCTCCCGGCGCGAGGTCGGTTAAGAAGCGCGTCGGGTGATTGCCGATTGGCGATTTGCGCCTGGGTTCTATTTGCCGGCTGCGAGACTGAATCGGCAATGAGCAATCGGAAATGGAGAGGCTATGGATTGGGCACAACTTTGGACTATTGCTTCGGCGCCTGACAACGTGCCAATTGTGGCGATGTTATTTCTAGTACCCTTCTTTCTTTGGTTGGGTCTGAGGCAGGCGCGAGCGAATGATAATTTGGTCGATCAGCTTGAATCCGATCCTAAACTGGCCAAGACACACCATCGAAAAACATGGCCGTGGAAGCCTAACTGGTCGCGCGAGCTGCACGTATGGCCTTACCTGCTAAGGATAGAGTTTCTGGCGGTACTC
>CAZOOE010000231.1:1091-10052 GCA_964581275.1 uncultured Clostridia bacterium
CGACGCTCACGATGAATCCGTCGAAAGCGCCGTGGTACTTCCTGGGGCTCCAGGAGATGCTGGTGTACTTCGATCCCTGGATCGCCGGCGTGGTTATGCCCAGCCTTATCATCGTCGGGCTGATGGCCTTCCCTTACGTGGACTCGAACCCTATGGGGGTCGGCTATTACACCTGGCGGCAGCGTAAGGTTGCGATCGGCGCGTTCCTTTGGGGCTTTATCATGTGGATCGCCCTGATATTCATTGGAACGTTTATCAGAGGCCCGGGCTGGGTGTGGTTCTGGCCGGGTCAGACTTGGGACCACAACGTTCAGCTCTACGAGATAAACCGCGACCTGCCGGATCTTTTCGGAATCAATTCTCAACCCTGGAAAGGAATCTTCGGATTGCTGGTCGTGGGAGCTTTTTACTTGATCGCCGGGCTGTTGATTCACATCCTCATCACCTGGAGCAAGTTCGAGAAGAAGATCTTCGAGCGAACGACGATGTTGCAATATTCGGTATTCCAGTTCTTCGCGATAACAGTGCTGGTGAGCATGCCGGTAAAGCTTTTGATCAGACAGGTATTCCGGATCAAGTACGTGATGGTTACGCCGTGGTTCAATATATGATGGACTGATACCTGATACCTGATCCGTGATAAGAACCGGCTCTTTTACGAATTACAATTACGCATCACGCATCATTTCCTAGGGGATCTAGATGGCAGACACAACCCAAAGCGAGCAGTTAGAGAAGAGGGCTCCGGACACACCCGAGCCTGACCCGATTGCCGATCGTTCGATGAGCGGTGCTCTATTGATATCTTCGCTTTTGATGGTGGTCACTCTGATATGGTCGCTCTATGACGAGGTCGTCGGCCAGCGGCCGTGGAAGGGCTATCAAAAGGACTTTGTCTCGAGGTACGAGGAATATCTGGGGACCGCCAAGGATCGGCAGGGGAAATCAGAAGTGGAGGTTAAGAGCTCGCTCGAGTATAAAACGCTCGACGACGCCTACGAGGAAGCCGCCGCCGCAGCCAAAGCAAAGACCGATCCAATCGACGCGCAGGTCAGAAAGATCGACGAGAAGATCACCGCGGTAACGCCGCCCTTCCAGGACGCGCGCTCCTGGATCGTCGCCAAGACCTATCAGCTTGAAGTGACCGGGAGCGAATCCGCGAAGAACAGTATTCGGGCCGCGATCGATAGGAAGAAACAGGAGAAGATCGACTTCAAGTTGCCAAACGACGAGGGCAAGGAAGAAGAGAAGTCGATGACCTTTACCGATCTCGAGACTCTTTACAACGGGTTGAGAGATGAGAAGGCCCGCCTACTGGCCGAGCGAGTTCAGATCACCCAGCCTCGCGACGCGGCGCAAAAGAAGCGCGACGAATACATGCAAGACCACCTCGGTGGCTTGACTGCCGAGCAGGTAGGTGGCCTCCAGAAAAAAGTCAAAGACTTCAAGTTCGAGATCAAGCAGATCAACGTAGGGGGCGTGGTCATCGATCGCTGTGAGTCTTGTCATCTCGGTGTCCGCGAGCCGATCAAGTTAACCAGGAAGGACATGGGTTGGACTGGGGAAGACCCGAGCGATGACGCCGCTGCCACCGCGTTCGTATCGCATCCAAACAAGGAATTGTTTAAAACACACGATCCCGATCGGTTCGGCTGCTCGACCTGTCACGGGGGCAACGGGCGCGGCACAACCTCGGTTGAAAAAGCGCATGGCCGATATGAGCATTGGCTGTGGCCGCTCTACTACAAAGAGAACGTGGAGTCAGGATGCAATCAATGTCATAACCGCGACCGGGTGCTCCAAGGCGCTGATGTGCTCAACCGAGGCAAGAACCTATTTCAGGTACGGGGCTGTGCCGGTTGCCATCGCTACGAAGCATTCGACCGCGAGGCCGATGCGCTGAGCAACGCTCGGCAGAGCATCAAGACGCTCGAGTTGGAGCGCGATGATCGCAGGCGAGAAATTACCCAGACCGGCGCGGCCGCCGATGCCGCAGCGACCGACGAGGAAGCAACTCAGCTTCGTAAGAAGGCCGAGGCTCTTCGTCAGGCCATCTCGCAGGTTGACGCTAGAATAGACCAGTTTGATATTCAGGCAAAGTACCTGATGCAAGACGTAAAGAAAATCGGGCCGAATCTGAAAGAGATCAAGGCAAAGCTTCGCAAGGACTGGATTCCGGTGTGGCTCTCTGATCCACAAGCCTTTAGACCCGGCACAAAGATGCCGACCTTCCGCCTCGAAGACGACGAGATCAAAGCTATCTCCGCGTTTCTTTGGCAGTCAGCGCTCGACGTAAAGCTGCCTTCTCAGCCGCAAGGCGACGCGGGTCACGGCAAGGAGTTGTTCAAGACCCTTGGGTGTCTTGGCTGCCATTCGATCAACGGACCGGCGATCGACATGGGCAATGGGATAATCGGCGGCGACTTTGCGGCGAACCTCTCGCGTGTGGGCGAGAAGGCGAACTACGATTACATTGTTCGGTGGGTACACAACCCGCGGCAAAGGCTCGCACCTTACTCGCCGACGTTGAAGCGCGACCTCACACCGGCAGACTACAAGAAGAAGAACCTGCCGTTTGTCTTTGACGACGATCATTCGAAGAGCCCGGTGGATGGACGGGAGCTTCAGATCCAGAACATGACGGTGATGCCTAACTTCCGGCTGTCGGACCAGGACGCCCACGACATCGCGACGTTTCTATCGCAGCAGAAGCGCGCCGGTGTTGAGTATCAGAATGCATCGTTCCTGGATGACACGTCGCTCACGTCACGGGGCAAGCAACTTGTGCAAAGATACGGCTGTGCGGCGTGCCACGAGATAAAGGGTCTGGAAGAGGAACAGCGAATCGGCACCGAGCTCACTCTCGAGGGCAGCAAGCCGATCGAGAGACTCGACTTCGCGCTGCTGCAGAAACCGGCCATGCAGGGCAGAGACCCGATGACCGGCGAGGAGATCAAACGTGAGGGCAGGGAATCGTGGTATGACCACAAGGGCTTCTTCGAGAACAAGCTTAAGAGCCCGGCCATCTCCGATCGAGGCAAGGTGAAGTCGGCCGACGAGCGCCTGCGGATGCCCAACATCTACCTGCCCGAGAGCGATGTCACCGCGATTACCACCTTCTTACTCGGCAGCGTCGAGACGAACCTTCCTGAGTCGATACGCTACAACCCGACTGGCGGGAAGAGATCGGTTCAAGACGGCTGGTGGATCGTTCAGAAATACAACTGTATGGGTTGTCACAACGTGCTGGTGGGTCAGGACTCGATCTTGATGGGCCTGCCGATGTATCAGAGCGCCGACGGGAAAGAACAGTTGCCGCCACGACTCACAAGCGAAGGGGCTCGGGTCAATCCTGATTGGCTGCTGCGCTTTTTGAAAGATCCGTCGCAGGCGACACCAGCCGAGAGAGCAGCGCTCGCGCAGGCGGTAAGCGGGCATGCGCAGACCGGCGGCGACGAATGGGCGGAGAGTCTCGGGCTGCACGCGCAACCGGGCGTGAATCGCAACGGGGTGCGGCGATATTTGAAGGCGCGGATGCCGACCTTCAACTTCTCACCCAATGAACTCCAGGCGTTGGTGAATTTTTTCATGGGGGCGTCTGCTCAAGCGCAGCCTTACATACCGGAACGTCTGGATCCCCTGGCTGCTGACGAACAGGGCATGGCTCGCGCGTTGTTCAGCTCGAATGCCGCGCCGTGCCTGAAGTGTCATATGACCGGCGATCCGGCGCATGACGCGAAGGCGACCGCGCCGAACTTCCTGCTGGCTCCCGAACGGTTGAAACCGGCCTGGACGCGGCGGTGGTTGCTCGATCCGCAGTTGATAAGCCCTGGAACATCGATGCCATCAGAGTTGTTCAAACGTGACCAGGAGCACGACCGATGGGTGTTCAACGGCCCGACCCCGCCGGCATTCCAGACTTATGAGAAGGACCACGTCGATTTGCTGGTGCGGTATATGTTCCAGATTTCGACCGAGGAACAGAAGCGGCTTGGCACCGGTGGCGGAGCGCCGGGTGCTGTTCCTGCGCCCGCCGGCGGTACCAAGACGGCGACAACTGAGCGTAGGAATCGGCTTTCGAGCGGGCCAATTGCGGTGATTCGCGCGCTATAAGGAATCTGTACCGCGGGAGCGCGGTCATCCTGACTGCCTCTTCTGGAGCACGAACAAGGAGACAAGGATGCCAAAGCTCCAGGGAACGTCAGATTGTTCTGTGTAATTCAACTGTGTTGATGGATTTGGTTCGAGACCAACAGGTCACGGAGAAAAGCAATGTTAAAGAGACTAGCAACGATTTGCGCGCTGCTTGCAGTCGCGGCGGTGTTAATTGCGGTCGGGTGCAAGGGAAGCGGTCCCAAGAACAAGAACGGGGCTGAGGATGGCGGCGCAAAACCAAAGTATGCATCGAAGGGCGATGAGGGAACGATAACCGGGAAGGTAAGCTACGACGGTCCAGCGCCTGAGCTAAAGAAGATCGACATGTCCCAAGATGCGAACTGCGCCGGGGCGTCAGGCGACAAGACCGCCGACGATCTGCTGGTCGCCGACGGCAAGCTGGCCAACGTGTTTATTTACCTGAAGGGCGGTCCAATCGACAAGAACAGCTTCCCAACGCCGTCCGAGCCTGTAGTGCTGGATCAGCAAGGGTGCCGCTATCATCCGCGTGTGCTCGGCATTCAAACCAATCAGCCGTTCAAGGTGACTAACAGCGACAAGACCACTCACAACATTCATCCTTCGCCGAAGACCAATCAGGAGTGGAACCAGATGCAGGCGCAGGGAGCTCCCGCGATTGAGAAGACGTTCCCGCGCCCGGAGACGCTGATCCCGGTCAAGTGCAACCAGCACCCATGGATGAAGGCAAACATAGGGGTACTCGCGCATCCTTATTTCGCGGTAAGCGCGAGGGATGGTTCTTATACGATCAAGAACGTCCCGCCTGGAACATACACCCTGGTCTTCTGGCACGAGACTAAGGGCGAACAGACCCAACAGGTCACGATCGCCGCCAAGGAGTCGAAGACGCAGGACATCACCTACAAGGCGGGAGCGACCGCGGCGGCGACTTCGTTACAGATCGGCCCGGCGTTGGTGTTGCCATAGGGTTCGCGCGAGACGTTGAGAGGTTCGATTGACTGATCAAAAGAGTGAGGCAGTAAACGCCGGGGCGAACATCGGGCTCCATCGGCTTGCGATTGTACTCTGTTGCCTGACGGTTGTCTTGCTGGTAGCCGGGGCGCTGGTTACCAGCAATGAAGCAGGGGACTCGGTGCCCGACTGGCCCGTTTCCTTTGGCCGGTGGTTGATCAGCTCAAAAAACTTCGTCGCCAACGTCCGCTTCGAATACTCGCACCGAGTCATCGCCGGCGTCGTGGGGGTCACGACCCTGGTCCTAGCAGGCTGGGACCACCTTACCGAGCGTCGATCCTGGATGCGGAAGCTTGGATTGATCGCGTTTGCCGGAGTGCTTGCGCAAGCTGGCATCGGTGGATTGAGGGTGCTGTTTCCCGAATATAAGGCTCTGATTGCAGTGCCCCACGCGCTGGTTGCGCAAAGTTTTTTCGCGGTGGTGGCTGCGATCGCGGTGTTCACATCGCGAAGCTGGTCGGCGACGCGCGAAGCGAAGACCGATGACGCCAATTTGCCACTTCGAAAGCTGGTCGCGGCCTCGGTTGTGGCTGTACTGATTCAACTGGTCCTCGGCGCAGGGTTTCGCCACCAGGCCTTCGGTGTCATCCCGCACATCGTTGGCGCGGCGGTGGTAACGCTGCTGATTGTTTCGACAGTCGCAATTTTGATTAAGCGTCATAGGCGTGACGATTATCTGGCGGGCCCCGGCAGACTTGCTCTTGGGCTGCTTGCGATTCAGCTCGGGCTGGGCGTCGCGGCTTATGTGGCACGGTTGGCGTCGGCCGGGGACCCGCAACCGCTGGAGCCGATGATCTCGTTGACCGTTTTGCACCTGGTCGTTGGCGCGCTGACGCTGGCGACGATGGTTGTCCTGTCGCTGAGGTGTTATCAAGTGCTCACGCCGGAACGCGAGAAAGCAGCCGATGCTGCTGTTGGCCAGCGGGGCCTTCATTCATCGGCCAGAGGAGCAGCGGTATAGAAGCTATGGAGTCACTCGCCGGACAGATAGTGATCGCTGATCGAGCGAGTTTATCTCTCGCCGAGAAGGTTTCTGCATACGCCGAACTCACCAAGCCCCGCATAACGTTTCTCGTTGTCCTAACGGCGGCCGCCGGGTTCTGCATGGGTTCCGCGTCGGGTATCGATTATTTCCGGCTGCTGAACATGTCAATAGGGATCGCGTTGCTGGCGTCGGGGCTTTCGGCTCTGAATCAATACATCGAGCGCGATCTTGATCGATTGATGCGGCGGACCCAAGCCAGACCGCTGCCGACTGGAAAGCTGTTGCCCGGTGAAGCGGCGATGTTCGGAATCCTGCTCTCGGTCGTTGCTGCGGTATACCTTGCAGTATTCATCAACCCGTTGTCGGCATTACTCGGTGCGGCTACGTTTGCGAGCTATCTGTTTGTCTATACGCCGCTGAAAACCAGGACGACGTTGTCGACAGTGGTGGGAGCGTTTCCGGGCGCGATGCCGCCGTTTATCGGGTGGGCAGCTGCGAGCGGCGGAATCACCGTTGATGCCTGGGTGTTGTTTGCGATCTTGTTCTTGTGGCAGTTTCCGCATTTTCTTGCGATCGCGTGGATGTATCGCGATGACTATGCACGAGCGGGGATCAAGATGCTGCCGGTAGTAGAGCCCGACGGCCGAGTCACCGGGCAGCAGATCATCAGCTACACTTTGTTGCTCGTAGCGGTGAGCCTGCTGCCGGCGGTGACAGGGTTGGCAGGGTCGGTTTATTTCGCGGGTGCATTGGTGCTCGGATTGAGTTTCCTATATTTCAGCGCGCGGGCCGCGCTGGTTCGAACCACGTGGCAAGCTAGACGGTTGCTGCTGGCTTCGGTGATTTATCTGCCGATACTGTTTGGATTGATGGTGCTGAACCGATAGAGGTTCGCTTTATAGAGGTTCGCTTATAGAACCTATCCGTCAAATAGGTCCTACGCGAGGAGAATATGGGCAAGATCACAGGCGTGCTGGTGTTCATCGTGGCAATTGGCTCGGTGATGCTATTCGTAGGTCAAAAGGTAATGTTCGGGTCGGTGATGTGGTGGTTTCCTGAGGGCATCTCTGAGCATGCCGGAGCGATCGACGCACAGTTTATGCGGACGCTGGTTGTGGTGGGGATTGGTTTTGCCGCGGCGCAGTTTGCTCTCGGATACGCGGTGATGCGCTTCGGACGCAAAGGCAATGCGCGAGCCGTCTATATGCACGGCAGCAACAAACTCGAAGTGACGTGGACGATGATAACCGGCGCTGTCTTCGTTGTGCTCGCGATACTCGGGCAGAGAGTTTGGGCCAACTTGCACCTAAATGCAGCAGCCGACAACGCCACAAGGATCGAAGTCGTGGCTCAGCAGTTCCAATGGAATTTTCATTATTCGGGCGCTGATGGTGTGCGGGGCAGGACCGAAGCGAAGTACATTGACGACTCGGCTCTAAACTTTGTTGGGCTTGATCCGACCGACCCTGCGGCAAAGGACGACGCGCAGTTGACCACCTTGGTTATTCCAAAAGATCGGCCGGTCGAGCTGACACTCAGATCGAAGGATGTGATTCACAGCTTCTTCGTTCCGGCGCTCAGATTCAAGCAAGACACCCTTCCGGGCATGGCAATCAAGGTACATTTCACCGCCCAGAAGGAAGGAAAGTACGAGATACCTTGCGCCGAGCTGTGCGGAAGTCTGCATTACAACATGAAGAGCAACATGATCGTCATTCCAAGCGACGAGTTTGACCGGCTGATTGCGATGTCTGAAGAGAAGTTCAAGGAACGGCTGACCGAGTTGCTGGAGCGGTACCAGTACTAGTAGCGCAGAATGAGGAGGGTTGAGAGTACGAGCTTCGGCTTGCCTGATACGCCAGCAGCCTGAAGGCTGTACTCTGAACCTATTCACAGGAGGCAGAAGATGGCAGACGCGGAACATCCGGGTCACGGCGAAGTTCATCGTCACCCCGCGCCAACGGGTTTCATACGAAAATACGTCTTCAGCACGGACCACAAAGTAATCGGCATACAATACTGGTGCCTCGCCTTGTTTGCGGTCTTCGTGGGCATGGGGCTGTCTCTGCTGATGCGACTGCAGCTCGGATGGCCGGGACAGGAATGGGGGTTTCTCAAGACGCTTTTTCCGCACGCCGCTGAAAACGGTACGATGTCGGGAGAGTTATACCTTTCAATGCTTACCATGCACGGAACGATCATGGTCTTCTTCGTGCTAACTACGGCGCCCCAGGGCGGATTCGGCAATTATTTTCTTCCGATTCAGATCGGCGCGAACGACATGGCTTTCCCGGTGCTCAACATGATGTCGTTCTGGATTACTTTTCTGGCTCTTCTGGTGTTGATGAGTGCGTTCTTCGTCAACTACTTCAACCCTGATGATCTTAATATGGTGAACGTCGTCGGACCGATCGGCGGATGGACCGGATACGCCCCGTTGAGTGCGCTCGGTGACAAAGCGGGGCCGGGCCAGGGCACCGGCGTGATCTTGTGGATAACGAGCATTGCTCTGTTCTGCATCGCGTCGCTACTCGGAGCGCTTAACTTCATCACCACGATGCTGAACATGCGCACGAAGGGCATGTCGCTGATGCGGCTGCCGCTTACGTGCTGGGCGTGGTTCACCACTGCGGTTTTGGCGCTGCTCTCATTCCCGGTTCTGCTGGCAGCCGGGGTCCTTCTTCTGCTCGATCACCTGGCCGGTACTAGCTTCTTTATACCCGGCAACGAATATGTGAGCGGTCAGTTGATAAAGGAGCACGCGGGCGGATCGCCGATTCTGTGGCAACATCTGTTCTGGTTCTTTTGCCATCCCGAAGTCTACAGAT
>CAZOOE010000232.1:0-10029 GCA_964581275.1 uncultured Clostridia bacterium
TAGTTCGACCAATGGTCTGATAAGTCATTACCGAAACATGAGGAGAAGGTCCTAGAGACCTTGAGGTTGAAAACTTGATGCAAATGAGTCAAGTTTTCAACCTCAAGGTCTCTAGGCCGGTCGGCAACGTACTAGCTTAGGAAACAGCCTTGGACGCGCATCCGCGCGCTTGGCGGCGAATTTCATGCGGCGTCGTTCTTCAGGGCAGCCAGTGTAACCTGCCGAACGGTCTTCAAAAGCTGATCGACTTCGACTGGCTTCATCAAGCAGGATGTAGCGTTGAGCTCCTCGGCCTTCTTTTCTGCTGCGCTGTGACCGGAAATTATAATGACAGGTATATTCGCAAAGCGGCTTCTGCGCATTTGCCTCAGGAACTGTTCGCCGTCCATCCGCGGCATTATCAAATCCAAAAGAATTAACGCCGGGCGGAGCCCGGCGTTAAGTTCTTCGAAGGAACCGAGTCCATCGGCGGCGAGATTGACGCCGTAGCCGTCAGCTTCGAGAAAGATTTTCATTAGTTCGCGAATATCGGCATCGTCCTCGACAATCAAGATTGTCATACCGTTCTCCTCATATACTCTCAATCTATCCAGCCACCCAGGATTTCGACTATCCGCAATTTTGCGTAAGCGTTAGGTGCACACTCGGCACGTTACTTTACCGCGCGACACCAGTAGCATCCGGAGCAAGTTGGCAAATTGACTGCACGATTGATGCTAATTGTGTACGAGCGAGCGCGAAACGAAATTAGCGATCGTGTGACAAGGCGCAGTCTCGCGATTTCAAAGTATCTCTGTCTTCTTGGTGCCGCATTTCCTCTTCTGGCAGTTGCATACTGGATCTCTGATAGCGAGCTACTTCGAAAAGTCAATGCTGCGCTTCCTAAGATGGGACCGGGTACTGCCTTCGGGCTGTTGCTGGCGACGATCGCAATTCTACTCACAGCGGATAGCCGAAGTTCTCGGACAAAGCGGTTCGCCGCGTGTGTCCTGTCGGTAATAGTCTCGCTCGGTGGGTTGCTGGATCTGGGAGAATACGTTTTCCGTCGGCAGGTTCCGTTTGAGCGGATCGTTCTTTCGCCTCAGGCATCCGCGAGTCTTGCGATTCTCGGAGCTGCAGTGCTCGTCTACAATTTGCGCTACTTATCGATTCGTATAGGCCAGGTTTTTGCATTGGCCGTAGGCGCGAACGCGTTTGGCGCAATAACCGGGGACATCTTCAGCGGTCAGTTTTATGAATTCCTCCCGCCTGGATTCGACAACGGAATTCCCTTCCACACGGCAGCGAGTTTCGTTCTAATTTGCATCGCGCTGCTCTTCAGCCGTCCCAACGAGGGCATGATGTCTCTCGTCACCAGCGATACACGAACCGGCGCCATGGCGAGAAGGACACTATCGGCCGGGATTCTTGCTCCGCCGCTGGTTGGAGTCTTGACCCGGATTGGCGTCTATCGCAACTGGTATAACTCGTCTGCGCAAATACCATTGTTTGTGGTCGTAATCGCCGGCTTGATGCTTCGAACCGTATGGCGGTCCGCGAGGCAATCTGAAGCGCACGAACTCCAGACCAGAGCAGCGCTTTTCGCATCCCAGGCTGCGAACGAAAGGTTGAGGAAGGCTATTGACGAGCGACGGATCTTCGAGGCTTTCCTGGAAAACTCTTCTGATTTTATCGGCATTGCCGACCCAGCCGGGAAACCGATATATCTCAACCCCGCCGGGCGCAGGATGGTGGGTCTGCGCGACGATTACCCAATCGAGAACACGCAAATTCCAGACTACTATGCTCCGGCTCTCCGTTCATTTGCTTCCGACGTCATTGTGAAATCCACACTCGCAGAGGGACAGTGGAAAGGTGAAACGAGTTTCCGAAAATGGGAAACCGAGGAGACCATTCCTGTGTCAGATGAGCATTTCATGATTCGGGACGCTGATAGCGGTCGGTTACTTGGTATGGGCACGATCACCCGCGACATTTCCGGCAGCAAGCGGGCTCAGGATCAACTCCGTCAATCGCAGGAGCGCTTCGAACTCGCGCTTCGGGGTGCAGACCTTGCCGCATGGGATTGGAACATGAAGACGGATGAAGTCATGCTCAGCGAACGATGGGCTGAAATGCGAGGTTTTAGCCCGGAAGAAATCACGCCACATGTGAGTTCAAAGTATTCTGGCATCCATCCTGATGACTGGCCGCGAGTACAAAAAGCACTGACGGATTACCTCCACGGACTTGTCGCCGACTATGACGTCGAATATCGCGCCCAGACCAAGTCGGGCTCATGGATCTGGATTCTGGATCGAGGCAAAGTTTTCAGCTACGACGAAGACGGTCAACCGCTGCGCATGGTCGGCACCGAACTCGATATCACCGAGCAAAAACGACTCGAGGAGCAACTTCGCTTTTCGGAAGCGAAGTTCTCCGGTCTGGTCTCCGGCTCGGCGGACGCAATTATCTCCATTGACGAGAAACAGCGCATCACATTGTTCAACGAAGGCGCGGAAACGATCTTTGGTTATTCAAAAGATGAGGCGATCGGGGCCCCGCTCGACATTCTTATTCCGGAGCGCTTTTGGGCCGTCCACCGTGAGCACGTCAAGAGATTCATGGAGGGGCGTGTATCCGCGCGGCGATCAAGCGAGCGCGGGACGCCGATTTTCGGCCGGCGTAAAAACGGCGAGGAGTTTCCAGCGGACGCGACCATTTCAAAGCTCGAGGTTGGTGGCGAACACATCATGAGAGTCGCGCTTCGCGATATCACCGAACAGAAGCGCATCGAAAGCGAGCAGCGGTTCCTCGCCGAAGTCGGGTCGGTACTTGCTTCGACGCTGGACTACGAGGACACGCTGAGAAATATCATGCGGCTCGCGGTTCGTGATCTCGCCGATTTTTGCAGGGTGGACGTAGTCGAAGAGGATGGCAGGATCAGGGAGCTCAAGATGATGAGCCGAGACGCTTCAAAAGCATGGATCTGTGATTTGTTTAAGCAAACTCCTCGGGATCGCAGCCGCCCTTACTTTATCAGATCGGTGATCCAAAACAAGCGACCGCTCTTGCTCGAACGCGTTTCAACGGAAATGATCTCCGCCTTTCCTGCAAGCGAGGAGGACCTTCGCGCTCTTCGCGCCGCCGATTTCAAGTCGCTTATCGCCGTGCCGTTGTTAGTCCGCGGAAAACTCGTTGGGGTGATCGCCTTCATGTCTTGTTCAGTATCAGGGCTTTACGGCCCCGCTGACGTTCGACTCGCCGAAGAGCTTGCCCAGCGCGCAGCGTTTTCGATTGAGAATGCTCGGCTCTTTGATGAGGCGCGACGGGCGGTTAAGATTCGTGAGGACGTGCTTGCGATTGTGTCTCACGATCTTAAGAATCCCGTTACAACAATCGGGCTCGTGGTGCACCTGCTCCGGCAATCCGAAGTGATCGATGCCTCTAAGCTCGGCAAACTTACCGATACAATTCAACGTTCCGTCGATAAAATGCAGACTCTCATTGCTGACTTGCTCGATTTTGACAAAATTCAAAGCGGCACTTTCGCGGTTCAAACCTGCGCTATGAGTGTCAGTCGGCTTGCAATGCCGGTGATAGAAAGCTTCAAACTTCTCGCAGATGACAAACAATTACGACTTGAATGGGACGTGCCGCTTGGACTTCCTGAGGTTGAGGTTGATGCTCATCGCATAGGACAGGTGATATCCAACTTGCTGGGAAATGCGATCAAGTTCACCCCTCTAGGTGGCACGATCAGAGTTTCAGCTCATCAGGAGGAGAATGAAATCGTGATATCTGTCGCAGACACAGGGCCCGGAATTGCAATGGGGGATCTGTCAAGAGTATTCGATTGGTTTTGGCAGGCACAAGGGACCAAGCATATGGGAAGCGGGCTAGGTTTATCGATCGCCAAGGGCATTGTCAAGGCTCACGGTGGGAGGATCTGGGCGCAAAGCGAATTGGGTAAAGGCAGTTTATTCTCGTTCACTCTTCCTCTTGCCGATGATCTTAAACTGAACCGAAATGCCGCTTAGATCCGAAGACTTATAAAATTAAACAGGTACGCAAACACTTCCAGTTGTTCAATACTTCTGTAGCGTTGAAGCCGCTCGCGAGCGGACGCAGTGGCCGATCGAAACGCGATGTCGAACGATGACGAAGCGTTTGCCAGGTATGCAGCCCAAGTGCATAACGCCGAAATCGCGTTGGCGGAGCAAGCGAAGCAAAAGTCCACTAACAAAGACGTGCTTTCTTACGCGAATGCTGTAATCGATTCGAATTCTGATGCGCTGAAATCGCTTTCGAAGAATGTCGGTTTCCAATCGGAAGAGGCGTTGTGGGACACGAAAAGGCACCTGGACCTTCTGGGAACGATGTCGGGAACGCAGTTCGATCAGTTATTCGTCGACGTCGTGATCGCGGACGACGAATCGGCAATCGCTAGGTTCCGGGAGGAGATGAAAGCCACGCAAAATAAGGATCTCAAAAACTACCTTCAGGACGCCTTGCCGGGGCTGGACAAAGGCCTGCACGATGGACTAGACCTGCAAAGCAAGATTGGCCGCTTCACAACGAACTAACCAGAAGATTCGGTGTCTGACGCCTATCGTCTGTTGGAAGCGAGTCAAACCTTTGAAAAGAAGCGCGCCCTTTTCGGCAGGCCTTTTGCTGGGAGATCTGGTAGGGACCTCGGTCCGCATCTTGAGTTGACTTTGCCAGATTCAGGGTGAAAGGTCCGTTTCTTCGCCGACCGTGGAGACGTCACGGAGCCCTATGATCAGGCCGCGCTGGCCTACATTGATTACGATTCTTGCAGTCCTCGGCCTCGAGAAGGCTTTGCCGAATGCGCTGCGGGTCGGACCGCGTTGGCTATTTCCTTCAGTCGCCCTTGCCTTTGCGATGGCGCATATCGCCTTTTACCGTCGAGAGCAGCATCGACTGAGCGCCATTTTCGGATTTGCAGTTGATGGGTTGCTCTCCCTGCAATTGATTATCTCTCTGATCCTATTGATTCAGGCTCTTCCGACGCGTCGACAGACGCCGCAGGCTCTCCTCTTCTCTGCAGCATGTCTTTGGGCCACTAACATTTTGGTCTTCGCCTTGTGGTACTGGCGGCTGGACGCGATCACGTCCGATCAGCACCGGCGTGAAGGGTACACGGATGGAGCTTTCCTCTTTCCGCAGATGACGCTGAGCGACGCGTCCCCAACATCTGCGGGCTCGCGGGATTGGTCGCCCAATTTCATCGACTACGTGTTTCTATCTTTCAACGCTAGCACGGCCTTTTCGCCTACCGATGCGCCGGTGCTGGCGAGGTGGGCGAAAGGACTTATGATGGTTCAGTCACTGCTCTCCCTGCTCATTGTTGCGTTGTTGGCTGCGCGGGCCGTGAACATTTTGTGAAGGCGGGGAATTTCCAGGTTGTTCGGTGAGCGACCCCTGCCGCCTTCGGCGGCTCTCCCCTCGAAATCCACGATCAGGAAAAATCGGGATTCAGGATCATCAGGTGCGCCTCCAGACGCAAAGGCGTTAACGGCGCAGCGACTTCACGATCACAGGACCCATCGAAAGGTTACGCACGAAGTTTCCGTCCATGACATCGATATGGATCCGGTCGGATCCGGCCCTCTCGGCTTCTGCTACCTGCTCCGTCAAACGGGCAATATTGGCAGAAAGAATCGATGGGGCCAGTTTCACGGCGGGCGTTCTTGTCCATTTACCGGTCTCTCTCTTTCAATATTTCTCGGGCACGAAGCGTCTGCCCTCGAGCGTGGCCTGGTCATCGTAGGCGCCCTTCTTCGAGCGGTCGGACAGTTTCACTTTTTCTCTCGGAGCTTTTTTGTAAGGAATGAGGCTCAGCAGGTGCGAGATGCAGTTGAGCCGCGCCCGCTTCTTGTCGTCGGACCGCACGAGGTGCCACGGCGCGGTCTTCGTGTCGGTCGCATTCAACATCATGTCGCGGGCTCGCGAATAGTCGTACCATCGGGTGCGTGACGGCAGGTCCGTCGGGCTCAGCTTCCATTGCCGCAGAGGATCATCGATACGGGCTTGAAAACGCCGCGCTTGTTCGTCGTTGCTGACCTCGAGCCAGTATTTGATCAAGTGGATTCCGTTGGCGACGATGTAATCTTCGAACGTAGGGCACCGTTCCAGAAAGTGACGGTGTTGTTCTTTCGTACAGAACTCCATCACGTATTCCACACCGGCTCGGTTGTACCAGCTTCGATCGAAAATCACGATCTCGCCGGCAGCCGGAAAGTGAGGCAGGTAGCGTTGCATGTACATCTGACTCTTCTCGCGATCGGACGGAGCTGGAAGGGCGACTACCCGGAAGACGCGTGGGCTGACCCGCTCGGTTATGGCCTTGATGGTTCCCCCTTTTCCGGCGCCATCCCGGCCCTCGAACACGATAATCACGCGCAAGCCCTTGTACTTCACCCATTCCTGCAATATGCAGAGCTCGGCCTGAAGCCGCTGCAACTCTTTTTCGTACTCCTTCCGCTTCAACTTCGATTTGATCTCGATCGTGGATTCATTGCGCTTCATGACTACACCTTTCGGAAGCGCCACGCACTGATGGCGAACAACACAACTGCGAAGAATGCCAGCGCGACCAGATCGGGCCACTGCGCGCTCCACGGCGTATTCTTCAACGTGACGCCACGGACGATCGTCACCAGGTAACGCAAGGGGTTGAGCAACGAGAGCTTCTGAAAAAACTCGGGCATGTTGTCTAAAGGAGTAGTGGCGCCGGAGAGCAACGTAATCGGTGGATTCACGAAGAACGTCAGCAACTGCGCCTGCTGCTGCGATTTCGACATGGTTGCTACCATCACGCCGATTCCGATCCCGGCGAGTGCAGCGCAGGCTCCGGCGACGCCAAACAACCACAAGGCCCCGCGCACGGGCAAGCCGAAGACCAGTATTCCCACGCCAAGCGCGACGAATATCACCATCATCATCAAGACGAAAACCGGTGAGGTCTTGGCAAGCAGCATTTCACCCGTCTGGGCCGGCGTCATCAACAACTGTTCGATCGTGCCGGTCTCTTTTTCTTTGACGGCCAGCGCTGAGGCCACCAGGGACGCGTTAATGAACATGATGATGCTCATCACACCCGTCACGTAGTACCAGGTCGAGACGAGACCGGGATTGTAGATATTGGCCGCCTGTACGTCCGGAAAGCCGGGCGGTGGGTTTGGATGCCCTGAGCGCACGAGCACACGCCCCGCGCGATACTTCGCATTGGGTACGCCACCGCCACCACCACCGCTGTTGTTGTACTCCTCCAGGGCCTTATGCAGATAACCTTGAGCGATCTGCGCGTTGTTGGCGTCCACTGCATCAATCACCACCTGTACCTCCGCTGTTTGTCCCTTGTTTAAGGTGCGCGCGAAGTCGACTGGAATGACCATGAATAGATCCAGGTCCAGTCTCTTGAGCGCCTCTTCCGCGTCTTGCGTGCGGATATATCGATGGGTCACGTTGAAATTCACGTTCTGGGAGAGAGAGTCAATGAAGCCCCGGCTTTCCGTTGTGACGCTTTCGTCCACAACGCCCATCCGCAAGTGTTGAACCTTCGGGTTCAAGGCGTATCCGAATATGATCAGCACGATTGTCGGAGGAAGCATCAGCTGTATCAGCAAGACGCGATTGCGCCGGAGCTGCTGGACTTCCTTCAGGGTCAAAGCGAAATAACGTCGGAAGAAAGCAGCCATTGAACCTCCTTTGCGGACCCAGCTGCACGGCTTTGCGCTTAGGGGCGGTCTATGACCGCCCGCGATCTCGAAATGCTGAATTGTGGGCGGTCATAGACCGCCGCTACAGTCCTATGCCTTGAATTGCATCTTTCGCATCTGAATTACATTCAAAGCGAAAAAGAAGAAGGCCAGTATCGACAACGCAATCACCGGCCGAAGCGAGGTTTCCCATCCCGCGTCCCTGAGAATGGAGTTGCGAACGATCTGAATGTAATGCGTCGCCGGCAGAAAGCTCGATATCCAACGAATCTGCGCCGGTATGTTCGACACGGCGAAGAGGTATCCCGAGAGCAGCAGGGAAAGCAGGAAGGAACCCATCTGCACTCCCTGGATCGCTGCGCTCTGGTTTTTTGTCGAGTTGCCCATCATCATTCCGAAAAACACTCCGGCCAGCAGATATAGAATCGTGGAGATCAGCAGGATGCTGGGGTTCGATGGGAACCGGAATTCGAAAGCAAACAAACCCAGCGCGAAACAGATCGCGAATTCCACGAATCCGATCAAGACGTAGAGCAGAGCCTTGCCCAAAACCCATTGGAGAGCCGTCAGACTGGAGGCGTAGGCCTGGATCACAGTTCCGACCTCATACTCCTTCGCAGTAGTCAGAGCTCCCAGCAGCGCGGGGAAGATGATCAGCATCAATCCCAGCGCACCGCTACCGAAATAGAGACGATCCGAGAGGCCGGGGTTGTACCAAAGGCGCTGCTGCATGTTGACCAGGTTTGGTGGAAACGTGCCGAGGCCGCTATTCTGGTTGAAGCTCGTATTGAGGCTTTGCGCGTAGTTACCCAGGGCCGTGGCCGAGTTGGAATCGCCGGCGTCGATCATCAACTGGACGACAGGCTCCGCTCCCCGCATGGCATCCCGCTCGAAGTGTAGCGGAATGATCAGCGCCGCGCGCCCACGCCAGCTGTTGAGGGCCTCTTCGGGCGATTCTTCCGGGCGGCGCTTGGTAATATCAAAGGTTAGAGCAGCTCCATAGGTCTCCAGGTACTTTCGGCTGAGGATGGTGTCGTCATAGTCGTATACCAGGAGCGGCACATTGCGCAGACGGAGGGTCTGCGTAAATCCGGCGAGGGACATCAGAACAATCGGCATCAGCACCGCCAGCATAATCAGAAGCTTGTCGCGCCGGAACAGCATGAACTCTTTCCAGGCCTGAGCCATGATTTTCTTCACAGCGGAATCTCCGATCTGCGGGACTCAATGAGGGAAATGAATACGTCTTCCAGCGAGAAAGGGACTGGCTTTTCTGCATTGATCCGGACTCCGGCATCCCGCAACACCGTTCCGGCCTCGCGTTTCTGGTCGTCGTTTTCCACCGCGACGTGCAACCGGTCGCCGAACAGTGAGACTCGCGATGCGCCAAACTTTTTCTTCAACGCTGCCAGAGCCCGATTGGGTTGGTCCACTTCGACTTCGTAGAGCGATCCCTTCATGTTGGCTTTAACCCCGCTGGGAGATCCCTGTGCGATGATTTCACCGGCAACCATGAAGCCTAGTTGGTTACATTGTTCGGCTTCCTCCAGGTAATGGGTGACAACAACAATCCCGGCACCGCGATCGGCGAATTCGTTAATCATTCGCCACATGGCGCGGCGCGCGAGCGGGTCCACACCGGAAGTGGGCTCGTCCAGAAAAATTGCCTCGGGCTCGTGCATCACAGCGGCGCCAAAGGCCACCCGTTGTTTCCAGCCGCCGGGAAGAGATTTGGTCAACATCTTCTCTTCGCCGCCCAACTCGGCAGTTTCGAGCACCCATCTCTTACGCTCTTCGCGGACGCTTTCATCGACGCCATACAAGCGGGCATAGAAATCCAGGTTCTCGCCTATCGTGAGGTCGTCGTAGAGCGCGAACTTTTGAGACATGTAACCGATCCTGGAGCGCACCTTTGCCGAGCGCAGATCCTTGGATTTCCCCAACAGGGTGACACTGCCGGAGGTTGGATCGAGCAGGCCGCAGATGATCTTGATCGATGTCGTTTTTCCGGCGCCATTAGCGCCCAACAGCCCGTAGATGTCGCCATTGCGAACTTCCAGTTGAAAGTTCTTCACGGCTTGAAACGATCCAAAAATTTTGTTGAGGTCCTTGGCGCCGATTACCACATCCTTCCGGTTCAGCGGCGGGGACGGTTTCGGAAACCGTGGAACCGGGTGAGCGCCGCGCATCTTCCGCAACTGGCCCACGAACGCGTTTTCGAGCGTCGGTTGCGAGCGGCGGATCTCAGTGACCGTGAATCCGTCCGCTTCGGCGCGCCGGCGCAGATCGGGTTCGGCAGCATCGG
>CAZOOE010000233.1:0-9970 GCA_964581275.1 uncultured Clostridia bacterium
TGCGAAACAAAGATCCGAAAAGACACAAAGATTCCGCGAGACGGAAGAGACTCAGACTTTACGGCTCCTCCATCTCATCGGGGCCTCGGCGTACCTGCCCCTTGTCGCCTACCTGTTCGCGTTCGCGGTTCAGCTCGACCATGTCAATGCTGTCAGCCATATCGCCAATCAGATGCTTGCAGAAATAATCAGCTCGCACCCAAAAGAAATAGTTCCCGGCATCAGCGTAGCCGTGCCGCTTCCCCGGTAGGATCACAAAATCAAACCGCTTGTTCGCCTTGATCAATGCATCGGCCATCCGAAGCGTGTTCGCCGGATGGACGTTGTTGTCAATATCACCGGTCGCCAGCATCAGGTGGCCTTTCAGGTTCTTGGCCAGCTCGGAGTTCTTCTCGATATTGTATTCGAACTTGACGTTCCCGTCCTTGTCAGTGACCTCTTTGACCCCGTGGTGTTTTTCACTCCACCACCGGTTGTAGATGTTGTTCTCGTGATTGCCCGACGACGAGACGGCTACTTTGAAGAAGTCCGGAAAAACCAGCATCGCCGCAGTCGACATGAACCCGCCGCCTGAATGGCCGTAGATGCCCACGCGGTCGATATCAATGAACGGATGCCGCCGCGACAGCTGTTCGATTGCCGCCTTCTTGTCCGCTAAGCCGTAATCGCGCAGGTTGCCGTAGCCGTAGGTGTGATACCACTTCGAGCGCTGAGGATTTCCCCCGCGCTTGCCGACTTCGATAACGATGAATCCAAATTGCGCCAGCGTGATACGGTCGTTGCGGCTGTTGAAATTCTTGGTCACGCTCTCGGTCTGCGGCCCCGGATACACGTAAGCGATGATCGGGTAGCGTTTGCTCGCGTCAAAATCGAAAGGCTTGTACATCACGCCGTAGAGATCGGTTATGCCGTCATCGGCCTTGACCTTGAAGGGCTCGGGATACTTGAAACCAGCTTCGACCAGCGCGGTCACATCGGTCTGCTCCAACGTCAACACGCAAGCTCCGAATGCGTCGTTGATCATCGCGACCGGCGGCGTGTTGATTCGCGAAGAGTTGTCAAGGAAATACTTGCCCGAATCGGACATCGTCACGTTGTGCGTTGCATCGCCTGGGTCGAGCAGTTTGATGGCGCCGCCATTCAGGCTGACGCTGTAGGCGTGAGCGTAGTACGGGTCTTCGTTCGGTTCGCGACCGGTAGCCGAAAAGTAGAGCGTGCGCGTTTTTTCGTCGACACTTTCGATATCGCTGCAGACGAACTCGCCTGACGTCAGTTGGGTCCTCAGGGTGCCGTTTGCATCGAACAGGTAGTAGTGTCCCCAGCCGTCGCGTTCCGACCAGTGAAGCATCTCACCGGTGCTGAGCAGCCGAAGTGGTTTGGTCTCGACATAAGTGTTCGAGCGTTCTTCGATCAACGGCTTGACTTCGCCGGTGGTTGTGTCTGCCACACAGACATCGATCCTCTTCAAGTCGCGGCTGGTGCGATTGAAGTAAAGCTTGTCCGATCTGTCGGCGAGCCACTTCGGTTCAACCTGGGCGACTTGCGGCGGGCCCTGCTGTTGTTGTTGCTGCTGATCCTGCTCGCCGCGATCCACCTGGAAAACGCGCGCGCGTTCGCGCTCGACGTTAGTTACCGCCGCGGTGTAGATGGCCAACTGCTGATCTTTGAAGTTATCAGTCTTGATCTTGACTCGGCCTTTGGATGTTGGTTCAAACACCTCGATCTCGGCTTGCGGTTGATTGGCTTCGCCGGGCATGCCGTACGGATAGGTCTCCAGCGTCGGGCGCGGAGTTGCGAGCGAATTGATCACCCACAATTTGCCGACCTTGCGCTGATCGTTTCGTTGAACTGCGAACTTTTTGGAATCCTGCGACCAGTAAACGGTGATTGCCGGGACACGCGGGGTCTTGTTCTTTTCGCTGAACCGATAATTGCGTTTCTCTTCTTCGGGCAAACGACGATCGAAATTGTAGTCCTCTTCGCCATCTGTCGTAAGCTGAGTCTCGACGATCGTCGTGTCGTCCTCTTTGGCCTGCGCCTTCCCGTAGTTGGCTGCATCCATCATGAACAGGTTGTGACCGCGCGCGAAGATAACGGTTTTCTCGTCGGGTGAGACCGACGCCCATCGCGGTTTCTGAGGCGGCTTGAAATCGGGCAGCAAAGTCAGCTTGGCGGTGGCGAGCTCAAATTCGAAATATATCGGACGGGTACGCGGCGCTTGCGGCTGGGTGCCGGGAGGACGCTGTGTCTGCTGGTCTTGATTCTGATCTTGCTCGCCGCGATTCTGCCCTCGATTTGGCGGCGGCTCATACTTCTTCACACCGGGTATCTCGGCGTCGATCGGGACATTTGCGTCGAACTGAAGCGTTGTGTCGTTCTTGATGAACTTGATCGTAGCGATCGGAAGGTGTTGTGCGTCGTATGGGATTCTGGTGACGCCGGTCAATGAGGCTGCCATCCGGACGTTGTCAAAAAGCGGAGTCTTGGTCTTCTTTGTCGGATCAACCATCCACCATTTCTTGCCCTGGCTGGTCTCGTAGCTGTACCAGAAACGCTCTCCGCTTTCGAGCCAATGCGGCGTTACCGCAGTATCAAAGACCAGCTTGGTCACCTTGGCGGTCGTCCAACGCGAAGCCAGATCGTAGTTGGCCTTGCGCACGCGATTGTCGAGGAGCGCTTTCCCGTCTTGCGCAAACGCAGCGACGGGCGATAGGGCGAAGCTGACACAGAACGCAACTACGAGTGCGCGTTCTATCAGACGCGGAAATGCGTGTCGAGTATGCATACGTGAGTCCTCCTGAGGCGAAGAATACTGAAGGGGCCCGCTTTAACTACTCGTTAATCAGCCGCCTGGCAATTTCTTCGAGCACAGCTTCAGCTTTGGCTTCGATCTCTTTCTTTGTCTGGTCCTGGATCGGGTGTGCGACGTAGATCGCATCCAGATCTGATCTGCCCAGAGCGCTAGCTTGAGCCCGAGCTGCGGTCATGAATTCAGTAGTTGCTACCGGTACCGCAGGGATTCCAAGACTCTCGAGCTTTATTGAATCGTGCAAACTGCACGTTGTGCACGAGCCTCAATCGGCAAGCGCTTCGATTACCGCGTCGCACTTTGTCTGGAGCAGCCTCTCTATGACCGCGTCGGGGACCGGCTTTGTGAAGGTAGGTTTCATTGCTCGAACGATCTCGGCGACGCCGTAACGCTGCTTCAATAACTGTTCGAGGTGATCGAGGAAGATACTACCGCCCGTCTTGCTGATGTCGAGCAGCCCGATGGTTTTGCCACTCATGCTGTCGAGCCTGGTTGCCGGTTTTGACCGCACGCGCGGGGCCTCATCGAGCGGGTTCACAAGTGTTATTGACATTTCTCCTCCTTCAGACACAATCGACCATCCATAACACGAATAAGACGGATTGACCGGGTCTGTATAAATCGGACACTTCCGCCCGATCAGTGGTCTATTCCGCAATCGGATACGTGACCATCTGACTTCCTCGCGCGCCTGCTGCCCAGCTTCCGATCACCGCTGAAAACTTCCCGGCGGTTCCTCCGGCGACCACGAGCTTGATCGCTGAAGGATCCTGGAATTTCAAATAGCACGGCTCGCCGTCGATCGTCTTCTCCGTATAGAGCTTCGCCAGCGGTGGTCCTTCTCCCACGCCTTGCTTGTAGTCTCGAATCGGAATGCCGGTGTTCTCGAACAGGAACTGGCGCACCGCCTGCTTGACGAAGCCGTCGCGCTCAAGCGTCTTCACGTGCTCGGGGCAAAGCACGACCATCGCATCGATGCCGGCGCACACGCGATACGACCACACGGTGGCAAGGGCGCGGCTGATGGTCTTCAGGATCTGTTTTCCCTCGCGCGCCATGTGTTCGCTGACACCGTGAGGGGGTTCGCCCGCGAATAATGTCACCGTGCTTTGATCGCGCTTGAAGCCCATTTCGACGTGCAGCGGTTCCCACGGATTCTCCTCTTCGTTCTCGGCGATGCAGTAAGAGAACTTGCCCGGGTTCCCGAGAGTTGACATATCGATCTCACCGGGTCGCGCGCCTCCCAGATTCGTGAGTACCAATTGCAGCGCGCGGCCGAGGGTGCTGTTGGCGCGCGCTACGTTGCTGAAGACGTTGCTCCTGCAGGCGAAGCCAAGCTCGGCGCGAATTGGACCGTTGACGATAACAAGGGGCGCGGCAAAGTGAGTGGTCGCTTGAACGCCGTGAATGTTGAACCGCTCGTCGCAAACGGCTCGCACCAGCGGAATCAGCACGCGCATCATCTCCGGCTTGCAACCTGCCATCACCGCGTTGGCGGCGACCTTTTCGACGGTGGCGGCTCCATAGTTAGGCGGGATCAGCGAAATCACCTCATCGGGCGCCAGCGAAACAGCCGCGAGCATCCGATCCACCCTTTCAACAGTAGGCGGGACCACCGGCAACGGATCACCGAACTCCAGGCAGTATTCGAAAGCATCGATCGCCTCATCGAGCTCGATGCGAGATGCCCTCGCGGCCCGCCTTAAATAGGGGTTGGCCGCCGAGGCTAGCTCGCCTTCGCCGCATTCTTCCAGGTGGCGGGACGCACAGCCAAACTTGGTCTCGGGTGCGCCGTCGAAGGCTTCGGCTATAGTTAGAGGCGTGCCGGCCATCGCCGTCGCAATCTCATTCAAAGCTTTCTTATCGAAACCGCCAAGCGTTTGAACTATTCGGCCGTCGCCATCGATCAGGAAGAGCGTGGGAACCGCAACCGGGTCATAGAGTCTAGTGACGTTGAGATGAGCATCAAGTGCAACAGAAAATTCTATCGAGGCCTGTTCGACCAGCTCGCGGGTAGGACGCTCGCCGTCTTGCGATATACCGACAATTGCTGATGGTTCTCCAAGCTCAACTGAGAGACGATTGAGATAAGGAAGCGCCAGCCGGCACGTCGGGCAATCGGTCTCGAAGAAGACAAGCAGGCGGCGCTTCGACTGCGAATCGCTGTCGAATCGCAACACCGTGCCATCCAGCCCGGTGAGAGAAAAGCCTGGCGCCTGGTCTCCTGCGTTAAGCATAGCGCCCTAGTTAACCACGGATTCTGTCATTGGTGCGAGCTAAAACAGAAATGCGTCACCCCTTTGTTAAGCCACTGAAGAGAGTAAACGCGTTGGGCTAATGGAAAAGTCAATCAGCACTCCTCGAGGCGCGCATTTGTTTAAGCATCGTCTCGCGATCTGCTCCTAGTTGCCTGAACAGTCTTACGACTGTCGTTCATCCTTGTTGTCACCGCGTGTGCGGTGTAGGCCAACACCAGCGTGCCCAACGCCGCCAGTGTCGGAACGGGTTGAGAGCGAATGCTCCAGACTGTAACCCATAAGGCGAACGCGAGAAAAATCAGCGGCGTTACCGGATAGCCAACGCAAATGCGCTTGATATCTGCTCGCTTGCGGAGTCGGAACAGGCTGAGAACCGTAAGCGCAGCAAAAATGGTCAATGTGAAACCGATGTAGATCAATAGCGGTCCAAACGAAGACGTGACAGCGATCAGCGCCGCCAGCGCGGCCTGTACATAGACGGCGGTAGCTGGAACGTTTCTTCGATTCAATCTCGAGAACCATGACGGCATGAAACCATCTGAAGACATCGCTTCGAGGACTCGTGGCCCGATCATCACATAGGCGCTCACTGGACTGATGAGTGTGAGCGCGATCAACGCCGAAGCGAGATTGCCGCCCGTTTTTCCCCAGAGACTCACGGCCACTTCGTGCGCGACTTCCTTCACTCCGGATAACTGCGACCGCGGCACCGTGCCCAGATATGCGACGTTGACGAGCACATACAACCCGGCAACAACACCGGTCCCGACCAGCAATGATCGAGGCAGAGTTCTTTCGGGGTTTTGAATCTCGCCGCCGACATAAGCGGCCGCGTTCCAACCGCTGTAAGCAAAGGACACGAAGATCAACACCACTGCGAACGAAGACGACGACCAGAACGAAGGGTTAAAGTGTGAGAAGCTCCCCAAAGGTTGATGTGAACGAAGCAGCGCGCCGGCGATGAATGCAACGAGCAGGATCACTTGAATGACAATCAGGGCGGATTGGACTCTACCTCCTAACCGGATGCCAAAAGAATGCAGGATTGATAAGAGGAGGATAGTAAGCACAGCCATCGATCGGACGGGCCAATCGGGAACGATGCGTGCGACATAGAGATGCATTGCCATTGCCGAGGCTGCTATCGGCGCGGCAAAGCCTACGACCAGCGATACCCATCCGGAGATCACGCCGAGCGACGGGTGAAGAAGCCGGCTCAAATAGAAGTACTCACCGCCCGATCGGGGAAGGTTCGCTCCGATCTCACCGTAGCAAAGCGCGCCGCAAAGAGCAACGAATCCACCAACAGCCCAAGCTATAAGTATGTCTCCGCCGCCGGCCCCATTGCGACCATGAAGCCGGTGGTGGTGAATATGCCAGTTCCGATCATGCTCGAGATCACGATAGATGAAGCGGGAATCAGGGTTAGCAGTCGACGGCCGGAATCCCGGTCAGCCGGTGGGATCTCAGGGTATCGCTTGATTGACTCGGGACGACGAACCATTCGCCGCATTCTGAGCCACCGCGGGCCCGAACTCAAGGGAGTGATAGATCAGCGGGCGACAAGAATCACGCGGAGCCCAGGCAGGAGTAAGTTGAAAGGCTGCCGGGTGGTTGCGGTCAGCCTTTCAACTTATCGACGATTAGCGGCGTGAAGTGGCGGCTTTCGCATCGCGCATCTGCTTCACGCGATCGTGCGCCTGCTTGATCCTTTGAAATTGGCGTTCGACGGTTGCGAGAATTTTAGTCGGCAGACATGTGGAACTTAGTGATGACCGCGGTGAGAACGGGCTGTCAAACGCGAGTTCCGAGGAAGTACGGGATGGGTTAATAGACTCGCGGCGGCGCGAATCCCTAAGGTGTTGCCTGATCTAGTGGTTAGAGTAGAGACACGCCGCGTGTCCGAGTACTGCGTCACCCCTGCCTGCATGCGGGTCCGAGTAGGAACCCAACCACTGGCAACCAACTTCGATGAGAATATCGGCGGGCATCGATGCTCCTAGCCCTGGGTGAGAATGGTGCCCCCGGCGCGATTCCAACGCGCGACCTTCCGCTTAGGAGGCGGACGCTCTATGCAACTGAGCTACGGGAGCACACCGGGTCTAAAGTAGCAGATGCGCTTTTCAGGTGTCCAGAGACGCGCCATCCACGCGATCACCCGGACCCGTTCTTGTCGAAGACTGTTGCCCTACCCGTCTGAGCGTTTCCTTGACATGCCGTAGAGGCCGAACCTATACTCGTCCGCAGTTTTGGTTGATTGAACGATGGCCAGGGCGATTGAGTCGAGGGGGCGTTCTCACTCGTACGATTTGCTCTAGTAAGCGACGATGCTTCCGGCCAGTAAAAAGAGGAGAGGCGCATTGCCTAAGACGATCCAGGGGCGGCTCAGCGCAGAAGGGCTGCGAATGGCAATCGTTGCCAGCCGCTGGAATGATTTCATCGTCAGCCGATTGATCGGCGGCGCCACCGATGCGCTCGAGAGGCTGGGCGCTTCAAGCGACGCGATCACCATCATTCGTGTTCCAGGCTCCTTTGAATTGCCGATGGCGGCCAAAAGAGCCGCGTTGAGCGACGAATACGACGCGGTGGTTTGTCTCGGCGTCGTGATTCGCGGTGAGACCTCTCACAACGAGTACATAGCCGCTGAAGTGATCAAAGGTATCGCCCAGGTTTCCCTTGAAACAAACCTCCCCATCACACTCGGAGTAGTTACCGCAGACAATCTGGAACAGGCAATAGACCGCGCCGGAGCAAAGTCCGGCAACAAAGGCTTCGACGCGGCTATGACAGCGGTCGAGCTTGTCAACCTTTATCGTGAGTTCTGAAGTTTGGACGCTTTAGACTAGCAGCAGGTTTTGAACTATGGGTGCCAGGCGTAAGGCGCGCATTTGTGCCTTACAGATGCTCTTTCAATACGACATTTCACAGCCGCGCGTTGACGAGTTGGCAAACAGCTACTGGGAGGCGTTCGGCGATGATATGGGCAATGTTGCTCGCGAGTTCTCGAACAATCTCGCGCTTGGCGCGATTTCTCGCCTGGATGAAATAGACGGCCTGATAAGGCGGCGCGCCGAACACTGGCGCATCCAGCGAATGGCCGTCGTGGACCGGAACATCCTTCGGCTTGCCATCTACGAATTCCTGTACGAAGAGGACACGCCCAAAACGGTTGTGATAAATGAAGCGCTCGAAATTGCGCGGCGCTTCTCGACCTTCGAAGCAACTCAATTCATCAACGGCATACTCGACGCAATCAAACGGGATCTCGAGAGCAACCAAACGGCGTCCGCAGCGAATGTCCAGCAATAGGTCCTATAGGTTATTGGTCTTATAGGTCCTATAGTCCCAGAGTGTCTATGATCGATGACAAGGCGCTTTTGAGTGAGTACCTGTCCGAGTCGGAAGAATTGCTGGACTCGCTCCTGGCCGATCTCGACTCGCTGGCCTCTCGCAGCGGAGACAATCCCGATACCAACCTGATCAATCGAACCTTTAGAACTGTTCACTCACTAAAAGGGTTGTCCGGAATGATGGGTCTGGCGGAAGTGCAATCGCTGACTCACGATTTCGAAGACATACTCGACGATCTTAGGCTCGGTCAACTTGCATTGAGTGAACGAACAAACTCAGCGCTGCAAGAAGCCGGGGCGGGGCTTGCAGCGCTGGTTGGCGGTGCGGCGCGTGGCAAAGCAAGCGAGGAGGACTTCGAACGGCTTCGTCAACTCCTCACCTCGATCACCGTTAAGTCTCGCGAACGCCGGCGAAGAGAAGATAGCGGTGTTGGCTTGCTCAACCTCTCCGAGCGCGAGCGCGGTCTCCTGACCGAATATGAAGAGCATCGGGTCAATGAGAACGCGCGCGCAGGACGATCATTTTATGCAATCACCGCCACGTTCGAGGTGGGCAAACTCGATACACAATACCGGGCGCTTTCGTCCGGGCTCGAGGCCGCCGGTGAATTGATTACCGCTCTGCCCGCAAAGACAACGGCAGCCGAGTTGGTTGGCTTCAAGCTCGTGTTTGCGGGCGCCCTCAAAGAAGCGGATGTCAAACGAATCGCGGCACCTTTTGGCGGGCGAGTCGCCCGGCTCGAACGCTCGACGTGGCGGAAAGCAGGAGCGGCGCTCAGAGCCGCGGGACGCATCATGCCCGGTAGGGGCACCAGCGACAAAGGCGGCATCGGGCAGCTTGACGCGGTCCTGCCGCCGGATTTTGCGCAGGAATCACTACAACCGCTCTCGCCGAGTGTCCGCGTCGAGATGGCACAAATCGACGAGCTGTCCGGTTTGGCTCACGAGCTATCGATCGGAATGGAAAAGCTCACGTCGATGGCCGAGACATTCCTGGGCGCCGCGAATCTGGGCGCACGCGAACGGTTTGATCTGAGGTTCAGCGCGCGCAGAATGAAACGCGAGTTCCTTGAACTGGAAGAGCGGTTGGTGGAGCTTCGAATGGTCTCGCTTGCGCAGACCTTCACACGAGCGGCACGGCTGGCGGGCAGGCTCGCTCGAGAGCTTGGCAAATCCGTTTCAGTTGAAGTGGCCGGCCGCGAAACGCAATTGGACAAGGTCATAGTCGATCGAGTCGCGGACTCGATTTATCACGTCCTGCGCAATGCCGTAGACCACGGGCTCGAGCCTCCAGAAGCGAGAAAGCTCTCGGGCAAGAATGCTCGCGGAAAGATCAAACTCGAGGCGCGGCTCGAAGGAACGCGTGCGGTCATCTCGATTACCGACGATGGGCGTGGGATAGATCAGACCGAAGTGCGCCGCCAGGCAATCGAGGCCGGCCTGATTGCGCAGGACGAGGCGTTGAGCAAAGAAGAAACCCTGCGCCTGATCTTGCGCCCGGGCTTTTCGACTGCCGACCAGATTTCGGCGGTGTCGGGCCGCGGCGTCGGGCT
>CAZOOE010000234.1:0-564 GCA_964581275.1 uncultured Clostridia bacterium
CCGAGATCAGTGCGAGTTGGTCGATCGTCTCGATGCCGCGGTCCTTCAAGCGTTCAGCGGTGATCTGATCGAGCGCAAGGCTGTCGCGTATGTCGGTAAGCGTTGCTTCGCCGCCCGCCATTACCGCTTCAAGCTGTGCGGCTGCAGCCCGCGCGGCCTCCTCGGCACTGCGTATATCGATGTGCCAGCCAACGAGCTTTGCCGCCAGCCGCACATTCTGCCCTTTCTTTCCGATTGCAAGCGAGAGCTGATCCTCGGGAACGGTCACGGTCAGTTTCTTCTCTTCAAAGCTATTGATCTCGACCTTCGAAACCTTGGCCGGCGAAAGGGCTTTTGCGGCGAACACCGCCTGGTCTTCGCTCCATTCGCGAGGAGGTTTTTGGGCCACACGTGGCTCTCATTCCGTTCCCGACGAACGAAGACGCCGCGCGCATTTACAATGATACGGAATACGGCTTGTCGATGGCGGTTATAACGGAGGACTATCGAACGATGCGGCTGTTCCGTGAAGAGTGCGATTACGTCATTGGCTACGTTGAGTTATCATGCATCGGTGGGGAATTT
>CAZOOE010000234.1:574-9902 GCA_964581275.1 uncultured Clostridia bacterium
CGCGCAACTCGCGGATGATGGCTTGAACGCGCGAGCCCTTCATGCCCACGCAAGCGCCGACAGGATCAACGTCACGTTCTGTCGAGATCACCGCGATCTTAGCGCGGTCGCCGGGCTCGCGAACGGCCGCCTTGATTTGAACCGTGCCATCGTAGATCTCGGGAACCTCCATTTCGAACAGGCGCTTCAGCAACTCCGGCGAGGTGCGCGAGACCTCAACCTGCGGGCCCTTGGTATCCTTGGAAACCGTATTTATTACGACTCGAATGCGCTCGCCCTGGCTGAACGCTTCGGCACGCGACTGCTGTGTCTTTGGAAGGACTGATTCGATCTTGCCGAGATCGGTGATGATACGCCCGCCTTCAAAACGTTTGACGAAGCCGTGTACCAGCTCGCCTACGCGGCCGATGTATTCGTCGTAGACATTATTGCGTTCGGCCTCGCGCACCTTCTGAAAAATGATTTGCTTTGCTGTTTGAGCGGCGATGCGCCCCAGATCCTCGGGGTCATCTTTGGGGAACTCCAACTGGTCGTCAACTTCAGCTCCTTCGACTCCGATCTCGAGGGCCTCAGCAAGGCTTATTTCGGTATCCGGGTTCGTGACCACTTCAACGACTGATTTCACCGCAAACAGTTCGACCTTACCTATTTCGTTGTTGTAACGAGCCCGAAGGTCCTCACCTGTTCTGTATTTCTTCTGACCTGCCTTTACCACCGCCTCCATAATCGCTTCAATTATGAGTTGCGGATCAACATTCTTTTCACGACTTAAAGCGTCAATGTGTTGCTGGATAGCCGTTGTAGACATATAACTCGTTCCTTGTGTACCGGTCCTTCGCCCTCTTGTTTGCCCATAGAAGGCCGAGGGACCTACTGACGTCTAAAACTCGTATTCAATATTCGCCTTTACGATCTGGTCGTAAGGAATCTCAAGCTGACCTCGCCCATCGGCATCAAGAGAAACGCTTTCGCCAATCAGCCCGATCAGCTTGCCCCGAAAGTTTCGCTGACCATCTATTGGTTGAGATACTCTCACCTTGATTCGGCTGCCTGAGAATCGCTCATAGTCGGCTCGCTTGTAGAGTCCCCGCTCAATCCCGGGCGACGAAACTTCGAGTATGTACCGATTCGGAATCAGGTCTTCGACGTCCAGCAGCGTGCCGACTTGATTGCTGACTACTTCACAATCGGCGTGGGTTACGCCGCCTGGTTTGTCGATGTAAATGCGCAACACAAAGTTGTTGCGCGGGCCGACTGCCTCCCAGTGGACTAGCTCAAGTCCCGCTCGTCCCGCGACTCGCTCTATGATTTTGCCAATCGCCTCTCGGTCAAACTCGCTCATTGTCCCCAAGAAAAAAAGTGGGCCAAGCCCACTCTCTCAGCAAGCAGAATATCATACCGCCTTGCAACCGCAAAAGGCAAGTAGGGTGCGGTCTGGGTGCCCTTGGCTTGTGCTTAATAATGGCCGTTTGTCCGCGGTGGCGGGGCTTTCTCCGAGAGTCGGCTCGTGACTTCAAGACGCAAGTCGGTGTTCTTGATCTCGCGCACAACCTGAGGGTTGAACTCAGAACGCGGATCCACGATACCAACAAGCTAAACGATAGTAAGCAAACCACGAGAAAAGTCGTTTTCATTGACAATCGATGGCCCCTAAGTGATAATCGCATTCGATAATCCAAGCCAACGGCAGTCCCCGCGGATCATCTTCGCTAACTGTGGGAGGAACCCAGGGTGGAAAACGAGCGTGAGGATCGGCTGCGCCGACGAATTGAAGAGCTGGTACGAGTTCGCGTGGGCTTGCTCGAACAAGACATCAGCCGGCTACAACGAGAAGTAAACGAATCATTCAACCGTTTGCTTGAACAGACTGACGTGGCGGCTTCGATGCCCGACCAGGAGGAAGTGTTTAAGCAGTTCGCCGCGGAAGTTACCGCGCAGATTGATCAGGCGGGTGCTGAAAGCGTAAGGCTTGGCGCGGATATAGCATTGCTCAGGGATTCGGTTGCCGAACTTGATGAGCAGCGCACCCAGGCCGAGGTGCTTAATGCGTTGGTAGCTCGCGCAGCGAACTTTGCGCCGCGAGTCGTGCTGTTTGTTGTCAAGGGTGGGAACGCCGTCGCCTGGGCAGCCCGGGGACTGGATGACGCCGCAACTAACACATCGATAAGAGGCACGTCGATAGCCTTGGAGTCAGATACCATTCTGCGGGCAGTTCAAAACTCACAACAGACGATTTACGGCTCACCCGATCTTCAATCCGAGAATCAGGGTCTCTTCGGGCGACTCGGAAAAATTCATCCTCAACGCGTACTTACGGTTCCGCTGAAGGTGCGAGGCAAGACCGCTGCGCTGATTTATGCCGATTCGGCAGAGCGCGGCGAGGTTGCGACCAACGTCGAGGCGATCGAGTTGCTCGCCCATACAGCCGGTCTCGTGGTTGAACTGGTGTCGCTTCGCGCAAGGATGTCCGAGGCTGCACAATCCGCCAAACAACCCGCCCCGGCACCACCAGTTGCTGAGCCGGTTGCAGCCACCACCGCCAACGTGCGATCAGGGGCGCTGCCCCAACCTCCCCGCGTCGGGCCGGATTTCTCGGTTCAATCGGAGCCGTCTGCTGACCTGCGTGTACCGGCCGCGGCGCCGACATATTTCAGACCCACTCAGGAGCCTGCTGATCCGCCCTCGCAGCCGGCCCAGTCGGCATCGCAGGCGGGCGGAGCGCTTAGCGAAGAAGAGAGAGCGCACAACGACGCGCGCCGATTCGCTCGATTACTCGTAAGCGAGATAAAACTATACAACGAGCAAAAGGTCGCGGAAGGGCGACGAGGCGGCGACCTCTACGATCGATTGAAAGAGGACATTGACCGCAGCCGGCAGATGTACGAGAAGCGGGTAACCTCGACCGTCGCATCTAAGTTTGATTACTTTTACGATGAGTTGGTCAGCACTCTTGCCGAGGGGGATCCGACGAAGCTCGGTTCCGACTGCCCGGGCCCCTCAGTGGTAGCTGCTTTGTAACACGTATTGCCCGAAAAGTATTGCGTTACGGGAACATTTGTTAGGGTTTCCGGAATCACGCATAACGAATTGCTCGCCAATTGATTTTTCCAACCCTTCGGTCAATAATCCCTTCAGCCCCATTGCGAGCTTGATAGTCGCATACCACGCTTCGAGGAGTACGCATGTCCAATCCGATCGGCCGTCTATCACTGAATGCGCGCTTGACCATCTTAATCCTGCCGTTGCTTACTTTTGGTCTCATCACTCCAATGTCAGTCTCGTGTCAGCGTACATCGGCCGATCCCAACAGCGGGATCGAGGAACTGCGAGGGTTGGTGACGGGCGCGGCCGGGCGGCCGGCGGTGAGTGAGCTGACACACATCGAGTCCCGATACCCGCGAACCCGAGCCGCAGCGTTAGCGCGATTTCTGCGCGGCTACTCCTACTATGCGGCTCAAAATTATCCTGCAGCGGTTGAAGCGCTGGACGGTCAGGCAATAAGCGCGGCAACATCGATTGGCGATTACGCTTTCTTCTATCGCGCGGAGAGCGAAGCCTCGGGCGATGAGAAGAGCGGAGCGCGTCGCGATTTCGCCGCCGTTTACTCGAAATATCCCGACTCATTGAAGGTTCGTGAGGCAAGGCTTCGAGCTGCCTCGATGGCGGTGGCGCTGGGGGACCCTGAAAGCGCGAGCAAAGACCTCTCGCGGATGGTTGAGACCAACGACGCTGATGCGAGCTATATTACCGGCCAGGCCTACGAGGCCATGGGTAAAGTTGAGCGCGCAGTCGAATCATATCGAAGGATCTACTACGGGATGCCCGCAACCACCGCGAGCGTACAGGCGGAAGCCAGGCTGGTCGCGCTGAACGCATCCACTAAGGAAAGCCCGGGCTCGTTTCAAGAAGCGCGGTCGCGCGCAGACGCTCTGTTTGAAGCCAGGCAGTATGCCGAAGGCGCCGGGGCATATGAGCAATTGGTCGCGCGTTTCCCGGAGGCGGACCGCATCGACGAGATTCACCTGCGACGAGGTGTGTGTCTGCTCAACGCCAAGCAACCGGCGCAGGCCGCTACCGAGTTGGCCCGGGTGACTGATCGCGGTCCTGAGTTGCACGCCGAGGCCCTGTTTCATCAGGCCGAGGCGCTTCGCAGAGCCAATCGTCTGGCTGAGTCGTCGGTGCTGGTGGATCGATTGCTCGGACAGTATTCGAAGACCCGCTGGGCGAACGAGGCGCTGTATAGCCTTGCCACTTATCTGAACAAGCAGGAGAAGGAGGGCGAGGCTGCCGGCCGCTATCGCCAGTTGCTCGGCTCCCAACCAAAGAGTCAATACGCGCCTGAAGCGTCGTATTATCTCGGGTGGTTTGCCTACAAGTCGAAGAGCTATGCCGATGCCGCGCGCATGCTCGAGCAACACCTTGCGAGCTATCGCTACCCGGATACCAAGTTTATCGGGGAGGCGTGTTTGTGGGCCGCAAAATCAGAAGAGCGGCTTGGGCACAAGTCGCGAGCGCTCGCGCTGTACGACCTGGTCAACGAGCGCTACCGTTACGGTTATCATGGCTACGTCGCGGGTCTTCGCTCGGCCGCGCTGCGCAAAGCAGAGCCGTCGCTCAGGTCCGAGCAGCCCGCGCCTGGCTCGGATCTCGAGAGCATTCGCGCCAACGTCACATACATCGAGCCAATTCAGGAGACCGCCGACGGCTCAGAAACTCTGCGCATCGCAAGGGCGAACGATCTTGAGGTGATCGGCCTCGACGAGTCTGCGGTGCGAGAGATGAACAAAGCGCTTGAGGCTGCTCCTGCATCGCCGAAAATCAACCTGCGTTTGGCTGAGCTCTATTCGCGGCGCGGAGAGAAGTTTCAGGCGACCCTTGTTCTGCGGAAAGGGTATCCGGACTTGTACTCTTATCGAGAGTCCGACGTTCCGCGCGAAGCTTGGGAGATTTTCTTCCCAATGGTCGCATGGGGCGCGATCAAGGAGGAGGCCAAACGCTACGGCATCGATCCCTATGTTGTCGCCGGGCTAATTCGTCAGGAGAGCGTCTTTAACCCAAACGCTATTTCTCGCGTGGGTGCGCGGGGTCTGATGCAAGTGATGCCGGCGACCGGCCAGTTGGTATCAAAACGGCAGGGCAACGGCACGATCACTGCCGCTGATCTCTACAATCCGACACTCAACATAAAGCTCGGCATGAACTACCTGGCCCAGGTAATCGGACAATTCGGGCGAATCGAATACGCGGCCGCAGCTTACAACGCAGGGCCATCGCGAGCGCAGAGGTGGATCGCTGAGCGCGGCTCGATGGATATCGAGGACTGGATCGAGAGCATCCCGTTTTCGGAAACGCGCGGTTATGTTCAAGGCGTCCTTCGGTACGCCGCGAATTATCGAAGGCTTTACAAAGAGTGATCAACGTCCGAAGCTCAAGCTTGCTCGTAAAAGCGGCGTTCACCGCGCGGACGCCGGGCACGCAGAGATTGACCGGAGGTCTCGTGACTCCACGCCGCCTCGGCGTTCTTGGCGTCTCCGCGGTAAGGCAGTTTTCGGCCAGTGTCTGCCTGCTCGGTCTCCTCGTCTGCACCGTTGCTCAAACAAACGCCCGGTCTCAAAAAAATCGGCGATCTACCAGCGGCAAGACCCAAACAGTCGCCCACGTGCGCACCGGCGCGCTGAAAGTTGCTACCGGACACCCCGACTCGGTGATCTTCATCAACAACGTCCGCCACGGAACAACAAACGACAAGGGTGAGCTAGATCTCCCGCACGTGATGGCGGGCTCGTTCCCGGTCAGGGTGAGAACAGTCGGCTTTGCTGATTGGTCCGGATCCGTAGTCGTCATCGCCGGCGCCGGCCGCTCGCTCAAAGTAACTCAACAGCAACCGAGTGACGAAGCCACGACTCACTTTCAGAAGGGCGAGGCGCTTCGCGACAAAGGCAAGAACAAAGATGCGGTCGATGAATACAGACAGGCTCTTGCGCTGCGACCCTTTTCCGATGCTCGGATCGGGTTAGCGCGGAGCCTGATCACCCTGCAGGACTTTCAGGAGGGAGAAAAACAGATTCAAGCAGCAATCAAGGCTGGCGGCGCCACGGCAGTAGAGGCCCAAACCGTTCTTGCCAATCTCCGGCGCCATCAAGGCCTCGGTGACGAATCTATTGTTGAATATCGAAAAGCGCTCCGCCTTGCGCGCGGCAACTCATTCGAAGCCCACATCGGACTGGCGATCGCGCTTGATGAGCAAGGGAACGTCGATGAGGCGGTCAAAGAATATCGAATCGGAATCATTCAAGACATGGAGACGGAGCCGATTCTCTACTATCAGCTCGCGGAGATTCTCGAGAAGGCAACCCGCAACAAAGAGGCGATCGAAGCCTATCGCAATTACTTGCGGCTCGACCCCGAGGGCGAATATGCTTCAGCGGTTGAGTCGATTATAGAGAGACTGAAGGAAGAAATCCCCAAATAGTTCGGTTTCCGGTTTCCGGTTCAAACCGAGCGATGAGAACCGGTTTGAGTCGAACCAGAAACCAGAAACCACAAACCAGAAACCCAAAGAAGACCAAAAGACTCAAGACCCAGATGTCCAAACAAATCATATCTCACAAAGCAGAGCAGTTCACTGAATCCGTCATCCGAGAGATGACCCGCCAGGCAAACCTTTACGGTGCAATCAACCTATCGCAGGGCTTTCCTGATTTCTCGGCGCCCGAAGAAATAAAGCTCGCGGCTTGCGATGCGATTATGGCCGACGTCAACCAGTATGCGATTACCTGGGGCGCGAAGAGGTTCCGCGATGCTATTGCCGAAAAGTCTTCGTGGTATCTCGGGCTCGAAGTCGATCCCGAACGCGAGATAACGGTCACCTGCGGCTCGACCGAAGCGATGATCGCGGCGCTGATGGCGATCGTTAATCCGGGCGATGAGGTGATTGTCTTCGAACCTTTTTATGAGAACTACGGACCTGACGCGATCCTGTCGGGCGCGATGCCTCGCTATGTAACCTTACGCGCACCCGACTGGTCCTTTGATCCCGATGAGTTGGCCGCGGCATTCAATGACAATACGAAAGCGATCATCATCAACACTCCGAACAACCCGACTGGAAAAGTCTTTGGCCAGGAAGAGCTACAAACGATCGCCAAGCATTGCCATAAGTGGAACGTGATCGCGATCACCGACGAGATCTACGAGCACATCCTGTTCAACGAAAAGAAACACATCGCCATCGCAACGTTGGATGGAATGCGCGACCGTACGATCACCATCAACGGGTTGTCGAAAACTTATTCGGTGACCGGTTGGAGGGTTGGATACACGATCGGTCCGCCCGAGATAACCCAGGCGATTCGCAAGGTGCACGACTTCCTGACGGTCGGTGCGGCTGCCCCATTGCAGGAGGCAGGCGTGCGAGCCTTGAAACTGCCTCGCTCATACTACGATCACCTGCAGGCGGACTACGCTGTTCGGCGCGATCGCCTGCTTCCGGTATTGAAGGATGCCGGCTTCCGCTGCTTCGATCCGGATGGGGCCTACTACGTGATGACCGACATCAGCGCCTTCGGCTACGAGGATGACGTCGAGTTCTCGAAGTTTCTGGTAAAAGACATCGGGGTCGCAGTGGTACCCGGGAGCAGCTTCTATCACGAGCCGGAACTAGGACGGACTCAGGTCAGGTTCACATTTTGCAAACGAGACGAAACGCTCTCAGCGGCTGAGGAGCGATTGCAGAAATTAAGGAGGCGTTGAAGAAGTTTGGTGATTGAGAAAGTGAAGGCACCTGGCGCTCAAGTACCACCTCAGTCGCGAGGGCAGTATACGGAGAATTAGATGCCTGCCTAAAGTCGGTACTCCGAGCGCCCGTTCTTAACGAGGTCGGTCATCAGCGAGACCATTTCAGGCTCGCTGCAGAGCAGGTCCTTGAGAGTGGTCTTGGTCAGCACTTGATCTACCGCAGTCTGCAAGGCTCGCCATAACGAACGAAGCGAACAATCAATTGAGTGAGTGCACAGACTCTCAGCGCCGGCATGGCGATCGCAGAAGCCAGCTTCAAACAATCGGCCGCCGAGCAGATAAAGCGCTTCGCCTGCGGTAATTTGATCGGCAGGGCGTGAAAGGGTGTACCCGCCGGTCGCTCCTCGCGCGCTGGTAACCAGTCCGCCTCGGCGTAGAATGCGCATCAGCTTCGCGACATACTCCGGCGAGATTCCCTCCGCACGACTTATCTCGGGGATGGTCAGGCTGCCACCTTCTCCATGCGCTCCGAGACGCAATAAACATCGGAGTCCGTATTCTTCCTGTGCGCTCAATTTCATGTTTCAGCCTCCCTTGGCAGGGTTCAGGGTTCAAGGTTCAGGATTCTGAGTTCCGGGTTCTGAGTTCAAGCTTTAGCTTGCCTGATTCAATCTTAGAGCCCAGGAAGCAAGCTCAATCTTGAACTCAGAACTTTGAACCGCGAACGCGGAACTCTAATTCAAAACATCCCTAGCTGGAGCTTTGCCGCTTCCGACATGTTTTCCATGCACCACGGCGGATCCCAAACCAGTTCAACCTTCGCATCGGTGACGCCCTCCACCGATCGGACCTTTTCCTGCACTTCCCCCGGCAGGCTGCCGGCGACCGGACAGTTCGGCGACGTGAGCGTCATCCTAATAGTCACTTCGCCTGAAGGCTGAAGGTCAATCCCGTAGATCAATCCCAACTCGTAGATGTTGACCGGAATCTCCGGATCGTAACAGGTCCGCAGCGCCTCAACGATCGGCGCTTCTAGATTTACCGGTTCGCCCGCGGCGTTGTCTTTCATCATCGCATCCATCGATTACTCCGTCGAAATGACCTCGCCTTCGCCATTCAGCGCGGCGCGTAGTGTGTGCCACGAGAGCGTCGCGCACTTGACGCGGATGGGAAACTCGCTGACGCCCGAGAACACCGCCAGCTTCCCCAACTCGGGAGCGTCAAGCTGCGGTTGCCGTCCGGTCACCAGATCGTGAAACGTTTGAAAAAGCCGTTCTGCTTCGGCGCGCGTCTTCCCCTTCAATGTCTCGGTCATTATCGAGGCGGAGGCGGTAGAGATCGCGCAGCCCCGGGATGCGGCGGATGAGCGCGTCGGTCATCCCGATCAGGAACTGGCCCACGAGGCTGGTCACGAACAGGCCGAGCAGATAGATGCCCGCCAGCGCGATGAGAATCCCGACGAACGGGTAATCGACGCCGAAGATCGCGCGCGCGCGGCTGTCGACCCACCAGAGGATGAAGGCCGTGACGGCGACCGGGATGGCGGCCAGCGCCCCGGCGACCATCTTGTTGCGGAAGTGGACCTGAATTC
>CAZOOE010000235.1:0-9848 GCA_964581275.1 uncultured Clostridia bacterium
CAACAGAAAAATGCTAATTTTTTAGCACACCCGGTTAAACGCCACGACCGGCGTCCGAGTTCCGTGGTATCATAGGCGCCGGACGAACCAGCGACAAAACCTCCTAACGGGGTTTCGCGATGTTCCAAAGAATCGTATTCATCGTCGCCCTGGCGTTCACGCTGCAGGGTTTTGGCTCAGGTTTGTCGTCGAGCCAATCGCCTGGCGCCGAAAAGACGGTCAAGCTTCGGTCTGATCTGGTTCTCGTCGATGTCTTGCCCATGCAGAAAAGGACCGGTCGGGTTATCGACGGACTCCGGCGTGATGATTTCACGATACTTGAAGACGGAGTGCACCAAACCATCTCCCACTTCAGCAAAGACACGCTGCCGGTGTCAGTCGTGTTGCTGGTCGATCGCGCGGGCTGCGTCAATCCATTCAACGAACAGATCCGCGCCGCTACTATCAAGGCCATCGGGCATCTCAAACCCGAGGATGAGGTCGCGATCATGACCTTCTCAAAGAAGGTCGCGCTGGTTCAGCCCTTCACGCGGGATCGCAACTTGGTCGCCGACAAGATCGTCGGGGTTGAGCGTCAGCATCAAAGCGAGCAGCACTATTTCAATGCCGCTATTTACGAAGCCTCTGAGTATATGAAGAAGGCAGCAAATCCCGCGGGACGTCGGGCCATCGTCGTGCTGACAAGCCTGGAGGCCAGCATCGACTTCTCGAAGGTGTCGGAGCAAGAAGCGCTTCTCTCAGTTCTCGAATCAGGAGCGGTAGTGTCTGGGATTCTGGTTCAGACACTGGGGGGCCGAATCGATCAAGGCATTCGCGGCAAGCCGACCAGCTTTCTGCGTCACCTCGGGTTGCGCTCGGGAAGCCTGAAGATGTTCGTGCAAGAAACGGGCGGCGAATTGGTCGGCGCCCCGCCTGACCAAATTGATGCAACGCTCAATCGGCTGGTTGATAACATTTCGGCGAGCTACTCACTGGCCTATGCGCCTACGAACACTGCGAGAGATGGCAAGCGCCGCCACATTCGCGTTGGGCTTTCGCCCGATATAGAAAAGCGAGAAGGCAAGATCGCGCTTCAGGCGCGACGCAGCTATGTGATGAGCAAAGAATCAACCGCAATGAAATAATCTATTGAGTGGTCAGGATGATGAGCACCGTCCGCCGGCCCTCGCTCACTACATTACGCGGAACTGCCCAAGATCGCTGGTGGTAAGACTGTTCGATTCAGCAAATAGCGCCTTCCTTCGGGCCTTATCCGCATACATCGCGCGATCTGCTCCGAGCAAAAGCTCATCGAGCGTTTCTCCGTCGGCGCCGAAGGTCGCGCAACCAACGCTCAGCCCTATGAATAGCTTCGACCCCTGAAAACCGAAATCGTGTCGGTCGATTGCTCGCTGAATGCGCTGCGAGAGCTCTTGGACTTCTTCCTGGCCCACTTGCAGTATCGCAACGAACTCATCACCCGCATAACGGCTGACGAAGTCCGATGAGCGAATGTGAGATAGCAGGATGACCGACAACTCCCTCAACAGCTGATCACCCGCCTGATGGCCAAACTTGTCGTTAACCGCCTTGAAACCATCGAGGTCCATCATCATTACCGAGAAGCTGTCACGGTGACGCCGCGCGCGATCCCCTTCTTCTTCAAAGCGATATCTCAACGCTCGCGCGTTTGGCAGCCCGGTCAGCAAGTCCGTCAGCGCGCTTGTTTCAGTTCGCTCGTGATGGACCGCGTTGGCGATAGCATCCGACGCCAGCTTAGCCACCGCCTCCATGAGCCTCAAGTGGTCCGCACTGTACGAGCCGAGCTCGGCGGAATACATCGCCAGCGCCCCCAGAACCGTGTCGTCTCTCATTAACGGCACGACTGTAGCTGTGCGATACGCTTCGGGCAGGTCAACCTTTAGCACGTCAAAATCGAGCCGCGGGTCGCAATTGTGCATCGGGTGGCGATTGGCAACGACCCATCCGGTTATCCCCGCGCCGGAGGGAACGCCCTTGCTCTTAAACAGCTCGGCGTTGCGCCCCGCAACGTGCGCCGCTTCAACATCGGTTGAGTCCGGTCGAACAAGATACAGCACGCAGGTCGTGTAGCTGACTATGTCTTCCAAGCGCGACGCAAAGACCGCGAACGTGTCGCGCAGGTCGAGGCTGGTGCCGATCGTCTGGGCGATATCGTACAGGGTGATCACTTCACGATGCGCGCTGCGTATTCGCTCGTAGACCATCGGCCCGCTGTCGGGATCCGCGACGGGAAGGCTTCCCAAATTCGGATGCAGCGTGACTCGTTGAGGCTCGACGCATCTTTCGCGAATCTCGGCTTCAAACTCATCCAGATGATCAAGAAACGTTCGAACCACGTTAGGATCGAATACTGTCCCGCTGCCTTCCTTCAACATTTCAACTGCCTGGTCACGAGTCATTGCCTGCCTATAGTTCCGGTCCTCGCCCACCGCGTCGAAGCAATCGGATAGCGTCAGTATCCGCGCGGTCATCGGGATCTCATCGCCCCGCAGCCCGTCAGGGTAGCCGCGGCCATCCCAGCGTTCGTGGTGATGGCGCACCACCGGCACAACCGGATACGGAAAGCCGACCCTCTCGAGTATCTCGGCGCCCACGATCGTGTGGACCTTCATCTTGTCGAACTCGGCGGGCGTCAGCGGGCCCGGCTTGTTCAAAATGTAATCAGGCACCGCGAGCTTGCCGATGTCGTGCAACAACGCGCCCGCTTTGAGAGCTTCCAGCTCCGGCTCGGACAGGCCGAACAGACGCGCAAGACCGGTGGCGTAAATCTGCACCCGGTGAACGTGATCGGGAGTCACTTCGTCTTTGGCGTCGATCGCGATCGCAAGAGCTTCGATGGTCTTCAAGTGCAATTCCGCCATTTGCTCGGCGTGCCGGTTCGAGGTCTCGACCCGGTCGAGATAGACCTTATATGTGAAGTAGGTGACGGTGAGGATTGGAACTGAAATGATGAAAGCGTAAAACGAGATAACCGTGATCAGCTTTACGATCAAACACGCGCTCGCGGAACCGGCCAGTGCGGATATAGACGTCCACAGCAAGGATTCTTTCCAGGTGTCGAGGATCGATCGAGCGCTCTCCTGCGCACGGGCCACGCTCATCACCCCAGAGGCTATTACAAGGTGAATAAGCGCCAGCATTCCTGCGGCGAGGACCAATGATGCAGGTTCAGACACGAGCCGCCGCGGATCCCCAAACGCGAGGCTCACAGTAGAACTCGCCGCGAAGATCGACAAACTCATCGCTGCGCCGTTGAACAAGATCGTTCGGCGACGCTCCCTGAACTGAAGCGCGCAACCGACGGCATCAAGCCCTGCCAAAACCACCGAGGCGTGAATGCCGTACAGCAACACCGAGATGAAGATGAACGCGTCGGAGAGGGTGACCCCGCTTCGAGACTTGGGAATCCCGATGTCGATGCGCGACACCATCAGAACGGTTACGAGGCTTAACAGTATCCACTCGAAGTTGATTGGAAGAAACACCAGCGCACAGGCGGAGTAAGCGAAGACCATCAGCCCGGCCAACGAGACGGTGACTAGAAAGAGATTCGCAATGCCTTTGCTATCCTCACTCGACTTCATGCCCCGACCTTTGGCTGACGATTGAACACAAATCCGACTAATTAAGGCGAGTTGCGTTCCACTTTGGCATCGCCTGTCAAATGGCGGAAGCCAAACAAATCTTGGCGGAACATTCAGCGGCCACTGTAAGTCATGGGGACAATTGCGCCAGATTGATTGAATTATTTCGGTCAAATTGCCTAGGGATTGAGGAGCAGGTCCGAGCCAGACCGAGGTTCAGAGTACCAGCCTTAGCTTGCTCTTAATGACTCTCGCGAACGAAACAAGCAAGCTAAGGCCTGTACTCTGAACCTCAGGCCTGACCCACTACCCGTTAGTCCAATGCAAAAAAAGCGGGATATACAAAACCGGAGGGTTGGTCTTTGCGTATTAACCGATGCGCGAGGTATAAATAAAGACAAGCGTGTTAGTCACAATCTACAAGAAGGTAATCAACAGAAGTGCACCACAAGAAGTTTCTGCTCACAGCGATCATCGGCGCCGCAGCTTTGGCTATAGCAATCTCAACAATCGTCTTCAGCAGCGGCACTCCGACCTCGAGGCCAGACGAGACTCGAGGTGAACCGCGGCTCGAGGACACTGCCGGAGAAGTACTAGCGACTCTTCCGTTGTTCCACAGGGTGGACGAGAACTACGTCCGCGGCGCGCAACCGTTGCGAGGTGGCATCGGCACCCTCACGAGGCTCGGCGTCAAGACCGTGGTCGACCTGCGATCTAGCTACGATCACACAGATGACGTGAAGGCCGCCGCCGAAATTGCCGGTCTTGATTACGAATGGGTGCCCATGAGCGTCTGGAATCCGCCCACCGACGAGGAGGCAAATCGCTTCGTGTCGTTGGTGACTGACCGTGCCAGAGGACCGTTCTTCGTTTTCTGCGCGGACGGGCTAAACCGCATCGGCGAGATGACCGCAATCTACCGAGTCGCCCACAGCAACTGGAGCGTGGAAAAAGCGCTCGACGAAGCCGACGAGCTGGGCTTCAACCCGTACTACTACACACTGCGGAGCTACGTCTGGGACTACGCGCGCAAGTTCCGCCCGTCCGCGGTTCCGCCGACTGGCCGAAGAGCGAGTCTCGACTGATCCAATATCTGATTCTTTTTGAACCTCTGCGAGAAGCCGAAAGGAAAAAGTTGGCAAAGTCCAAAGGCTCAAAGCTCGTTTTCGTTTGCCAGCAATGCGGCGCCCAGCAGCCGCGGTGGATGGGCAAGTGTCCGGACTGCGGCGAGTGGAATTCGCTAGTCGAAGAGAAAGCCGCCAGCGCACAGCCTGAGGCTTCTCCTCGCGGCGGGTTGTTCCGGATGCGAGAGGTGGCGCCCCTGGCTTATCAAGACATCGAAAGCCAGGACGATGCGCGACAGTCTTCTGGAATCGAAGAGTTCGATCGCGTACTTGGCGGCGGAATCGTTCCAGGCTCGCTTGTGCTGATCGGGGGAGACCCCGGCATCGGAAAGTCTACGCTGTTGCTTGAGGTGGCTGACAAGCTTTCGAACGTCTGCGGAAAGATTCTCTATGTTTCGGGCGAGGAGAGCGAGCGTCAGATCAAGCTGCGGGGTGAGCGATTGGGTATCAATCCGGCGAGCCTCTACCTGTTGGCCGAAACCTGTCTCGAACGAATCTTCCAGGAGATCGATCGCCTCGATCCGCAAGCCGTGGTCGTCGATTCTGTTCAGACGGTTTTTTCGATGAAACTCGAATCCGCGCCGGGATCGGTCTCGCAGGTTCGCGAAGTGGCCGGACAATTCTTGATGCTTGCAAAGAATCGGACGGTGCCGGTCTTCCTGATCGGACACGTCACCAAGGATGGAGCGATAGCCGGGCCGAAAACATTGGAGCATATCGTCGACACGGTGCTCTATTTTGAAGGCGAACGCCATCACAACCATCGCATCATTCGCGCGGTGAAGAATCGATTTGGCGCGGCGAATGAGGTGGGCGTGTTCGAGATGACCGGGCGTGGGCTCGTGCCTGTGCTCAATCCCTCGGGGTTGTTTTTGAATGAGCGACCGGTGGGGGTGTCAGGCTCGGTGGTGACCGCGTGCATCGAGGGCACCCGACCGATGCTGGTCGAGCTTCAAGCGCTGGTGACTTCGACAAAGTACGCCACCGCTCGAAGGATGACTCAAGGAGTAGACGCGAACCGGGTGTCGCTATTGATGGCCATGCTCGAAAAACGAGTGGGAATGCACGTGCTCGGCGATGACGTGTTCGTGAATGTGGCCGGCGGTATTACTATCGATGAACCGGCGGCAGACCTGGGAATCGTGGCGGCGATCGCATCGAGCTTTCGAAATCTGCCCGTAGACGAACGATCAGCGGTGTTTGGCGAAGTTGGATTGGCCGGCGAAGTGCGCGCAACGAGTCAGGCTTCGGTGCGAGTACGGGAGGCTTATGCGATGGGATTCAGGCGGTGCGTGATGCCTCACGGCAACGTAACCGGGCTGGATTACGACGACGGGATTGAAGTCATCGGCGTGCGCAACGTGGGCGATGCCCTCGAGGCGTTGTTCTAAGATAAGGTCCGCGCCCATGATCGAGGCAACCGGAGCACAATCAGAGAGGGTCAGGCTTCACTTTGTTGACATTTGGGTGTCGCCTGGGTCCGCTCTCCAGTAGTCCGGCCTCTCCTGCGCTGTTGGGTCGTGCCTCTCCATCCACCGCTCCGGAAGTTTCAGTTCATTGAATCCATACTTTCGATAAAGCTCGTTAGCGTCTTTTGTCGCAAGCACCCATCGCCTGAAACCTTGAAGCTCGGGATGCGAGATGATCACTTCCATCAGCCACTTCGAAAGGCCCTGGCGGCGGAAAGGTTCGAGCACAAATACGTCGGCTATCCACGCAAACGTCGCATAGTCGGTTATCACTCGAGCGAATCCAACTTGCTTGTCGCCTTTGTAAACGCCAAACGGAATCGAGTTTTCGATTGAACGGCGAATCGTCTCAACTGATCGTCCCGCCGCCCAATACGAGGTATCCAGAAAACCGTGGATGACATCCAGATCAAGCCTACTGATGTCAGTGCTGATCGTATAATCGCCGCGCTCCCAGTTACGATCCATACCTACTCTCCGCCGCGTTATTCTCGGCGGCCTCTCCCGGGTGCAATCAAGTGGGATTTGTTCCCAGCGGTGAAGATACTCCCAGTGCAATGGCTAATTCGAGGAGGTGCGCCGTCCCAGATATTTGCGTCCTCGCCAGACAAAACTCAAATTTAAGGACAGTTTCGCGCGAAGACGCAAAAGTCCGCAAAGACGCAAAACAGTAAATCTCACTAGTCTGTGCGTCGCGGGCATTCAAGTCCCGGACAGATCAAGTCAGGCCGCCTCTCGCAACCGGCGCTCGGCAAGCCGATCTGCGGCCTTGTAAGTTGGAATTCCCTGGGCCTTCGCGATCTCGAATATCGACAGGATCGTCTCGTAGATCGCAAGCACCTCAGCGCGAACCTTCTCTGAAGTCCATCCGAACAGATCCGCTCCGCCGCTAAGCACGCCGCCTGAGTTGGCAACGTAATCCGGCGCGTAGAGAATCCCGCGCTCCTCGGGAGCGTCGCCGTGCCGCTCTTCCAACAGCTGATTGTTTGCGGCGCCACACACGATCTCTGCTTTCAGTCCCTCAAGCGTCTGGTCGTTGATGATCCCGCCCAGCGCACACGGAGCAAAAACGTCTGCTGCGACGGAATAAATATCGTCCGGTGCCGCCGCCTCGGCGCCGAACGCTTCGACGGTACTCTTCATCTTTGCCGCATCGACGTCAGTGACCGTAAGTCTAGCGCCCGCCGCGTGCAACTCCTTTGCCAGGCTAAAACCGACGTTGCCGCAACCTTGAATTGCGATGCGTTTACCTCGAAGGTCATCGCTGCCCCATCGATAGTTCGCGGAAGCCTGGATTGCGCGGTATGCTCCGAGGCCGGTCCACGGGGAAGGGTCTCCGCCCTTGCCCACGAGCCCTCCGACGTAGTTTGTCTCCAGGGCGATCAACTCCATGTCGGCCGCGCTGGTGCCGACGTCTTCAGCGGTGATATACCGCCCTCCCAGACGTTCGACGAATCGGCCGTGAGCTCGGAACAGCTTCTCGCGATCTTGAATCTTGTTGTCGCCGATGATGATCGCTTTGCCGCCGCCGAGGGGCACTCCGGCAGCCGCGCACTTGTAGGTCATCCCTCGAGACAATCTCAACGCGTCGATGATGGCGTCTTCTTCGGTCGCGTAGTTCCAGAATCGCGTGCCTCCGACAGCCGGACCTAGCGTGGTGCTGTGGATCGCAATTATGCCGCGGTAGCCTGAAGCGTCGTCGTGACAGAACACAACTTGCTCGTGTCCCATTCTGGCCATCATCTCGAAGACTCGCTCTTTCGTTGTGTCGTCCATCTGGAAATCATCGCCTTACGGTTGGAGCGCGGGTCTTGCCGCCGAGCCGAATCGGGTGGTGCTACAACCGCGTGTTCGATGCCGCTGACTAGCCGTTCGCCCTGTCCAGGGCTTGACTCAAGTCCGCAATCAAGTCTTCCGCATCCTCACAGCCAACGCTCAGCCGAATAAAGCCCTCTGCTACTTGATCGCGTCCCCAGCGGGCGCGCCGCTCGGCCGTCGTGTGTACGCCCCCGAAACTCGTTGCTTCAAATATCAATCCGCAGCTCGTCAGGAATTGCTCGGCTTGCCTGCGGCCAGCAAGCTCAAAGCTGATAACCGGGCCATAGAACTTCATTTGGCGAGAGGCAACTGGATATGAGGGATCACTCGGGAGCCCTGGATAGCGAAGCCCATGAACATCCGGGCGCAAGGTTAGATATTTCGCGATTGTCAGTGCGTTCTTGCACTGACGCTCCATGCGCACATCAAGGGTTGCCAGTGAGCGGTGCGCCAGCCACACTTCCATTGGCCCTGGAGCTGAGCCCATTTCCATTCGCCACTCTCGCAGCCTGTCAGCCCAGGCCGCATCCCGTACCGACACGTGGCCGAGAACCAGGTCGCTGTGGCCGGTGGTGGCCTTAGTATCTGAGGAGACGCAAAAATCAGCTCCAAGCATCAGCGGCTGTTGGCCGATACAAGTGGCGGTCGAGTTATCTACAACCACTAGCGCACCGGCTCGGTGAGCAGCTTCGGAGAGGAGAGCGATATCACAAACGCTCAGGGAAGGGTTGCTCGGTGTCTCCAGCCACAGCAGCGTTGCGCCTTGAAGGTGTTCCTGCTGCGCGTCATTTGCCGTCGGGGCAAGGCGGACGTTCACGCCCAGGGACGTGAAAAACCCGCTAGCGATCACTCGAGCCCCAAAATAGCCGTCAGACGGCATACTTAGAATATCGCCCGACTTGAGTGTCACTCCAAACATCCCAGCTATCGCTGCCATCCCTGACGAGAACACCACCGTTGAGGTTGCGTTTTCGAGTTCACCGATCGCGCTCTCATAGGCCGACCAGGTTGGGTTGTTGTCACGTCCATACGGGTACTCTGAACTCTTCGGATCGCCTTTGAGATGAAAGGTTCCGGCAAAAACCGGGCCGGGTATGAACGGCTGACCCTGTCTAGTCTCGGGTAATCCGGCTCGGACTACGCGAGTTGCGTTTTTCATATAGCCCCCTCGATGTTTTGTATGCAGCCCAATTCCGCGTCGGCAGGACCAAACTATCGGGCAGGCCGCACGTAGTTTCGGGCATAGTCCGGCGCCTCAATGCCCGCCGCAAGGCGATCGTCGGAGTTAGGCGGCCCGGCGGTCAGTCTCAACGGCACCACTCCAGCCCACACTGCAAGCTCGTAGTCCTCTTCATCATCAATCGGCGGACCTGTGCGTACTTTCGCCGAGACCTCAACAAGCGGCACTTTAAGCACTAAGGTCGCTCGCAGCTCGCTTTCGGTAGGCAGGCGAACCTCCTCCCAGCGTGCGGGCACGATGTGATCGGTGAACGCGTGGAGCGCGCGGAGCTTCTCATCCGGGTCATCCACTATCTTTGCATTACCAAAGATGACAACGGATCTGTAGTTAATTGAATGATGGAAAGCCGAACGCGCGAGGACCAGGCCGTCGATCAGCGTAACCGTCACGCAGACGTCGATACCCTCTTCCAGCGAGCGCAGCATGCGGCTTGCGGCCGAGCCGTGAATGTACAGATCGTCCTCAATCCTTGCAAAGGACGTCGGAATAACCACCGGCTTGCCATCGGCTACGAACCCGACGTGACATACAAATGCTTCGTCAAGGATTTGGCAGACCGCAGAGTGATCGTACTCAGCTCGCTTCGGCAGAC
>CAZOOE010000236.1:0-9722 GCA_964581275.1 uncultured Clostridia bacterium
TATCGCGGTCGCCGGCGGCATGGAATCGATGACTGGTGCACCCTACTTGTTGAAAGGGGCTCGGCAAGGCTACAGAATGGGAAACCAGAAATTGATCGACGCGATGATAAATGATGGGTTGTGGTGTGCCTTCGACGATTGGCACATGGGCTGCACGGGCGAAGTCGTCGCCGAACGCTATCGGATCTCGCGTGAAGAGCAGGATCAATATGCTCTGAATTCTCATCGCAAAGCGGTCGCCGCAATCAAGGAAGGCCGCTTCGATCGAGAGATCGTTCCGGTTGAGATCCGACAAAAGAAGGGCCCCTCTCTGGTCGTTCGAACTGACGAGGGTCCACGCGAAGAGACCTCGCTCGAGGCTCTCGCCAGATTGAAGCCCGCCTTTAAAGAAGGTGGAACCGTAACTGCAGGCAACGCGCCAGGCGTGAACGACGGAGGCGCGGCGGTGGTGGTTGCCTCGGCTGAGGTTGCGCGCAAACTCGGCCGCAAGCCGATGGCTCGAATCGTTGCGCAAGCTACGAGCGGCGTTGAGCCCAAGCTGGTAATGATGGCCCCGGTTACTGCGATCCAAAAGACCGTCGAACGCGCGGGGTGGGACCTGGCGGACATTGATCTGATTGAGTTAAATGAAGCGTTTTCGGTGCAAGCGGTTGCGGTCACCCGCGAGCTTGGGATTGATCCGGTAAAGTTGAACGTCAACGGCGGCGCGGTCGCGCTCGGGCACCCGATCGGAGCAAGCGGCGCGCGCATACTCGTTACCTTGCTTCACGAGATGCAGCGGCGCGATGCTAAGCGCGGGCTTGCTGCGTTGTGCCTGGGCGGAGGCAACGCAGTTGCGATGGCTGTTGAGAGATAACTACAAGCTGATCACAAGCGTCACGCGGTTGGTAGTCGGCCTTCCGGCGGAAGTCGCACAGACTTTAGTCTGTGTACCGCAACCTCGATTGATGAGATAGACATCAGACACAGACTAAAGTTTATGTCCTTCCAGCCTGAAGGCCGGACCACGACGCCTGTCCACAGGAGAAACGATGCCCAAAAGAATGATCATGTCGATAACGCAGGTGCTGATGATCGTTGCGTTCCTCGCGCCCCTTGGAGTTTCCGGCAGGACCGCGAAACCTATACCTCCGGATCCGCGATCGGCAGGACCATTTCCTGTAGGTGTGACCACGACGGTGTTCGTCGATACGAGTCGCGCCGACAATTTCACCAAGCAGCCGCGTACGCTGGTGACTGAGATTTGGTATCCCGCGACCGACGACGCGCGGCGCATGCCGAAGAACAAATACTCGGACTTTATTCCTGGAGGCGTGACCCCCGAGATCGACGATCTGATCAAGAAGACATACAAGATGAGCGTAGCGGAGATGGATAAGGTCTACTGGAACGAATCGCATCGAAACGCCGCCGTGCGGAAGGGAAGATTTCCGCTGGTGATCTTCTCGCACGGGAACGGTGGGTCGCGCAATCAAAACACCTTCTGGTGCGACTATCTCGCGAGCCACGGCTATATCATTGTCTCGGCTGATCACACGGGCAACGCAAGATGGACGATTATCGACGGCAAGCCCGTGGTGTTTCAGGGCGGCGAACGGAATAACTCTGCTAAGGACCGACCGCTCGACGTCAGCTTCTTGCTCGATCAGATGATTAAGTGGGACAAGGGAGCCGACAAACGATTCACCGGCCGTATTGACACCGGGCACGTAGCCATCACCGGAATGTCGTTCGGGTCATTCACCGCGCACTGGGCGGCGGATCAGGAGCCCCGCTTCAAAGCGGTGATCGCGATGTCCGGAGCTCCGGCATCTCATACGAACCTGACCGTGCCGTCGCTGCGCATGTTGGGGACTGAGGACCGAACGTTGGGCGTCGCTGGAAACAACGCCATTCGCGACAATCACGCCAAGCATACCGGCCCGTCGTATCTGCTAGAGCTGAAGAACGGCGGCCACTATTCGTTCACCGATATGTTCAAGATCAACAAGACCTTCGGCGACGGAGTCGGGGCAGGGAAGCGGCGCGACACGAATGAGCCGTTCGAGTTCACCTCGATGGAAACGACTTACAAGATTGTCAACTCGTACAGCGTGGCGTTTCTAGGTTGCTACTTGAAAGGTGAGAAGGAGTACGCGAGCTTTCTTGGTGAGAACCACTGGCCCGATGTGATTGTCTGGGATGTGAAGGGTGTGCCGGGCGAAACGAGAGCAGCGAGTGGATCCAAGCCGTAACCAAACCCCGATCAGCTGCTGCTTCATTAGGTCAGATCGTCCGAGGTGGCGTTCGGCCTCAACTCAAGAGGCTTGCCTACAGGATCAGCAAAGGACGTAGCAGGCTTGAGGTCGGGGAGGAGGGCTTGCCCCCGCGCCCTCTCAAAGTCTATGTCGATTCAACGGCGAGCGGGGGAAAGCCGACCTTCCCGACCCCGAGCGTGCTAGCCACTGTTGTCTTTGAAGATCAAACTCGTGCAAGACACACCTGCCTCTGCTTTCTGCAGCTCAGACACATCGATTGTCCGCACAAGGAATCCCTGACGCTCAAGAAGCACTCGTGTCCGAGGAAAGGACGTAGGAAGGAATACAACGTCTTTGACCAGCAGCGCATTCGCTGCGGGCGGCTCGTCATCAGGGACTTCGATCAACTCAAATGCCTGAAGCGGCTCTGCGTCTATCCAGGATCGATTTACGAGAACTGTGTGCCGACCGACGAATGAGCAAGCGCTCTTGAGATGAAGACAGCCCGTGACTTCCACCGGGATGACCTGGTAGTCGTAGGGCCCAAGGATCTCGCCAAGCTGTGCAATGCCCGCGTGATTGGTGCGCCTGGATGAGCCAACGAAAACCGTCCGTCCTATTCGCATTACGTCTCCTCCATCCAGAGTGGCGGGCTCGCTGAGAGACGCGATCGGCCGGTACCGCGAGAGCGTATCCGCCAGACTCCTGGCTTCGGGCCTTCTGCTGGGCGCTCCCATGAATGAGATGATTGCGACTTCGTCGACAACGACCGCCGGATCTTCCACGAAGACGGCATCTGGCAGATCTGGTTCGGCGGGAAGCGACACGATCCGGACACCTAACTCGGCGAGGCACTCTTCATAGGCTTGATGCTGGGCGATCGCTTTCGCAACATCGATTGGTTGCCTATGGTGAAAGGACAGCTCGCACTGATTAATGCTAGGACTGACCTGACGAGTTATCGCGGTAAGCATGGTCGAGCTGGCTCACCTCTGACAGGCGGCTGAATCCGGCTTCTTTCCTTCAAGCAGCGCTGCGGCGGTGCACGCCCATCTGGCCGCAAGCTGCGAGCTTGCGGCGTTAGTCTCATGATAGTGATCGGGCGCGCCGGCCGACTTGCACGGGTCCTGCGCCTGGCGAAGCCCGCGCGCAGGGTCAGGCGACGGCGCCAGAAAATCATAACCCGGCACGATGTAGCCGAACTCGTCCGGGCACAATCCAAAAACAAACTTGTATTTCTTTGTCATTCGATCGCGCACGCCCGGTTCGGCGGGCCGCCTGGTGTCCGCTTCGGAGCAGTCCCGGCGGCGGTACTTCTCCACACCGTAAAAGACTTCCGGAAACAGCTCGCCGGGCGTGGTGATGATCTGCGCATCGCCGATCGTGATTGCATAGACAGTAGTATCAAGCTCCGGGCGCTCTCCCTCGCGAGGAACCGGCATCGTATCGAGCACGCCTTTGGTGGCCAGAAACAAGTAACCCACGTTGTCCATCGGCGCTTGCAGCGTCGCTTTCTTGAGATCGATTCCCAATACGTTGCTCCACTCGGCGTGGCCCAACGCGTCGAAGACCGCTTTCGCTGCGTCCCTGCCGATGGCTTCAGTCCGCTCAAAAGTGTACTCGGGCCGTTTGCTGTTCGGTTTTTGTGGATAGTCCTTGCCGTCAAAGCGAACCCGATCGTTGGGCTTGTTGTTCGAGTCGCCGATTATCTCAACCGCCCCGATGTCGCCGCTGATGTAGATCGCCGTGCCGCCGTACTTTTTCTCGACCGCTTCACGCAGCGCGTGAGGGAAGTCCGATGTGATTAGCGTGTTTCCGCTCTCCATAGACTCAGGATGAGTGTTCCAATTTATGACCGTAGCGATCACTCGGTCGAGCGTCGTTCCCGAGCCATCGAAGAACTGCATCACCCGGAGTTCTTCATCGAAGAAGTCCGGAGGCCGTCCGTGGGTGCGTGTCTGCATTCCTGCGATCGAGGGAGACAATTGAGGGTCCGTGCGTCCAAGCTTCATAACCGCTCGTCGGGTTGAGGCGGCGGCCTTGTTTATGGCCCTCGCGATCTGCCGATCGACGAATCGAAGGTATTTGGGGTATTTTCCGTCGCTTAGCGCGTTCGGTCCCCAGGCCCCGATGGTATCAGGAGCTTCGTGGTCGTGAGTGCTGGCAACCAGGATCTCACTCACCCCGAGCTTTGGATCGACGAGTTTCTTGATTTCGCCAAGACCGTAGTAGTTCGCCTTCGAGTAGTATCCTATGAGATCGATTGAAACTATCGCGACCTTGGTCGTTTCATATTCGAGCACAATTGCCCGCGCCCAGAGGTCATCGTGCTTGCCTGTCGCCAAACGGTTGTTGCCAAAGCCCGCGAGGAATATGCCGTCATATTTTCCCTTCGAGCTGGGGTCAACCAGATCATTGCCGGGATCATCTTCAAAGGGCTCGCCTGTGTCCCAGCGACCGTTGTGATTTGTATCGGTAAACTTCTCGCCCCAGACTCCAGATTCGGTGATAGTACCATCCCAGTCGCGATCCGGTCCGAAAGGCGTAATGCTCAGCGCGGCCACTCCTATCTTCAACCCTCGTTTCTGGACACGCGCAGCCGGGGGTTCGGGGCTCAGCTGCCCGGACAAGAATAAGCACGTTAGCGTCACCACCAGGTATCTCGACATGGTTCCTCCGAGCGTTTTTGGGGTGCCAGCGACCGCGTGACCCGACTCAACGGAGCGGTTATGATAGCCTTTGTCACTTGCGCACTCAAGGTGAGGTTGCGCGCGGCTGGCGAACGTTTGAAGATAATCTGCAGCGCCTAACACAAGTCCTAGCTTGAATCACACCCATTGGACTTCGATAGGGCCTTCTTGATTGATGAGTCAACGCCGATGCTGTACTTTGAAGAGATGATTCCGAAAGTGCTGGTGATGGTGGCCGGGTTGTCGGTGCTGCAACCAGCGCCGAGGATTTTGGTGCACGGAGGTCAGGGCGCGGCTGCATTTCGACCGGCGAATACTCTTCCCGCGTTCGAGTACGCGATAAATGCCGGGGCGGATGTCCTTGAGTTGGATCTCGTCGTGACCAAAGACAATGTGGTGGTCGTGTCGCACGATCCCACATTGGCGGCGCCCTATTGCAAGGGCCCGCGGCCCGGGGCGGTGATCAGAGAACTCACCCTCTCGCAACTTCGTGACTGGGACTGCGGAGCCATGCGCGATCCGAGTTTCCCCCACCAAACGCCGATTCCCGGCACCCGAATGCCAACGCTCGATGAAGTGTTCAGCCTTGCCAGTCGCGGTACCTTCGATTTCAACATAGAGACCAAGATTTACCCGGGTAGGGAGCACATGGCGCCCGCGCCCGAGGAGTTTGCGCGGCTGGTGCTTGAGCAGATTCGCAAACACAAGCTGGAGAAGCGGGTTATCCTGCAATCTTTCGACTTTCGAACGCTCCACGCCATGAGAAAGCTGGCGCCTGAGATCCGTCTGTCTGCGCTACATTGGAGAGCCCCGAAGGACTTCGTTGCGATCGCCCGCGAAGCCGGCGCGGAGATTGTTTCGCCGCACTTCAAGCTGGTAACGCCGGAGCAAGTAAAAGCCGCTCACGCCGCTGGGCTTCAGGTGATTCCGTGGACACCAAACCTGCCCGAAGAGTGGGACCAGATGATCGCCGCTGAGGTCGACGCCATCATCACCGATGACCCTGCGGGGCTTATTGCCCATTTGAGAAAGAGGGGACTTCGGTAGCCCGCCAGGGTGCCGATTAACCTCGCTGAATTGCTGGCTCTCCAGCTGGTGAAATGCACTTGACAACCTGGCGTGAAAGACTAATCATGCGCGCGTCTTCTGATAATTCCTGGCGGCAAAACTCATAGTTTGACTTGGACCGAGAGGCCCACCGGGCTTTGAGGTTCTCATCCTATCTGGCCTCATCCGTGCGACTGATATTGAGCGACTGGCGGTCAACTGGTACTGGCCACTATTCGCAAGTCCGTCTGGAGGCACTCGCTCGTTCCGGCAACTTGACCGAGCTTAGGAATCAAACGAACCCGTTCCCGCTCACAAAGGGAGTGAAAGGAGACAACATGCACAAATATAGACTCTTGCTACTGACAGTCACGCTGTTGACGTTGGCGGCCAGGACTACCCTTCCTGTCATGGCGCAGAACCCAACTGGCTCGATCCGTGGTGCGGTAAAAGATCAGAACGGCGCCGTGATATTGAGCGCCCGCGTCACGGTTACCAATAAGGCGACTGGTGCTGCGAGAACCGCCAAGCCCGGGAGCGATGGTAGCTACGCCGTCGAGAACCTTCCGGCGGGCGATTATGAAATAAAGATAGAAGCTGAGGGCTTCGCCACTGAGAACATCACAGCGGTCGTTCAGGTTGGCGGCACCACCTCTGGCGACGCCAGCTTACGCCCGGGTGCCAAAGGCGAGGTCGTTGATGTGGTGGCCGAAGCCCCGATCATCGACAAACAGAACTATAAGATCGACGGCGTGGTTAACCGCATGCAGGTTGACAACCTACCGCTAAATGGGCGCAACTTCCTTCAACTAGCCTTACTCGAACCGGGAGTGGGCACCGAGTCCGTCGACAATCCGGGGTCTTCGCCGAACAACTTCTTCCGCGTCTCGATTGCCGGCGCTGACCAGTCGTTGACGCGCATCTCGGTTGACGGCGCGACGATCAATGATCGAGTCACTGGAGGAACATCACAGAACTTCTCGCAGGAGACAGTTCAGGAATTCCAGATCTCGACGTTCAACTACGATATTTCGACCAGCACGACCAGCGTCGGTTCGATCAACGTCGTCTCACGCAGCGGCTCGAACGACTTTCACGGGTCGGCCTTCCTGTACTATCGCGATCACAACCTCTCGGCCTATCCGCTGCTGAACCGTGACGCGCGCACCCCGGATCCGTTCTTCTCGCGAAAGCAGACGGGCGGCAGCCTCGGCGGCCCCATCAAGAAGGACAGAGTCTTCTTCTTCTTCAACGCCGAGTACAATGACCAGCACAGCGTGGTGCTGGTGAGCAACAACCATCCGATCTGGTCGAAGTTTGATGGCGCCTTCCCGCAACCGCTCACCTTCAAAACGACGAACCTCAAGGTGGATTTCAAGGTGAATGACAAGCAGAACGCCTTCGTGCGCTTCAGCACGGATAACAATCACAACTTCAACGGCGACGGAAACACTATGCCTTCGTACTGGGTTCCAACTCGCAATGTTTCTACGCAGATACTCGGGGGCCTATCCTCAGTCTTCAGCGCGAGCAAGGTCAACGACTTGCGCTACTCTTACAGCTTCTACAGCGGTCGGCTGAGAATTCCCACCAGCCAGGATTGCACCGACCCGGTAGCCTGCATCGGTCTGGGTGGGCCGCAAACGTTCACCACCATCTCGGGAAATTTCATCTTTGGCAACAACATCAACGTGCCCCAGAACCGCGTACTGAGGACCTACCAACTGACCGACACCTTTAGCTGGCAGCTGGGCTCGCACCGGCTGCGCTTCGGCGGTGAGTGGGAACATTTCTACGGCGTTGGACTCTGGGCGTATTTGGAGCCGTCGCTGAACGTCCCTTACGACCCGCTTCACCTGTTGGCGTTCGTCGCGGGCACAACAGGCCCAGTTCAAGCGGCGGTGTTTGGGTTGTACAACAGCTTGCCAGCCAGCCTGAAACTGAATGCGACGGGCACAGGGCCGCTGAATTCCACCATCCCGACCCTTCAGGATATTTTGCAACTTCCCATCTACACATTCCTTACCGGCATCGGCGATCCCGGCCAGCCGCAGCCGTTCAACCTGCAGACGGCGTCGCACAACAACCGGATCCGGGCTTTCGTTGCGGATCAATGGCGCGTTTCAAATAGGCTGACGTTGAACTACGGTGTCGCTTACTCCATCGAGACCAACATACTCAATCACGATCTGGACCGGCCAAAGATTCTGGCGCCGTTGCTGGGCGGCGATCTACGTGCGCCGAAGCGTGACAAGAACAACTTCGATCCGAGTTTGGGTTTTGCGTGGGACGTGAAAGGCAATGGTAAGACTGTCGTTCGCGGCGGAGCTGGGATCTATCACGATGCGAATCTCTTCTGGACGCGGCTGAACGAACGAGCCTATGTCGGGCCGTCGGGCAACGGACGTTCGATCATTCCAGCCTCGTTCTACGGGCTTGATTTCAGCGATCCGACCAAGTTCATTACATCCATATTCACAAACACCGTGTTCACGGGAGCCAAGCTCAATGCGATCCTCCCAGGGTTGCGCGCCGCGACGGCGGCGCAGTTGGGCAACGGAAAGGACCTCTCGATTCGCGGCGTCGAAGTCTTCAAGACCACCGGCGAAAAGGGATTCGGCGGTATCTTCTCGCCGGATACAGTGAGTCCCTATTCGATTAACGTAAGCGCCGGCGTCCAACGGGAATTGGCGTCGAATCTGGTCGTATCGGCGGACTTCGTGATGCGGCGCTCGCTCAAGTTCGGAGGGCTGCACGACACGATGATCGTTGACCAGAACCACTTCGATGCCGTCGGCGGACCGGTCATCCCGAAGTGTGTTGGCGCTCAGGCTGCGGACCCGAAGGCGCTCTGCTCGAACGGGCAGATTGCCGTCTCGCACAGCGCCGCGAACTACCGCTACACCGGGTTGCATGTCAAGGTGGACAGGCGGTTCAGTAGTCGGTACCTTTTTGTCGCCTCCTATGCGCTGTCGAAGTACACCGGTTTCAACTCCATCGGTAACGGCCCGATCAATGCAAACAATTTCCATGAGGGCGACGACTATCAACCTTCCGACCGGCGCCACCGCTTCACCTTTAGCGGATTCGTTGATCTGCCGGCCTACGGGGGCGGCAACAAATTCGGGCGCGGGTTATTAAACGGCTGGCAGCTCGGTCTGATCATGCCTTGGGTCAGCTCGCCACCTCTGTCCAATCTGATAGGCAATGTCGACCTCGACGGTGACGGGATTAACTCGCTCATCCTGCCGGGCGGGACCTTCAACGGCTTTGGCACTCGCTACGGCGCGGATAAGTTGCGCTCGTTGGTGAGTGACTTCAACAAGAACTTTGCGGGTAAGACCACCCCACGTGGTCAGCCCATCCCGATGATCACCCTGCCCGACCATATCGATAACGGCGACACATTCGTCTCGCAGGATGTGCGGTTGACTCGAAACATCAAGATCACCGAGAAGCTGAGGTTGCAGTTGATCGGCGAAGGATTCAATGTCTTCAACATTTCGAACCTCGCTGGTTACAACGGCACCCTCACCAGCCCCAACTACGGCGTCCCGACTACGCGTGCCGGTGGAACGTTCGGCACGGGCGGACCGCGCGCCTTCCAGTTTGCGGCGCGGCTCGAGTTCTAGGGCAGCTAACCCGTCTGCTAGCCAGAGACGCGGTGAGAGATTCTCTCCTCTCACCGCGTATTTTTTGTGTGCCGAGCATGTTTGACGACTGGCGGGGTGAGAGTCCCCGTCCCAAC
>CAZOOE010000237.1:0-9719 GCA_964581275.1 uncultured Clostridia bacterium
AACTGCTCTGCTAGCTCTTCAGACTGCTGTCTCTCTGTTTGGTACTTGGCCACGGTAAACCCTCGCTTCAGACTTGATTTTGGTGCTGCTGCACCGCGGGGGAGCCTGCTGTCTCTTTTTCCTCGAAGGCTTGCCGATATTATGGCCTAAGTCCCACTTTTAATCACACTCCAAGGGTTCATAGTTAAGGGTTCATAGTTCAGGGTTCATAGTTAAGGGTTCTGAGTTTTGATTGATAGTCTCTGACCTCCGATCTCTGACCTCTGATCTCTGAACCCTTAACGACTATATTAATCAGCGCGCATCCCTCGGATTCAACATTCGGTTGAGCTCATCACCCAACAGATTCATTGCAAGCAGGAGCAACGAAATCGCCAGCATCGGAAACACAACCATCCACCAGGCATCCCTCATGAAGTGCTGTCCATTGTGTAGCATATACCCCCAACTTATTTGACTGGTATCGCCGAGCCCAAGGAACTCGAATCCAGCTTCTACCAGGATGACTGCAGCAATTTTCATCGCGAAGTTGGTGATCACGAGCGGCAACACATTTGGGAGGATTTGTCTGAGTAGGATTCGCGAAGGTGTGGCCCCAATTGCGCGTGCCGCTTCCACAAATCCTCGAGACTTGAGCGTGATTATTCGGATCGAATTAACCTTGCCGTGACTGGCCAATAGGTCACCGCAGGAATGATTATCAAATTGATGTATGAAGATCCGAAGACTGCACTGATGATGAGCGCCAAAAAGAACCTCGGCGGGATCAAGAACAATTCGGTCAGTCTCATCAACAGATCATCGATTATCCCTCCGGCGTAACCGGCTGTCGCACCTACACCAACACCAACCAGGCTGCTCAGCAGAGCTAAGATGATTCCAATTGTGAGCGAGGTGCGCGCTTTCGTTTCCGGCACCCCAAACCTTATTGTGCAGGTTTCGCGAGGCCGCCAGCACAACGTCCTCTCCTCTGGAGGGATTGTGTTTCGGTTTTGACCACAAATAGGGTCTTACACGATCCTCCGCTAAAGTACAATTCCGCACGCGGATCAGAAGTGCCTTTCAGAGGGTTCACTTGACTCGCCGCTCCGAACTATTAATGAGGTCGGGCAGGCGGTGGATGCGCGCGGCGTCGATCGATACGACTACACTAAAAGAGGCGTCGCCGCCGTTTGCGTCTTCTCGCCACAAGAACCGTGGTCAGAACTGCAAAACCCCAACCATTACTTGCGCTCCGTCCGATTACCCAATGTAGTGAAATGCGATTGCATTTTGCGAAGGCCAAGAGGTGGCGTAGAATCGCAAGGGCGCTGATACTTCCCAGAGATTGAAGCCTTTCCATCGAAGCAACCAGTATCGAGGAGGCGAATGTCCGCTATTGCGAAGTACGAAGAGAACAGCAGTGAGTATCGAGCTATCAACGAGCTCGACGTGCTATGGATTACCGCCGGTCTTGGATGCGACGGAGAGTCGGTCGCGATGACCGCGGCTACGCAACCCAGCATTGAGGACATTGTACTCGGAGCCATTCCCGGGATCCCGCTAGTAAAGCTGCATAGTCCTTTTCTCGACTCTAAAGTCGGCGATGATTTTCTCGAAATCTTTCATTCCGCGACCCGCGGCGACGTCGATCCATTCATTCTGGTTATTGAAGGCTCGATTCCGGACGAGGGGAACAAAAGCGAAGGGTATTGGTCAGGGTTCGGCACCGATCATCTTACTGGTCAGCCGATCACTGTCTGCGAGTGGGTTGATCGTCTGGCGCCGCGCGCGTGGGCAGTGATGGCGGTCGGGACTTGTGCAACTTATGGCGGGATCCATGCGATGGAGGGCAACCCCACCGGAGCAATGGGACTCCCTGATTATCTCGGCTGGAAATGGAAATCGAAATCGGGAATTCCGATCGTTTGCGTGCCCGGTTGCCCGACACTGCCCGACAATCTGATGGAGACGCTTCTCTATTTGCTCTATCAGATCGCGGGTTGCTCGCCGATGATTCCACTTGATGAGGCTTTGAGGCCGACTTGGCTATTCGGCCAAACTGTTCACGAAGGCTGCGATCGTGGCGGGTACTATGAACAAGCTGAATTCGCGGAAACCTATGGATCGCGTCAATGCATTGTAAAACTCGGATGCTGGGGACCGGTCGTGCAGTGCAATGTCGGAAAGCGCGGTTGGGTCAACGGCGTCGGCGGCTGCCCAAACATCGGAGGAATCTGCATCGGGTGCACGATGCCGGGCTTCCCCGACAAGTTCATGCCGTTCATGGATCAGCCGCCAGGCTCGCTGCTGTCATCGGCAGCAGTTATGACATACGGCAAAGCGATACACGCGCTGCGTCGCTTTACTCAGGCGTCACTCAACGAAGAGCCTGAGTGGCGGCGAAAGATTAAGAGATGACGGGCTCTTACCGCAGCAAGATTGAACAGACTCCCGGGAACGATGATGACCTCGCGGGTGTGACTCAGGCGGAGTCCATTCTGAATGAACTCGCCAAAGTATTCTTTCCCTCGAGTTCCGGCGACGCGCAGACGACTACAAAATCAGGTAACAATGGGGGAAGCACAAATCCAGAAGAATTTCCGAGCATTGAAGCCAGTTATCGAATACTGGTGGAGCAGATTCCGGCAGTTGTGTTCATGATTTTTCTGGAACGTGGAATTAGCGAAGCCTACGTAAGTCCGCAGATCGAGGCGATGCTCGGCTTCTCACAAGAAGAATGGCTGAACGATCCGATTCGCTGGTACCAGCACATTCATCCCGAAGACCGTGGACGCTGGAATGTGGAGGCAGCCCAGATGTTTCTCACGGGCGGGCAGCTGCGTTCAGTCTACAGAGTAATCGCGCGAGATGGCCGAGTCATCTGGTTTCACTGCGAAGCAAAGATGGTACGTTTCGACGACGGACGCCCGAGGTTCATTCATGGAGTAGGGTTCGACATCACCGAGTTGAAGCGTGCTGAAGAAGCGCTCAAAAAGAGCGAAGAAATGCTGCGTGGTCTGTTTGAGTTTGCGCCCGATACGGTTCTTGTTGCAGATCAAAAGGGGCAGATCATTCGCGTGAACGCGCAGGTCGAGCGAATGTTCGGCTACACAAGTGAGGAGCTCGCTGGGAAGCCGATAGAGGTATTGATTCCCGATCATTTCAGCGAACGCCACGCAGTTTATCGCACAGGTTATCTCAACGAACCGCATACCAGACCGATGGGCGCGGGACTGGAACTGTGCGGTAAGCGCAAAGATGGAAGCGAGTTTCCGGTCGATATTATGCTTAGCCCGATGGACACAGAAGACGGTTCGATTGTCATTGCGGTGATTCGAGACATTACCAGGAGAAAGCAAGCGGAAGAAGCGATCACCGAATATGCCGACCGGTTGGGCCTACTCTCGCGGCGGCTCATGGAAGTACAGGAACTTGAACGCCGAAGCATCGCGCGCGAGTTGCACGACGAGATCAGCCAGGCGCTCACAGGTCTTAAGCTGACGTTGGAGATGGCTGCCCGTCAGCCTCCAGATGAGGTTGGCGCGACCATCTACCGCGCTCACACGCTGGTCAATGAGCTGATGGCCCACGCACGAAAAATGTCTCTGGACTTGAGACCTCCGATGCTTGACGACCTTGGTCTGCTGCACGCTCTGTTGTGGCACATGGAGAACTACACGAAGCAAACACAAGTCGAAGTCAACTTTCGGCACAGCGGTATCGAAGGTCGAAGGTTTGAACCCGAAGTCGAGACTGCAGCTTATCGGATCGTCCAGGAGGCATTGACCAACGCCGCAAGGCATGCTCAGGTCAACGAAGCAACGGTGCGGGTATGGACTCAACAGGATAAGCTGATGGTACAGGTCGAGGATACGGGAATCGGGTTCGATCCGACGCAGACTTTGATCGCTAGCAACACCAGCGGGCTCGCGGGAATGCGCGAGCGTGCAAAGCTCCTTGGCGGTCAGGTTCTGGTTGAATCACGCAGCGGAGCCGGCACTCGCTTGACGGCGGAGTTGCATTTTGGCACCGGCATAGACTAGAAATTTGGCGGTGATGCTAATGACATCAATCGTGCTTGCTGATGACCACCACATAGTTCGGCAGGGACTACGCGCTTTGCTCGACGCTGAACCCGATTTCCGCGTCGTAGCAGAGGCCGGCGACGGTCTCGAAGCGGTTCAACGGGTTGAACATTTCAGCCCGAACATTTTGGTGCTTGATCTGATGATGCCCGGCTTAAACGGACTCGAGGTAACGCGTCAAATCAGCAGGCATTCGCCAAAGACTGGTATCGTGATCCTTTCGATGTACGCCAACGAAGCGTACGTCTTGGAGGCGCTGGGAAACGGTGCGTCGGCTTATGTGCTAAAGGATTCTAACTCTGCCGATCTGGTCCACGCTGTTCGGGAAGTCGCAGCGGGTAGGCGTTATCTCAGTCCACCGCTATCGGATAGAGCGATCGAGGTCTATCAGGCGAAGGCAAAAGCGGCCACACTGGATCGATACGAAACTCTCACCACGCGCGAGCGCGAAGTCCTGCAGTTGACTGCCGAGGGCCACACCAACACAGACATCGCATCCCGTTTGGGCATAAGCGCACGCACCGTCGAAACTCACCGATCCAACCTGATGCACAAACTCGTTCTCCACACTCAGGCCGATCTGATTCGATATGCATTACGTCGAGGGATCATCTCGATGGAAGTGTGACAAGCCCCTCTATTTGGCAAACAGATGAAAGGTGAGACCGACCGTGACTCCAACAGGAAAGCCCGGTGTCCCGTGGATCTGGGCGACGACAGGTGCGTTGGGTGTAATCCGGGATTCGATATAGTTCTGTGTCTCGAAATAATGTTTGTCCGTCAGGTTGTCGATTGAGAAGTTAAAGTCCACCCACTTTCTTATGCGCTGCCTTACGCTTAGATCCAACACATCCAACCCAGACGCACGGATGTTGGCATCTTCGCCATCGAGCCGGTAGTTACTCACGTGCCGATAACCCAGCGCTCCGTAAAACCCGTGAAAGCCGGTGTAACTGATCCGCGCGTTCGCCACGTTGTGAGGCGAGCTGTCGACATAAACTCGCGGCGATGGACCTCGGAAGAATGACTGGGTGACTTGCGTCAATCCGCTGCTGAAAATCAAACCGCGCGTCAACTGCGCGGACACTCTTACTTCGTAACCCGTCGAACGGCTTGGTCCCTTGAACTCGAAGCTGCCGTCATCGGGGATGTAGACCTGTTCGTTTGAATGGTCGATCAGGAAAATATCAGTGCTGACCGCGAAACGTGAGTGGTTGTAAGCTGCGCTGGCTTGATAGAAGTCGGTGGTGGCGATCTTAGGAGCTGACCGTTCCTGGACGACTCCGCGAGCGTCTTGACTGTTTATGCCTCGACCATAATTCAGATAGAACGTCAGGGGTAGTTTGTCCGAAACCGTATACGCAACCGCCGCTTTGGGCTGAATCCGACCAGAGCCCTCTGTCCCCGAGAACATCATCGTCTCCGTCGGTGTTTGGTTGATACCATCGCGGACGCTGAATCGGAAGTAGTCGTAGCGCAGGCCGCCTTCGAGGTGCAGATGTCCGCGAATGATATCAACTGCCTGCTGCGCATAAACCGCGGTGTTAGTAACATTCGCGTGCGCGCGCGTGAGCAGAACGGCCGGATTGTCAATTCCCTGCGATTGATTCAACTCGAGGCGGTTGGGTTTTCGTTCGAAAGACGGAAACAGCCCCAAAAGGATTTGATTTGAATGAAGATTGGCGCCCGCCGTCAGTAATGAATGACGGCCGAACAACTTATGCGGCAAAAGGTACTGGGCGTTAACGGCCTCCTGCAAACGAGAATCATGCTGCTGAATCTCATCGCCAAAAACGGGATTTAGCAACAAAAATGTGAAGTTTGAGAACAGATCAAACAACGACCGGCTCAAATACCCATCGACCTTGAGGAGACCTCTCGACTTTAGATCCTGCTTGAAATACGCGCTCACGATTCCGCTGCGAACGCGTCCGCCATCAAAAGGGTCGATAAAACCGAAGCGATCGAGGCGGCCGGCCGCTACTTCATCAAGGGGGATTTGTCCTGACGAGAAAAAGTCGTTGCGTCCGAAGTTGACCTTCACTCCGAGGGTTTGAAGTTCACTCAAGTCGCGAGTGTAGTTTCCAGTTACATTGTCTCGCCTGTACCTTCCCGGGCTAACGAATGGCCCGTCGGTGTATGAGCCGTCGTAGGCGATGAATGACTTGACGCGCTTGAGCTCGGGGCTGTACGCAATGAGGGCGCGACGGGATGCGAACGAGCCGCCTTGCATCCTCAGTGTAAGCTGCTCCGGGAGCGATTCCTTGAGGTGAATCTGCACAACCCCCAACCCGGAGAAGTCGCCGTACTGAGCACTGAAGGGTCCGTTCAATATGTCGACATCGGCGATCAACTCCGGGGTCAGACTTTTCAACTGTCCTAAGTACCCCTGACCATGTCCCTGTGATCCCTGGTTTTGTTGAACGTCATCCACGAGCACCTTCAGGCCGCCATTTACTCCGCCATGATCGAGGTTATAGCCAAACCGCCGGATCTCGAGCGATTTGCCGCCGCCCTCGTGCTGGCCAACATTGATCCCTGCATTCAGAGTCTGAATCATTTGATCGTCACGGGCGAAAAGCGAATTCTTGTAGACTGTGTCGTTACGCTGGTCGATAGTCGGGTCCAACGTGTCCGCTTGAATGACGACGCTCTCGTGAATAGGAGGGATGATGTACTTGACCCGGAGCTGGAGGTTCTCCGTCGCGTTTCCGGCGCCAAAGCTTCTTTCAAGAGGCTCGAGGTTCTTTCCGGCGACGCGGAGTACGAACACGCCGCTTGGAGCGGCAAGGCTGAATCTCCCCTCTTCGTCACTCACCGCTCTTTGTTCGCCAGTTGAAGATCTTACGATGATAGAAGCGCCGGCAACCGATTCATTCTTTTCGGCTACCACTGTTCCGGAGATGGTTCGATCCTGCCCAGTGGCGGCTTCAAGCGAGGTTGCTGACGGTATCGCGAGCCAAAAAAGTAGAAAAACCAGCGACCTGATCCATTGGCACTTAAGGGTAATAACCCACATTTCTCCCTCCACTACTTCGACGTCGGAAGTCACTCAATAATCGTTCTACAGCGAGCAAGACGTAAATGGATTCAATTCGAATGCACACGCGGCGATTTATACCCATTGTGCCGATGTGGGGACTCAACCGCCGCAGTGACGAATTTGCCGTGCTTAACTCCTTTTACGGAGATCAAGGAATCGGCCAGATCGCGGACACGGCCGTAGGGTCCGCGAACCACTAGCACTTCCAGGCAACGGTGCGCATCCAGGTGCACGTGCAAAGTCGAGGTGATCATATCCAGCGCCCGGTGTTGAAAACGAGTAAGCTTGGATGTCAGGTCACGCACATCGTGGTCATACACGAGCGAGATCGTCGCAACGGCCTCCGAGGTTTCGTCCGAAAGCGTTTCCTGTGTTAGTGCGTTCCGCACCATGTCTCGAATCGCCTCCGAGCGCGTCGCATAACGCCGAGCCGTAATCATCTTGTCAAAATCGTCGAGGAGCGAGGGTTCCATTGAAACGCCAAAACGTCGCAACTGTGGCTCACCGTGAGACTTCTGTGTTCTTCTCATAATCTCAAACAGGGTCTAACAAATTGCGCCGCTCAAGACCCCGTAGCGACCGCGCGATTCTAGCACACACGCACAGCAAAGAGCAATGCTACGATTCCGAAAATCGTGTTACCGCTTATTAAAATGATCGCCACTAGGCTTCGGGGAGGGCCGCACAACAGCCGCTATTCCTCACGACAAAAAATTACGGGGTTTTTCGGATGTAATTACGTAGGTTTACGAATAGACACGATCCGGGACTGCATCCATAATAGGCTGGAGCCCGGCTAATTCATGAGCCGTGCGGACTCTGACATCCTTTCGTTATCGCAGAGCAAGCTAAGCTGTTGACCCCGTAAACTGCGTGGCGTTTATGATGGACTCGTTAGTTAGTGGGCGCTTGGATCAACACGGTCGGACCGAGATCCACACGCAAGTGCTCATTCCAGCTCGCCGATTTAATCACTTCAGACCTGGTTCAGAATCGAGTCCGCCGCCGGTCGGCTTCAGCGGCTGGCCGTGTTTCCATCATTCAAACAGTCATTCATTCGATTAGTAGAATGGCAAGTGCATTTTCGACAACCAATGGCTGATGCTAGCGCCCGCATTCGCGAAAGCAAGCGCAGGCCCACCAACATCGCCCGGCAGATTCAGAAAGGAAGGAGGAACAGCAGATGGCAGCAGATACTGCTCCATACGGCAGGGTGACTCAGAAAGCCCCAGCCGTTAAAGAGGTCCACATTTTGTGGATCACCGCTGGTCTTGGGTGTGACGGAGATTCGGTAGCCGTCACGGGCGCCAGTCAGCCAAGCGTCGAAGATGTCGTGCTTGGAGCGATTCCCGGACTACCAAAAGTGCATCTCCACAATCCCGTGCTCGCTTATGAGGTCGGCGACGACTTCATGCAGTATTGGTACAAAGCTGAGAAAGGTGATCTCGATCCTTTCGTGCTGGTCGTCGAGGGTTCCATTCCTAATGAGAAGATCAAGGCCGAAGGGTACTGGGCGGCGCTGGGCACTGATCCGAAGACGGGCCAGCCGATCACAACTTGTGAATGGATAGATCGGCTTGCGCCTAAAGCTCTGGCGGTAGTCGCTTGCGGAACTTGTGCAACTTACGGCGGCATTCACGCAATGCAAGGGAACCCCACAGGCTGCATGGGCTTGGCCGATTATCTCGGCTGGGATTGGCGCTCGAAGGCAGGCCTTCCGATCATCAACGTACCCGGTTGCCCGGTTCAACCCGACAACTTCATGGAGACGGTGCTCTACCTGCTCTATCAAGCTGCGGGACTTGCGCCGATGATTCCGCTTGACGATCAACTGCGCCCGCTGTGGCTGTTCGGCAAGACTGTACACGAGGGCTGCGATCGCGCCGGCTACTACGAGCAGGGTGACTTCGCTACCGAATATGGCTCGCCCAAGTGCATCGTGAAACTTGGATGCTGGGGGCCGGTAGTGAACTGCAACGGGCCCAAGCGCGGATGGCAAGGTGGCGTGGGCGGGTTCCCGAACGTTGGCGGAATCTTCACCGGTTGGACGGTGCCAGGCTTCCCCGACAATGTCATGCCGTTCATGGATGAACCGCCTGGCGGGCGGTTGTCTTCGGGCGCGGTGGGCCTCTACGGCAAGGCGATCAGCGCGCTACGTAAGATGACCAATTCGACGCTGAATAAAGAACCAAAGTGGCGGCATCCGCGCGCGGAGCTAACCACCGGATACCATCCACGGAGCTATTCATAGAAGCGGATGTCCGACAAACTTTTAGTTTGTCGGGTGGACTCGAAACTGTGCAAGAGGAAACCACAAACTGAAGTTTGTCAGACAAGGAGCGACCACTAATGGCAACAATGACAAAACCGAAGGACAAGGCCCCGACCACCTCGAAGAAGCTTGTCGAGATGAACTGGGACCCGATCACCCGAATTGTAGGAAGCCTGGGCATCTAAACCAAGATCGACTTTGAGAACCGGCAGGTTGCTGAGTGTCACAGCACGTCGTCGATCTTTCGCGGCTACAGCATCTTCATGAAGGGCAAGGACCCGCGCGACGCGCACTTCATCACCAGCCGCATCTGCGGCATCTGCGGCGACAACCACGC
>CAZOOE010000238.1:0-9701 GCA_964581275.1 uncultured Clostridia bacterium
CAATCTCCCCATAGATGGCTCACAGGGTCCAGTCGCGTTTGTGAAGGCCGACCGGTGGTTCAAGAACAACAATATAGGAGCCATCGGCCCGCGCATTGGCATTGCTTGGTCACCCGACCCAAAGACAGCCGTTCGCGCCGGATACGCCTTGCTGTTTGACACACTGTCGACGTTCCAGGTGACCGCAATCGCCGGGAAGGTACCCGGCTTCATGCTGCTCTGCAACAGCACGATCGACTCGAGCGGAGCTATTGGCACGTCGGTCGGCTGCTCAACGCCGTCCGGCTTGTCCGGCCGCATTTCCTCAGGATTCCCGATCAGCATTCCGGAGCCAACGACTACACCTTCAAAAGCCCTGACGGTGGCTCCTCAACCCTCGGGAACTGCGCCCAGCGTGGGGGCTTTCGATCCCAACATGAAGAACCCGGCGGTGCACGAATGGAGCCTGACTATACAGCGCGAACTCCCCAAGCATTTCGTGGCCCAGATCGGCTATATCGGGAAGCGCGGGACGCATTTGTATCGCGCGTACGATTTGAACCAGGGCTCGATCAACCAGAGCGGATTCCTGGACTCGTTCAACATCGCGCGGGGCAATTTCCTGCGGGGATGCAAAGGTGATGGCACCGGCTGCCCGGCAGGTGTTACGGGTGAGACTCCAACGCTGCTGTTACAGCTCGTCTCTCCCGCGTTCATCAATAGCAGCACCTCGGCGACTGATCTGCAGCGCGGCAACATCGGAAACTTCGGCGCGAGAATGGACGCTCTGTCACTAACGAGCTCACAGCGCAGAATCCTGCCGCTGAACTATTTCCGACCCAACCCGCAGTTTGCTCAGATTTTCTATCAGGACGCGGGCGGCGATTCTTACTACCATGGCCTGTTCATCACAGCGCGGCATCGCTTTGAATCAGGCTTGGACTTCGGATTCTCTTACACCTACAGCAAATCTATCGACGACTTGTCGGTCGACCCGACCGGTGCCGCCACCGGCGGCGGGCTGAGCGCGACAAGCTTCGGTCGCACGCCATCCGACGTTCACAACTTTCGGCTGGACCGGGCACGCTCGGACTTCGACAATCGCCAGGTATTGCTGACCAACTTGCTGTATGAGGTGCCGCTGGGCAGGACAAAGCGGTTTGTTTCCAACGCGCCTCGCTGGCTGGATACGGTCATCGGCGGATGGCAGATCTCCGGCATCTTCTCCTATCAGAGCGGTGAGCCTTACACGATAAACAGCGGGGCGCGAACTGCGAATCTGGGCCACAATAGCTCGGCGTTTATTGTCGGTCCCAATATTCCCGGCGGAGACCTGACTTTTGTCCCGGGCGTGGAAGGCCCGGTAATGTATAAGACGGGAGGCTTCATCACAGCACCGCTGAGCGATCCACACCTGAACTGCCAACAGGTGACCGGCACCCAGACATATTTCTGCATCCCGCCTCCCGGTCAGCAGGGCAGCGGGCGCAATCTGGCCCAGGGTCCCAAGTTTTGGAATCTTGACGCCGGACTGACCAAGAACTTCAAGATCACGGAGCGCGTCAACGCACAGTTGCGGGCCGAGTTCTTCAATGTGCTGAATCACCCCAACTTCGAGAACCCGCGCAACGCCTCTACCGGCTCACCCACGGTCACTAGCCTGGTCTTCGCACAGACCTGCTGCGTGACCTCGTCGCTGGCGAGCTCGGCTAACGTAAACGCGATCGGAGAGCCTATGCGCGTACTGCAATTGGGCTTGAAAATCAACTTCTAAGCCACGGAACCGAAGGGCGACTCCGGTAGTTGATGTTTTCGTGCAGCGTTGTCTGGCCAGGATCCTCGGGATCGCTATGGCTCGGCAACCGACTCTGCAACGCATCGTGATTTCGTGGATCCGGAGAATCTCGAGGTCGCCAGGGATTGGCGTGGTAGACTCGATAGTTGACACTGAACTCGAAGCCTAGTTCAGACGCTCGTGCGCCGACATCACGGTGGTCTCCGAAGTTACTGGCCTCGCAGCCTGTACTATTCGAGCAAGAGGTAGTCCAAACCCAAATAGTGCCGGCTGGTGCCAGGCATGCAAAATTGCAATTCGTCTCGACTTTGTCTTCAGGATCTTGCGAACATGGCGTAGTAGACGGGTCTCAAAAGCCGCGGGAGCAAGCCCTGCAGCCAGTCTTAATCATTGGAGTCAGCCCACCTCTATTGGTTGTTACAGTCCCTTACTCCGTTCCATGCCTTCCTGTAGTCCTCAATCGCCTTGTCGAAATCACCGCGAGCGGCGTCCGAATCACCCTTTGCCAAATCCGTTGCGGCTTTGGCAATCTTTTTAGGATCAACCCCTTGATCGGTTGCCTCCATGATCGCGGTTTGAGCGAGGTCGCGGTCGATCGCCACCAGGACATTGATCCAATTTTGAATCGTAGCATCCAGGATCGCTGGCGTGCTCGTATCCTGGATCATCTCCATTAGCTTTTGGACTGCGTCCTTATAGCGATTAAGTATCGCGTCTCCCTGAGTGCAGACGAGATGGTTGCCGTCGGTCAGCCAAACATCCGGGTTGGATGCATCGTCCAACTTCCTGATCGCGTCCGTGAGCCGGTCGATGTCCTTATTGTTCGCAGCGCTACCGCGAGCATCATCCAGTTCATTTCGTATCGCCTCTGTCGATCCCATCAACGATCCGAATCCATCGATCTGGAAGCTGAAGATTGTCCGAGCTTGCGGGCCATTGGGGTATTCAATGCCTGCATTCTGGGCGGTGGAGTTCATCCCCACACTCTTTACAGTGAGCGTTTTGCCGCTAGGACTGACATCCAGCACGTTGAAGTTAAATGTGTCCGGGCTGTAGAAGTCTACGGGCTGAGGGCTAGGGCCCGCGGTCGGGTCGCCCTCGCGGACGAGGCTATGCAGACCGGGGTAGTTCTCCAGACCGATCGGGTTAAGACCAGCCGCAGTCTGCGCGTTAGCGAGGCTGTCAGCGATCGCCTTTATGTTAGTGAACGAGTGGTCTGTTATTGCGTCGGGCCCCGTCGCACCCAGCGGGCCGCATACGACCGCAAAGGTGTAGGGAACCTTTACGTAGCTGGACTGGACGCCGGTCTGCCCCGGAGCCGAATAGTAGAGCTCGTTGATGCGGTTTTGGTGGTCGTCAGTTGAGAGAAAGACCACGTTGATTATGTGGTTGTCCGCTATGAACTTGAGCAAGTCGTTGCGTTCGGCGCGGTAGCCGCCCATGTAAGACTTGCCGCCGTCTGCATTTACAGAAGTCAACGTGCCCGAGAGCGAGCCTCCGATGGGCCCGAGTTGGTCGATCGGGTCCGAGACGGAAACGAACTTCCATGTCGTACCGTTGTTCTGCGCGTCCAACAACGTCTGCTTCAGCCAGGCCAGTTGGGTGGCGCCGAGGAAGGTGCGGTTCGGATTATCGGCACGTGGTCCGGTGTCGTCCGCGGCGGCATTCGCCGTCTTCAAACGAATGTCGCGATACGAGCGCGAGTCTGTGTTCACGAAGAGCGCGTTCCGCCCCCATTGTACCGCGGAATAGAGCCTTCTAGAGCCGTCCGTTCGGGGATCGGTCGGGGCGGTTACGGTGCCCCGGTCGGCGATGGGCTGGTACTCGAGGAAGACATTCTCGAGCGTCCCGAAGCCCGTGGCTCGATTCATATAGTCCGTCGCTGACATGTTGACGTCATTAACGTTGCCGGGATTGGCGGAACCGTTGTTACGAGCATCTACGCCGCGTCCGGTCGGCATATCCGTACCGGTTGGGCCGCCTACGGACCCTCCCGCCGGAGCACCGCCGTCTATGAACTTGCGGTTGCCTAGTTCGTGGTTATCCCAGGTCGTGTAGTTCCCCTGGGCCGCGTACATCACTTGCAGACTGTTTTGCCCGCCGGCGTTAACCGGCAAGAAGTTTTGTCGATATTTCTTTTCGTAGTCCGCTTTCAACTGTATCTGTGTCGCAAAGGGAGCGCCTCCAGGGATGAATGCTCTCGGAACGCCGTTAAAGGTCAAGGCGTCGTTCGAAAGCGTGACCGATGGCGAGTTCAGGTAGGACATGCCGATGTTACCGCTCACGTTGCTCGCGGTTTCATAGATCACGTCGCCGAGATTCAGGTAGAAGTCGAGATGCTGTGACGGCAGCACGCTGCCAAGCGCAAAAGGCCGCATCAGACCATCGTTGTCTCCGCTGAAGCCAAAATGCAGCGTAGCGCCGGCGTGCGCCAATGGCACGGTCACAAAGGTACCAGAACCACTCGTCTCGCTTGTGTTATCGTTTACAAATCGATAGTAGTAGCGAGTGCCTGCTAGCAGGCCGTTGGCCACCAACTTGACTGTGTAGTCTTTAGATGGATCGCTCAATCCGCCGAAGGTCAGAACCGTACCGCTGAAATCCGAAGCCATCGATACCTGCGCGTGCACCGGCACCATCGCCTGCTGATTGACCCGCGTCCACAGCACCGCGCTGTTCGTGTCGGCGTCGCCCGCGGCCACGCCAAGGAAGGGCTGGACTCCGGCCGCATTGTCCGCAATGGTGACTGTTGCCGATGACGGCGTGCCTACATCGTAACTTCCCGAATCGCCCAGCGTCAGAGTGAGCGTTTCAGCTCCTTCTATCAGGGAGTCCTCGACCGGTGTAATGGTGATGTCTATAAAGGACTGTCCTGAAGCAATGGTTGCTACTCCTGTAAGCTGCGGCGTGAAGTCAACGCCGTTGGTCGCCTGCCCGGCACCCGTCGCAATGGTGTAGCTCACCGTCAACGCGCCGATGGTGCTGCCGGTGCGAGAAATACGGAACTTGCCGGTATCACCGCCCGGCTCTTCCGCCGCCATGTTATCCGTTGCGGTGATGATAACGACTGGCGTGGTCGGAGCACCGATTGTTCCCGGAGAGCCGATCTGGTTCGGGTCGATTGGCGAAACGAAGGCGCCGTTGATGCCAACCACACAATCAGTTGAACTCGTTGCCGATGGCGAGCCGTTGGTTGCAGTGCCCGCCACAAAGTCTATGCCCGTCTGGAATATGGATTGCGGATCCTTCTCCTTGACGCAAAGGTATCCGCTGGTCAGCGGATCATAGGAAATGCCTTCGATTCCGATGTTTCCAATCGTGGTGCCGAGCTTGACTGTTTTCGCATCAGTCTTGTGAAGAACTCCACCGGCCACATACGTGAACAAATTGGCTTGCCGATCTCGCTCCTCCATCAAAACGAACTTACCACCGCCGACGTAAGTGATTCCTTCAGTATCGTAGAAGTCTGTTCCCTGTGGGCTGGGTCCGGGGGCCAACGTCATCGAGCTGATCAATTGCCCCATCTTGTTGACCTCAACGACCGAAGTGCCGCCATCGCCGACAACGAACAGCGAGTCGGTGTCCCAATTGTAGGTCACCGCCGAAGCTTCCTGGGCCAACAGACTGTTGGGCGGGTGAGCGGTGCGCGTAGGCTCAGGCAAGTCAAATCGCCCCACCCGGAGATATGTCGAAAGATCAACCGCGGTCACGGGAGGGGAAATAGCGGGTAAGGTTGGCGGGCTGATAACACGGTTGCTTCGCGCAGCCTGAACCCGCTGGAGCGAAATGACTGCCAACGCGCTTAGCACGGTCGCCAGAACTACGAGAAATACGACCGGTTTAGAAGAACTTTTGTTCACGTTTTTCTCCTCGATTCAAGACGTTGCAATTAAGAATCAAGAGCTTTGTTTTTCTTGACCCAGAATGCCGACAAAATCGGTGTCGTAGCGGTAGCTTCAGATCCCAATGGCCCAATCATACCGATAGCGCGCCCCAATTCCCCGGATAACTTCGATGATGAAATCTCGTCGCAAGAGACTTGGGAGGCAGGCAGTATATAATTGGCGGGTTGATTCGGTCTGAACAGATATGAAAATAAAAGTTAACTTAGGCGCTGACTTATCGCCGCGCAGATTATTTTGTATCCGAATGTAACGCCCTTTGAGTTTGCAGCGAATTTAATTCTCGACGTGCGAGGCACAAGATACTTGGTAACTTCGAGTGGAAAGACAAGGCCGATGGCCGGCACCAGATCGGGCTGATCGCACAAGAAGTCGAGCCGCTGATTCCGGAAGTGATAGTGCGTGACGCAGACCCGGCTGCGGCGCTGGGGATGAACTACACCAGCCTGGTGCCGGTGCTGGTCAAGGCCATCAAAGAGCAGCAGATGCAGATTGAACAGCAGCAGGCCCAGATTAAAACTCAAGGAGCGGCGGTTCAGCATCAACAGCAGCAGATCAAGCGGCACCAACTTGTCATCAGCAGCCTGATGAAGCTGGCTTGCGCGGATCATCCGCAGGCTAACATCCGCAAAGTGAGGAGACAGTAGCGCCGATGGCCCGTGGCATTACTGCTGCCGGACTGTGCAGCTCGATTCTGATGTCTGTCCGACCTGCTTCAACGGCTCAGCAGGTTTCCTGGAGATCGCTGTCAAGCAGACTTCCGATTCGACCTTCACGACCCGCGCTCCGCGCCACGTCACCGCTTCGTGGCCACAGTTTTCATGGCCAGATTGTAGCTCGGAGTAATAGAATAATCGCGGGTCTGACCAGGACCGCCGTTAATGCTCAGCTTAACTGAGTGTTACGGTGTCGAAAGAAATCGGCAGACTAGAGAATCAAAATTTGGCGCTCGTTCCTTTACACCATCCCCGACGGTCAAGATTAGGCAGACTAGGCTACGTTGTTCGCTGAAAACGACTGATCACGTGAAGAAACAAATTCTTATTTATGGTCTGATCTACGGCCTTTGTGGCGGGCTACTGATCGCGGCGCTCAAGGTCATTGAATATCGCTTTGTGGTAGTGGAACACTCGATCGAGATTTACGGCGGCTTGACGGCACTGATCTTCGCCGGCGTGGGCATCTGGCTCGGACTCAAGCTTACTCGGAAAGAGCAGGTCATCGTCGAACGGGAGCTGATCGTCGAAAGAGAAGTCCTGGTCCCCGCCGGGACGCCTTTTGCTCTGAACGAAAAACGCCTTCAGGAGCTGGCGATAACCAAACGCGAATTGGAAATACTGGGGTTGATTGCGCACGGTCTGAGTAACCGCGAGATTGCTGAAAGACTTTTCGTTAGCGAGAACACCGTCAAGACCCACTCCAGCAGGCTGTTCGACAAACTCAGCGCCCGGCGAAGAACACAGGCAGTCCAGCGAGGCAAAGAGCTGGGGCTGATTCCTTAAGCAGAACTTAGATTCCTGGGAGCACACGAGTTCCGGTCTGAACTTTCAATTCAACCAAACTAAAGTATTATTCTTTCCCTGAATCCGCGAAATCATCCGAAAGTATGACGACAAAACGGATGTCCCCGGCTACTGTTCCGACTCGATAGCCGAACATTCTTTTGCGAAGGAGAGCTAGTGAGATGAAAAAGACTGTATTGACCTTCGGACTAATCGGCGGAGCCATCATGGCAGCGATGATGTTTGCCACGCTGCCCTTCATGGACAAGATCGGTTTTGATAGAGGCGAAATCGTTGGCTACACGACGATGATCCTCGCGTTTCTGCTGGTGTTCTTTGGCATTCGCTCGTATCGCGAAAATGTGGGCGGCGGCCAGATAACATTTGGCCGGGCCTTGGCGGTGGGAATTCTAATCACGCTGGTCGCGTGTGTTTGCTATGTCGTTGCCTGGGAGATCATCTACTTCAAATTCATGCCGGACTTTGCTGACAAATACGCGGGCTACATGGTTGAGAAAGTAAGGTCCTCTGGCGCCAGCCAGCAGGTAATCGACGCAAAGTTGGAGCAGATGAAGAGTTTTAAGGCAATGTATGATAATCCGTTCATCAACGCCGCGATAACTTTTGTTGAGCCGTTTCCTATCGGCTTGATCGTTACTTTGATTTCGGCGGCCTTTTTAAGGAAGAAGACAATTGCCGCCACCAGGGATGAGGGTCAGCCGGCCGAGCTGCAGGTGCAGTCATAGAACTAACGGGGGTTAGTTGAGTGGTTTAGCGAAATAACAGGAACACAACATAACGTATAGGCGAAGAAATGAAGACCTTCGGTGTGTCTTTATTGCGATGACATCATCGGCCGCGCAGCGATTTCGGCGAGGAATCTGGTTTTGGCCAAGGTTCGGCTGAGCAGACACCGTGGTGACAAAGCATGTAAGATGATGATGGGAAGAGTGGGTCTTCCCATCATCACCATCATCATCGACTCCGTTACCGAATAATGTCGTTATCGACATTGATGTCAGTCATTTTGATCCGAGCAAGCTCAGCCTGTAACTGCTCCCAGTCACTGAGCACTATTGATGACAGCGCGACGCGAGTGTTGCGCTTCATAATTCGCTCAAGCAAGCGCGATTGCCTCATCAGCCCGCCCGCCGCGCCTTTTATCGCATCCGGGTCATGGATCGACCCCGGCAGCTGACCGAACAGTTTCGTGTGCAAACTGTCCGTTCCTTTCGAGCGCGCCGGCGCATTCGCCTCAATCGCTTATCGCAGCCAAACAAATGTTTGGCAAGCCGGAGGGCGTCCCGGTTCCGAGTTGCAGCGATGATGCAGAAGGCCGGGGCGCAGCTGCAAACGAACGCTTGCATTTCGGCGCTCGGCTCGTGCATATAAGTCGGAGGCGCATCATATAGAGGGGGCTCACACCGCGAGTGCACCGACTCTGGTGCGGGCAGCTGTATGGCGTTCGACAACAGAACGAGGGGGACCAGCATGCATTTCGACGACTCGGCGAGGGCAGCGCAACAGACGGCAGCGGTGTGGGCACCACGGCGCCCGAGAAGCGGCAGTTTGGGAATCGTGCTCGGCACGCTGCTGGCGCTCACCACGAGCGCTGGCGCCACGACGGTGACGCTTCCCACCCACGTCGCCACCGGATACGGATCAACCGATTGGCGCATTTCCAACGACAATGGCACAAGCACCGGATCGGTCTTCACCGGCACGTGCAACTTCTCACCCGGCTACGGCTTCAATCAGTACCCTCCGCAAACACAAGGCGCCAGCGGCGACGACGATGCGTACGACGGCGCGTATGTCTTTGCGATCAACGGAACGATCTTCTCTTCGGGCCCGACCGTCGATGTCACCGGAATGACCGTCACGGCGGGACCGGTAAGTATCTCGGGGCTCGATGTCACCTACGAGATGTACTTTTCCACCACGCAGCAAGCGGCGCGCATTCGGCTGCTCCTGTACAATCCAACTGGAGCCAGCCTGCCTGCCACCGTCGATGTCGCCGCGAACTTCGGCTCGGACGCCGGGACGGTCACGCAAGCGACGTCGTCGGGCGATACCACCTTCGACGCTACAGACCGCTGGGAGGTCACGTCGGATCACGGGCCGATCGATGCGATCAACACCACGGTGCTGTACGGCCCCGGCAGCCCAGCCGCGCCGCCGTCGACCGTCACGTCGACGGTCTTTGATTGCTTCGACACGAACGGCGTCGGCGCCACGTACAATTTCAACGTACCGGCAGGCGCGACCCGCTCACTGCTGCTGTTCGCCGGACTCGGTGACATTTCGGGAATGGGCAACACGATCGCCGGGGCAATCAATGGCGCCGCACAATTCAACACGGCGTCGAGCATCGGCCCTGACTTGCTCGCCGGTCTGACCACGCCACAACTGCTCGAAGTCGTGAACTGGGCCTTCCCGGCCTCGTGCGGTAACGGTGTGCTCGACAGCAACGAGACATGCGACGACGGCAACCTCATGAACGGCGACGGCTGCGGCGCATTC
>CAZOOE010000239.1:0-9608 GCA_964581275.1 uncultured Clostridia bacterium
CCCGGGAGAGGCAGAGGGGGAAAATGGGAAAGCGATTTTGGCTGATTAAATCGGAACCGACTTCATATTCGATCGATGATTTGCAGCGAGACAAGTCAACGCTGTGGGAGGGAGTGAGAAACTTCCAGGCGCGAAACTTCATGATGAAAGAGATGAAAGTCGGCGACGAAGCATTGTTTTATCATTCCAGCGCCGAGCCGCCCGGCGCCGCGGGCATCGCAGAAGTCGGCAGTGCTGCGGAACCGGACCCGACGCAGTTTGATACCAACGACAGCCACTACGATCCAAAGTCGACCCCGGCCGATCCGATCTGGTACTGCGTGCGAGTGAAGTTCAAACAGAAATTCGCGCGGCTGGTTACCCTTCCAGAGTTGAGGGAGCAAAAAGATCTGCAGAACATGGTGCTGTTGAGAAAGGGAAGCCGCCTTTCTATTCAACCGGTCACCGAAAAGGAATTCAAACTGATCAGCAAGCTTGGATCGAGCAAGGCCTCCGCCAAGGGGAAGGCCAGGGGATGACGCGGGGCTACATCATCCCCTGCGAACGCAGGCATCCCTGCCTGCTCGGGGATGGTACACAAAAGATCCAGGCAGAGGTGCCCGCGCGCCAGGCAACACAGTGTCAAGATCGCCGATCCAACTCGCGCAGCTCTCGAAGCGCTTTCATCATTAATTGCTCTGTTACGTACCGCGGATCTGCGAGCCACCGCTCGACCGCCGCGGCAACAGCTTCGAGCCTCGCGATCCTTGCTTCCTTTTCTTGATTGCTTGGTCGCAACACGGGCTGTTAGCACCGGGTTCTTCATCCGGCGCTTCGGCGCAAAACCACAACTCGCCGATCCATCATCGAGCGAGACCTGTCGACTCTGCTCACCGCCGATCCACGCGGAAACTCGCGCGCCTGTAGAACCAGCCAGTCAATATTGTGACCCGGAACAAAACCGCTTGCGGCGATCGTCACGATTTCAGTTCTGCTCCGCGCCCGCCTCGTCTGAATCTTTCCAATCTCGTATCCGTCCAGAAATACTCTGTCGCGCCGGCACCAGCCCCCAAACGTTCTGACCTTTCGACCGGGTTCGATTCTCAACCTCGTTCGTATCGCTTGCTGTATAGTCATGGCAACTTCACCTTTGAGTTCAAGCTCCTGCTTAGAGGGTGCGCGAAAATATACGAAAATAGATGAGCGATGTCAAGAACTATTTTCGATAGCCCCGTCAACTATTATCTTGACATTGTGAGCAATAGTGGTGAGAATCTTCGTGAATGTTCGATAAATGGTTTTCTTGATGGTCCGGATTTTCGAGGCATCCCGGAGGGACGCGGGAGAATAGCCCGGCAGTTCATTGCTGGGGCAGAACCCAGGAGATGAAATGGTTACACCAAGACAGCGACAGATCTTCGATTACCTCTGCCGCTTTGTTGACGCACACGGCGTGCCGCCCACCATGGCGGAGATCGGCAAACAATTCAAGCTCAGCTCGCCCGCAAGCGTTCATCATATTCTATCAGGTCTCGAACGCGAGGGATTGATTCGAAGGATTCCTAACGTGAGCCGCGGCATCGAGGTTGTCAGAGAGGATGCGGCCGAGGATGAATCTGAAATACCTCTGCTCGGCGTAGTCGCGGCGGGGCAACCGATCGAGGCGATCCTGAGCCACGAGACCATCGGCGTGCCTCGTGATTTTCTGGGACGCGAGCGGTTGTTCGCCCTTCGCGTGCGCGGCGATTCGATGATCGGGGAACAGATACGCGAGGGCGACTGCATCATTGTCGAGTCGCGCCAGACCGCCAACAACGGAGATATGGTCGTCGCTCTAGTAGACGGCAGCGACGCGACGGTGAAACGATTCTACAAGGAGCGGGATCAGATCAGGCTCGAACCGGCGAATCCGCGCTACAAGCCGATTATTGTGAGTCCACCGGATCGGGTGACGATTCAGGGCGTCGTCAAGGGACTCATCCGAAAGTACAAGCATTGAGGCGGTTGGTTTGGCTTAGCCGAGGGATTTGATCGCATCGATCACTTCATCGCTGTGACCCGCGGGCTTTACCTTCTCATAAGCCTTCGCTACCCTGCCGCCCTCGTCGATGATATAGGTGATCCGGGCGATTCCCCAATACTTCCTTCCGTACATGCTCTTCTCTTGCCAGGCGCCGTACTTCTCAGACACCTCGTGGTTCACATCGGCAAGCAGCGGAAAGTTTAGATTGTGCTTCGCGGTGAACTTCTGATGAGTCTTCTCGGTGTCGGCCGAGATCCCCAGCACCACCGCGCCGAGTTTTTTGATCGCGCCGATATCATCTCGAAACGCGCAAGCCTCTATCGTGCAACCCGGCGTCAGGTCCTTCGGGTAAAAGTACAGGACCACCTTCTTGCCTTTGAAGTCTGACAGCTTGACCTTGTTTCCTTCGCCATCGTTGAGCGTGAACTGCGGAGCCTTGTCACCGGCTGACAGCATGATGTCCTCCTATTGTACGAACTAAAGCGAGTTGGGATTATAGCGAGCCGCCCCGGCTGAGGCGAGCCTTCATCTTCTTCAACAACGGGATCGCGGCGATCTTTTCTTTATCAAGGTATTCCCAGTAGATCCCTCGCGGCCGGCCGATCCGCGTCCCTGTTGTGATCACTTTCTCGGGCGTCACGATGAAGTCCACCGATATGTCGTGCGGTGCAACCGCGAATCGTCCACTCACAATCTGAAGCGGATGAACGGTGGTGATGATTGGCGTCTCTGGAGACACAATTCCAAGCTCGATGGCAATCGCATACTCGAGGTCTGAGTAGCCTCCGCCCTTTCCGATGCGCGCCCCGTCGCGGCGCACCGCTACCGAGCCGCACAGGACCAGTTCGACCGGGTTCATCTCGCGGACCGAAACCTGGCGGCCGAACTCAAACGCGCCCTTGATGCTGGACGCGGCGTAGAGGTTCTTGACGAGCCGCGACGGATCAAGCTCGACGAAGCATTTCTCTTCGCGCAAGCGCGGCACAGCCATGTAGATCGTCTTGCCTTGCTTCAAGCCGAGGTGGCGAATTGCCCGTTGAGGTGAGTCGGGATTCGCCTTGATGAAGCGAGCGTTTTGCCAGACCTCGAGCTCGGAAACGTGGGTGGCGCACTGCTCGGCTCCGGTGAAGTTTGGGATACGCCCCCGCGCGCCCGGGAATCGAGCTACGTGGTTCGATTGCAGCCGGCTCCAGACTGCTTCTCTGATTTCTTGCTTGGTCACACCTCGGTTCTATCACACCCCGATATCGAAGAGGCTCGAGATAGGTTTCGCGCAAAGCCCGCCAGTGTTCGCAAAGAGCGCAAAGGTAACTAGCGACTAGCGGACGCTGCCCTCGCTGTCGCTCTGCCGTACCTCTGAGTCGCGAACCCGACCACCAGCCCCAGGATCGAGCCCGGCAGCATGATCTGGAAATAATAGTGCTCGCCGTTCTCGCCGGGCATAGCCGCCACCGCGAACGCCAGCAACAACCCTACTGCAAGCCCGAACACAATTCCCAGCGGCAACGAGTTGAACTTCTTTGCAAAGAAGCCGATCAGTACCCCTGCAATCAAACCCTTGACGGTTGATCCCACCACAATCCCCGCCATCTGATTTCTGACCGCCGGCGTGAACCACGCGGTCAGCCCATCGAAGATCCCCAACACTCCTCCAAGCACCAGACCAAGTACCGGTTTCGACATGATTCTCTCCTACTAATAGAGTCCGTAGTTTCTCACTCATCCTTCTATTAAACGGCTGCAGCGCTTTCTTTAACGCCCGACCGAGAAGAATACAATAAGGCGCATGATCAGATAAGCCACGATTATCAGTACGATGAAGCGATTCTTTCCGAGCCATCTGCCTGCCTTCTCGAAGATGTTTTCGCGATAAGCGCTGACCGGATCGCCGTCGAGAAACTTCAGCGCGTCATCGGCCATTTCCTGGGCGCCGGCGTAGCGATCCTCGCGGCGCTCGGACATCGCTTTCAAACAAACGGCTTCGATTGGCCGCGGGATCTTCGAGTCAATTTGGCGGGGGCGAATCGGACGCCGGCCTTCGGTTTGCTCGCCCAGATCGGTCGCGCCGCTCGACTCATAAGGCGGACGTCCGGTAACCAGAAAGTATAGGATCGCTCCGAGGGCATAGACATCCGAGCGCTCATCCAGCAGTCCGGTCAGACCCCTCGCCTGCTCGGGCGGCATGTACGCGGGAGTTCCGATGACCGTCCCGCCGCTGGTGTCGCCGGTCTGCCCGTCCGCGAGCGGAAGCGTCGCAATGAGATCGGCGTCTTCGATTGCTCGAAGCTCGATCGCGCGGTCTGTCGCTTTGACACCTGGCTCCAGGTGTCCGTTCCCGAGAACCTTCGCCACACCCCAGTCCATCACCAGCACTTCACCGAACGGACCGACCATTATGTTCTCAGGCTTGAGATCGCGATGAATCACTCCGCGGGCGTGCGCAAACGCGACGGCTTCGCATATCTTCTGAAAGACCCGAAGCATATCGAACAGCGATGCTGCGACGGCGGCGGATTGATCGAGGCGCTCGCCCTGCACAAGCTTCATCGCATAGAACACGCGTCCATCTTCAAGCGTGCCGACGTCGTGTATAGGAACGATGCTGGGGTGTTCGAGCAGCGCGACAATTCTCGCCTCACGCATCATTCTAGATGCAAGCCCGCCGGTCGGGTCGGCTGCGTTCATGACTTTTACGGCAACCTTGCGGCCGAGGTCCGCGTCCTGAGCAAGGTAGACCGTGCCCATCCCACCCGATCCCACCTTTCGAATAGCCACATACTTCGAGTTGCCAAGGTCAGGCAGATCGGCCTCCTCGCGAAGCCGGTCGACGGCATTGTCCGAAAGCCATTTCATCGTGTGTCTATCCCAAGCAGCGCTCGGGCTTCTCGGCGAAACTCTTCGTCGGTCGCGGTCAACTCGCGAAGCTTTTCCAGTACGATTCGCCGGAACTCGCGGCGCGCGAGGGCGAGATAGTTTGTGACGTCGGTCGCTGAGAGATTGAACTCCGCAGCCATGGTTTTGTAGCTTGTCTTCGCCGGTCCATCGTCATCATTGAGAACGTATCTCTCAAAGATCCGAAGGTGGGTTTCCTTGTGGGCGTCGAGCATCTCCGCTCGGAAGCGTTCGAGCGCAAGGCCAAACACGCTTCGTACCCACTCTTTGTCGAAATACTCATCGATCGCGCTTGCCGATGGCGGCGTTGCGATCTTCAACTGTTCCTCGGCGCCGTCGAAGTCCAGCGAGAGAATCGTCGCGTCGCCCCCGCGTTTGAGACGGCCGGCAGCTTTGTTCTGGTTCGCGACATAACCATCCAGACAAGTTCGAAGAAAGGTTCGGAATTTCGCCTTTGAAGCGTCATACCGGCCAAAGAAGTTCTTCTCGATAGCCTCGGCAAAGAAACCCTGGGTCAGGTCGCGCGCGTCTTCGGTCTGCTTGTTCCACTTGAGGCGGACATACTTGTATACCGGCATCCAATAGGCGGACACCAGCACTTCGAATGCGCGGGTGCGTTCTTCCGGATTGGCGCTCGAAGCGGCGACGATCGCGGACAATCGGGTGACGGGGAATCTGTCGCTTCCCATAGGTATCCACAATCCAGCCGCGTTCCTCGGCGGCTTTCTTTGTTTACGTTCCAAACAAGCTCAACTGCGGATCGCCCGGCCGCCTGAAAGCCGCAGTCGATAACTCCCTCCCGCCCGAATCGAGGCCGGTTCTGCGGCACGCCAAGTTGAACATCGAGTTGATCTGTTCGGCAAAGACGCCCTCTCCCCTCATCCGTGAGCCGAAGTTCGAATCGTTGAGCCTCCCTCCTCTCATTTCCCTAATCCGATTCAACACCTTCTTTTTTCGATCGGGGAAATGCTCTTCCAACCATCCCCTAAACAATTCTCCAACACCGTGCGGCAACCGCAATACAACATAGCCGGCGTGTTGAGCGCCCGCCTTCGCCGCGGCCTGGATGATTGATGGGATTTCGTGATCGGTTAAGCCGGGAATGATCGGTGCCGCGAGCACCCGAACCGGGACGCCGGACTCCGCCAATGCCTGAATCGCTTCAAGCCTGTTGGCCGGCGTCGAAGTTCGCGGCTCCATCACCCGCGCAAGTTCCGAATCCAGCGTGGTGACCGAAACACACACCGCGGCGGCGTTGAAGCTGGCCAGTTCCTTCAAAACGTCAATGTCCCGAGTGACAAGCTGGTTTTTGGTGACGATGATAACGGGATTACGAAACTGTGCCAGAACCTCGAGACATCGGCGGGTGAGCTGGAGCTTGCGCTCGACGGGTTGATAGGCGTCGGTCACACCGCTAATGGCGAGGACCTTGGGTTGCCACCTGGGGCCAGCAAGCTCCGCGCGAAGCAACTCGGGGGCGTTTTCCTTGACCAGGATCTTTGTCTCGAAGTCGAGCCCCGCCGAAAACCCGAGGTACTCGTGATAGGGCCGCGCGTAACAATAGATGCAGCCGTGCTCGCAGCCTCGATAGGGGTTGATACTAGCATCGAAGCCGACGTCCGGGCTGTCGTTGGTCGTTATCAGCGAGCGCGACGCGTCTTTCAAGTACTGAGTCTTGACCGAGCATTCTTCATCGTCAGCCGAATCAAGAACTGGAAGGTATGCGAGCCGCTCAAATCGATTGGGGGGATTGTCGGCGGTACCCCGTCCGCGAGATGCATTGTATTTTGGCTGCTCCACTTGACTAAAGCCTCCCCGCGGACCATGAACAGGGTCAGTCCATAAGCAAAGTGCAATCGAAGTCCGCTGTCAACAGCATCTTGGATATCTTCTCATCTTGCCTGCCCCTCGCGCCTCCTGGGCCCCCTGCGGCTCAATCCGAACCCTTAACCGCACAAGTGCCGAGAAGCACCGAGGCCCTTATGCGTTCTCACGGCCCCGAAGCCGTTTGACATCCTTTCGTAGATTATCTATTATTTTCGCGCAGTTTTCAAACTCATTCCCGAAAGGCGACGGCGCCACGGGTCGATGGTACGATACGATGAGCGGAAGCATACCGAAGCCGGTTTACGGTATGAGAGAGAATGACGAAAAACATTTGTAAGGAATGGAAAGATGAGCCTCAACCTTTTCCACCCCGCAGTAGCAAGCTGGTTCGCCAAACAATTCGCGGCTCCCACGGCTCCGCAAGAACAAGCCTGGCCATCGATAAAAGAGCGCCGTCACACCCTGATCGCCGCCCCGACCGGATCGGGGAAGACGCTCTCGGCGTTTCTGTCGGCCATCGACGATCTTGTCAGGCTCGCGCTGGCCGGCTCGCTCGAACACAACACGCACGTCGTGTATGTCTCGCCACTCAAGGCGCTTTCCAACGACATTCAGAAGAACCTGCAGGAGCCGCTTGCCGGAATACAGCAAGAGCTGAAAGCGCTGGGTCTGGACGAGATCAATATCCGCACTATGGTTCGCACCGGCGACACGCCCGCTCACGAGCGCACGGCGATGACCAAACGCCCGCCGCACATCATCGTCACCACCCCCGAGTCGCTGTACATTTTGCTGACCAGCGAAGGCGGCCGGCGAATGCTGCAAACCGCGCGCACCTTGATCGTAGATGAAATACACGCGATGGTCGGGGATAAGCGCGGCTCGCATCTCGCGCTCTCGGTCGAACGCCTTCAAGCCCTTGTCGGAGGCGATCTCGTTCGTATCGGACTCTCGGCTACTCAGAAGCCAATCGAAGAAGTCGCGCGATTCCTGGTAGGCTCGGCGAACATCGACGACCAGGGAACACCGAATTGCACGATCATCGACACGGGCCACAAGCGCGAGCTGGACCTGGCTGTGGAAGTACCCGGCTCGCCGCTTCAGGCGGTGATGTCAGGGGAGGTGTTTGACGAAGTCTACGACCGTCTCGCTCAGTTGATCGTCACCCATCGAACGACGCTGGTGTTCGTCAACACCAGAAGGATGGCCGAACGGGTAGCGCGGTACCTCGGCGAACGAATCGGCGACGAGAATGTGACGTCACATCACGGCAGCCTCGCGCGGGAGCAGCGTCTTGTCGCCGAGCAACGATTGAAAGCAGGCGAGCTGAAGGCTCTGGTTGCGACGGCATCGCTAGAGCTGGGAATCGACATCGGCGACATCGATCTCGTTTGCCAGCTGGGTTCTACTCGCGCGATCTCGACGCTCCTTCAACGCGTTGGGCGATCCGGCCACAGCGTGACCGGGTTTCCAAAGGGAAGGATCTTCCCGACTACCCGCGACGAGTTGATCGAGTGCGCGGCGCTGCTGGATTCGATTCGCAGAGGAGAGCTTGATCGGCTCTCGATTCCGGAAAAACCGCTGGACATCCTCGCGCAACAGATCGTCGCCTCAGTGGCCAGTGACGAATGGACCGAAGATGATCTGTTCGGCACGATCCGTCGGGCCTATCCGTATCGCCGTCTTGAGCGAAGCGAGTTCGATGTGGTTGTGGGAATGCTGCGCGACGGGTTCGCGACTCGCCGCGGGCGGCGCGGAGCCTACTTGCATCACGACATGATCAACCACCGGCTGCGGGGGCGAAAAGGCGCCCGGCTGACTGCGATCACTTCAGGCGGCGCGATCCCGGACACCGCCGATTACGCAGTGGTGCTAGAACCGACCGACAGCGTCATCGGAACCGTGAACGAAGACTGGGCGATCGAGAGCATGCAGGGTGATATTTTTCAGCTCGGTAACGCTTCCTGGGAGATTCTGCGAGTCGAAAACGGAAGAGTTCGAGTCGCGGACGCCCACGGCAAGCCGCCTTCGATTCCGTTCTGGCTTGGCGAAGCTCCTTCTCGAACACACGAACTCTCGGCGTCGGTTTCGCGGTTTCGCACTGAGTTGTCCGAACGATTCGCGCGGGAGGATCATCCGGAAACGTCTGGTTCAGCTCTCGACTGGCTGGCTAATGACATCGGTCTGTCGTCGCCGGCGGCCGAACAGATAGTCGAATACCTGGTCACCGCTAAGATCGCGCTTGGCGTCATGCCGTCGCAGGACACGCTGGTGATCGAGCGATTCTTTGACGAGAGCGGCGCGCAGCAGATGGTGATTCATTCGCCGTTTGGAAGCCGGTTGAATCGGGCGTGGGGATTGGCGTTACGCAAGCGCTTCTGCCGCAAGTTTAACTTCGAGCTGCAAGCTGCGGCTACCGAAGACGCGATCGTGCTGTCATTGGGCGCCACTCACAGCTTTGCTCTCGATGAAGTGTTCCGCTATCTGCGGTCGTCATCTGTTCGCGGGTTGTTGATTCAAGCTCTACTGGCCGCGCCGATGTGGGAGATCCGGTGGCGGTGGAACACAACCCGCGCGCTTGCGGTGGCCAGGCGGCGAGGCGGCAAGAAGATTCCTGCGCAGCTTCAGCGAATGGATGCGGATGATTTGCTGTCGGCGGTCTTTCCCGATCAAGTGGCATGCGCCGAGAACCAACCGGGCGGAGATATAGAGATTCCAGACCATCCGCTGGTGAATCAAACGGCTCATGACTGTCTCGAAGAAGCAATGGACATCAAAGGCCTCGAAGCGTTGCCCGCCTCGATCGAACCCGGCGAAAAGGCCACGATTTCCCCGCACCGTGGTCAAAGCTCCCCCGTTTCCTAGGGAATTTTTAACCGCACACCCC
>CAZOOE010000240.1:0-9599 GCA_964581275.1 uncultured Clostridia bacterium
TACTGGTCGTGAATTCCCGTCCCGACCAAAATTCGAACGAAGGGTTGCTGAAGGTCTTTGTGTGGGGTGCGTTTTCTTCCGGCGTGCTGCTGTACGGCATTTCGATGTTGTACGTGCTGACCGGTTCGACCTACCTGGCGAGCATCGCGGCGGCGCTGCCAAAAGTGATGACAATCTAAGTAATCAAGAACGCCAACAACACCGAGACCATTATTGATCAGCGTTACTTGCTATTGATGTCGATGATTCTGATGGCTGCGGGAATGTTCTTTAAGGTCGCGGCCGTTCCGTTTCATATGTGGGCGCCGGACGCTTACGAGGGCGCGCCAACGTCGATCACCGCGTTCATGTCGGTCGGGGTAAAAGCAGCGAGCTTCGCGATGTTTGGCCGCTTGTTTCTCTACGGCCTGCCGGACATGCGCGCGACAATCGCCGGGGACACCGCGCACAATGTTCTGGGATTGCCCGGCTGGGCGGTCTTGTTAGGAGTAGTGTCGGCGATAACGATCGTCTGGGGAAATCTGGGCGCGTTGACTCAGAACAACACCAAGCGGCTGCTCGCATACTCCTCGATCTCGCACGCGGGTTACACCCTGTTGGGATTGATTGCAGGAAATCAAACCGGTTACACGGGCTTCGTAATCTATTTGTTCATCTACACGATTATGAACCTGGGTGTGTTCGGTTGCATCATCGCGCTCAGACGGAAGGGCATCGTCGGCGATCGCATGGAGGATCTGAACGGCCTGATGAAGAAGGCCCCGTGGCTGACGGTGATGATGACGATCTTTCTCCTCTCGCTTGGAGGGATACCTCCGACGGCCGGATTCATCGGCAAATTCTATCTGTTCGCTGGTCTGATCGAGACAGGCAATCCGTGGCTCGTGCGGCTGGCGATACTGGCAGTGGTGATGAGCGTGGTGTCGCTTTACTACTATATCCGGTTTATTCGCGCGATGTACATCGAAGGCGAGACTGAGCCTGAAGCGGTAACGCTCGCACCCTCGCTGCGCGCCGCGTTGGTAGCCGCGGCAGTGCTGGTGCTCTACATCGGCGTATTCCCGCAACGGCTGATCAGCTTCACGCAAAAAGCTGGCACCAGCCCGAGCCTGAAGACCTACTCTTATCAGCAAGGGACCGCGAAACCGGCCGCCGCCAAACCGGGCATGTCGAGCGAGCCCGATGACGAACCAGGCCCCCCACCGCGTTGATCTCATGTCCTCCGAAGATGACAATACCGACGACAGCGACGGTGGCAATACTGATGGCGGCATAAGCTGGCGTCAGGCGCTCGGAACTGTGGGATTGGCCCTCGCGATCCCGTGGATGATTGGTATTCCTGCGCTGATCGGATGGTGGCTTGACAACAAGTACTCTACCACGCCCTTGTGGCTGATCGTGGGACTAGTGCTCGGGTTTTTGAGCACCGCCGTTGACATCTACCGCCTGATGAGGCGATTCGGCCAGTTCAAATGACCCTCTGCTTTGCGGCTTGGCGTCTTGCGTAGAACGAATCTACCTTGCTTTCCTTCAATCTATACGATCCCGGGGGATCGACCGCAGTTGCTACTTAATCTCCCTCCATTCCAGCCCAAACCGTACAAGGTATTTTCTCAAACGATCCGCATCGTTCACGGTCTTCTTCTTCTGGCGTGAGGTGGTGAACAGCGCGCGTCCCGCTTCGGACATCGTATGCGACTCGCGGCAGACTTTGATCACGCTTGTGAGTTGATGCCGATCAAAGAGATCAAGCGCATTCAGTCTTTCCGTCCCAAGCAGCTGCTCGAGCAAAACGTCGACTTCGGTGCTCTGCTGTGCCCGCCAGCCTGAACGGAGGCGATCGATTTCTTCAGCCACAACGTCGCCGGTAATTCTTCCGCCTGCCGCGAGCGTTGCCATTCGCACTATCGCGCCGTTCAGGTCCCGGAAGTTGCCGTCCCATCGCGCTTCGAGTGAAACGGCGAACCTCAGGAAGCGTTCCCGTGCCTCCTTGCTGAATGTGACTCGCTTGCCGGTGCGCCGAGCGTATTGCTCGAGCTCGTATGCCAGATTTGGCTCGATGTCCTCTAAGCGATCACGCAAGCCGGGCATATGAAAAGTCCACAGGTTTATCCTCGCAACGAGATCCTCGCGAAACCTTCCCTCTCGAACCGCCACCAGAAGATCGCGGTTAGTCCCGGCTATGAGTTGGAAATCGCTCTTCGCCTCGCGGTCGCTTCCAAGGGGCAGAAACACCTTCTCCTCGATCGCGCGAAGCAGCATCGCCTGTTCATCGAGCCCCAGCTCTCCGATCTCATCAAGGAACAGGATGCCGCCGTCCGCGGCTCGCATAAGCCCGGGTCGACCGTGGATCGCTCCGGTGAACGCACCCTTCACGTGTCCAAACAACGCCGACATGGCCCCGTCGCCGCGGACCGTTGCACAGTTGACCTCGACGAAATCCCCTTTTACCTGATGCCGGGCTCGCTTTAGCTCATAGATGCGCCTCGCGAGTCGCGACTTTCCCGCGCCGGTCGGTCCAGTGAGAAGCAGGGGATCGCTTGTCGCGATTGCGACCTGCTCGATGCGATCGATCAACAGGTTGAATGCGTTGTTTCGAGTCTCGATGCCTGACTTCAGAAACGACGCTCCCTCCTTCTGCTCCTGCTGAAAACGCGAAGCGATATGATCGTATCTTGAGAGATCGAGGTCGATGATCTCGAACGTTCCGGGCTCGCCTCGTTTTCGCGCGGACGGTGGGGAGCTTTGAATCAGTTTCGCGGGAAGGTATCTGGACTCGGTCAGAAGAAAGAGGCAGATCTGCTCGACGTGAGTGCCGGTGGTAATGTGGATAAGGTATTCTTCGCGATCGGTTTCGAACTCGTAGACTCGGGCGAAGTCGAGCAGCGCGGCGTAGACTTCTTCGAAATCCCACGGATCACCGAGCTCGAACTCTGCGGGCCTGACCTCAGTTTCAGGTGAAACTGTTGCGATGTCGTCAATCACCATACGCGCGATCCCGGCGAACTTCTTCTGGTAAAGCAGCTCGAATCGGTGAATCAGCAAGTCCTCGTGCTGGCACAACGCGACGGTCGGGCGCCAACGCTCCCAGCGCCCGGGCCCTCGCCCGCTATCGAGCGTAGCCCCGAGCAACCCGATGACCACCTGCTTCCTAACCATAGAATAATCTCTAACTCATTAGCTTATGCGATAGTAATTGGAAATCGGTGAATCTCCAAGAGTCATCAAGCGGTTAGGGTGGTTCTGCGGCTGTTGTTGTTGTGGATCAGTCGGTTGGCAACGACCGATGGCGTCTGCTCCGGAATGTTTTTGATGCTGGCACGAGGAATGCTCCTTCTCGCAGGGACAGCAGAGATTGAATCGAAAGGTGAAGGACAATGAAGCTCGCAGAGGCGCTTGTACTTCGAGCCGACTGAGAGAAGCGAGTACGGAATATTTTACCGTTGGACACAACGGCTATGGTCGCGTACGGGGCCGCGCCGGGTTCGAATCCCGTGTTACATGTAAGCCCAGCACGGTCACAACCGCACCGAGCACGGTTTACCGTTACTACCGCGTGCTGATCTGTTGTTTTGGTGAGGGCGGGTAAGGGGACTGCGCCGGAGTAACCACAATGGCAAACAAGAGCCTATTCAAGTCGATTGTCGGAAAGTTGATTCCGGCTGCCGATGGCATCAACGAAGAGTTCGCGCCGGCTTACGCGTTCAGTTCCAAGCACGTGCTGGCACAGTACGCCGCGACCGGCTCCTTGAACGCGACGTTCTATGCTACCGCCGAGATGCAGCTTCAAAAGGTCATCGAGCTGTGCCGCGAGATTGAACCTGAGTTCATCGCACGCACCGCGGTTTACGCGCGCGAGCGGGGATTCATGAAGGACATGCCTGCGCTGTTGTGCGCGGTCCTATCGGTGAAGGACCGCGCACTGCTCGGACGGGTCTTCCCTCGTGTGATCGACAACGGCAAGATGCTTCGCAACTTCGTACAGGTAATGAGATCGGGTGTTGTGGGTCGCAAGTCGCTTGGCACCGCGCCAAAGCGATTTATCTGTGAGTGGCTCGAGGGTCGCAGCGACGAGCAGGTGTTCACCGCATCGGTGGGCCAGAGTCCATCGCTTGTCGACATCGTGAAGATGGTTCACCCGAAGCCAAAGAGTCCGTCTCGCGCTGCGCTCTACGGCTACTTCATCGGCCGGGACAGCGGCCACGAGGTCTTGCCGCAGCTTGTTCGCGACTTTGAAGCGTTCAAGACTGGTGACGGCCTGGCGGTCCCTGACGTGCCCTTTCAGATGCTTACAGCTCTCGAGCTGGGAAAGCGCGAATGGGCGGAAATCGCTCGGCACGCATCCTGGCAGACGTTGCGAATGAACCTGAACACTTTCGCGCGTCATCGCGTGTTCGAAGAGAGCGGAATGACCGCGCTGATTGCCGATCGGCTTCGTGATGCGGTCGCGATTCGCAAGTCGCGAGTGCTGCCTTACCAGCTTATGGTCGCATATGCGATGGCTGGAACTGGCGTGCCGGTGGCCGTGCGAGAGGCGCTTCAGGATGCGACGGAGATCGCTATCGCGAACGTGCCCGAGTTCGAAGGTAAGCAGGGCAAAGTATACGTTTGCCCGGACGTCTCGGGTTCGATGGCGTCGCCGGTAACCGGTCGTCGAAAGGGCTCGACGACAAAAGTCCGCTGCATCGACGTAGCCGCGTTGGTTGCGGCCGCGATCGTGCGCAAGACCCCGTCGGCCGAAGTGCTGCCGTTCGAGGATCGGGTCGTAAAGGTTCAGTTGAACTCGCGCGACTCGGTGATGACCAACGCGCAGAAACTTTCTTCGATCGGAGGTGGCGGAACAAACTGCAGCGCGCCGCTCACGGAACTGAATGCCCGCAAGGCCACCGGTGATCTGGTCGTGTTCATCTCCGACAACCAGTCGTGGGTTGACGCAGGCGCCGGGCGCGGAACGGCTACCATGCACGAATGGCAGTCGTTCAGGAAGCGCAATCCGAAGGCTCGACTGGTTTGCATAGACGTACAGCCGTACGGAACTACGCAAGCTGCCGAGCGACAGGACATTCTCAACGTCGGCGGTTTCTCGGATCAGGTGTTCGAAGTGATCCGCGAATTTGCGGCGGGCCGATTGAACGCCGATCACTGGGTCGGCGTGATCGAGTCGGTGGAGTTGTAATCAAATGGAAGACAGAAGGCAGTCGTTCTGCCTTCTGCATTCCGCCTTCCGCCTTCTGTTACCCGGGGCCGAATGCCGTCGAGACTACATCCACGCTTTGAAACGCGACGTCTCGACAAACCTGGTCGGCCTCGACAGGCTCCGCGCAGAGTCGCGATGGCCGCAAGGAATACCTCTTGGCGGTCCTTGCGGTCTCGCAGCGGCCTTGCGCGCGCCACGGGTTTTGGACGGCGAATGCCGGTGGGAGTACATTGTCGCCTCGACGACGCAAGTCTCGAGTGGGGTTCGAGTCCCCGACCTCTCACCAACACTTGTCGCCGTCGTTATTTTGTGCGACGAATGCAGGTGGAACTAGAGGACTTTAGATCTTGGCGTCCCGGGTTCGAATCGCGGCGGCTCCATGTTGTGCGGCGCCGTAGCTCAGCGGTAGAGCGCGAGTGTCTCACCAAAAAACTTTCGTCGCGCTTTTTATTCTGAACTACAATGTGATGAACAAGAGCATGAAGATGCCCGAAGAAAAGAAGCTAGCGAACACCCACAACTGGAAGCATCTCGCACGATGGAACGGCGAGGGGTTCTATGAACTTCGAACCGAGGACACTTGCGATGTGCCGGTGAGAATGTTCCTGACGCCGCGTCTATTGCAAGATGCCGAGGATATTCTCTATCGCCAGATCGTCAACGCGACTCGCTTCCCGGGCACCAAGCTCGTAGTAATCACGCCCGACGTCCACTACGGCTATGGTGTGCCGGTGGGCTGTGTGATCTTGACCGACTCGCATCAGGGCGCGATCGCGATGGGTCCGGTAGGCTACGACATCGGTTGCGGGATGGTCAGCGCCAAGAGCGCCGTTCCGGTCGATGCCGCGACCCCAGAGAGAAGACTCGAGTTCAACCGCGAAGTGATGAAGCGCGTCGATCTGGGCGCCGGGGGCAAGAGCTTCAAGCTTGGCACTGTCGATCGAAGAGAGTTCGATAACCTGGTTCACGGCGGCGCGGAGTACTACGTCGAAAAGTACGGCGCGACGTTTGATCGCCCGCGCGCGGAGCGGCATCGAATGCCGGTTGATGATGACTGGCAGCCGCCGCTTGGCGGAAGGGGCAAGCCCGAGCGCGGGTTCTCGCAGCTTGGCTCGCTGGGCGGAGGGAATCACTTTATCGAGTTGCAACGATGTGAAGAGACCGGAACGTTGTTTGTGCAGGCCCACACCGGCTCACGAGGCTGGGGGCACGGGCTGGCAACCAACTATTTCGATCTAGCGCGCGCGGAGAAGCCTAACGAGATCACCGATCTCGACCTCGGGTACTTCACCGCAGAGTCGGAACACTATCGAAGCTATTTGAACGCGGTGGCGGCAGGCGGGAACTTTGCGATCATCAACCGCTTGATCATCTTCGAGCAGGTCGCGGAGGCTTTTAGGGAAGTGTTCGGCGGTGACATGGAATTGATCTATGAGATTTCTCACAATCTGGTCCAGAAGGAGCCCAACCCGGAGTTTGGTGAGGCGTGGGTACATCGCAAGGGCGCTACTCGAGCGTTTCCGGCGGGGCATCCTACGCTCGACGGAACGATGTGGGAGCGTGAAGGTCATCCGGTGTTGATCCCGGGTTCGAACAAGGACTGGAGCTACGTGCTGCGTCCAGAGGCGGGCGCGGTGAAGAGCGGGTACTCGGTGAACCACGGCGCGGGTCGTCGTATGTCGCGAGGCGAAGCTGGAAGGACTTTGAACCAGCGTAAGATCGATGATGAGTACGCGGCCGCCGGAATTCTGGTGAACGTCGATGGCCGCGTTCCGATCGATGAAGCGGCGCCATGTTACAAGGCCTCGGAAGAAGTAGTTGCGGCAGTAGTCGGGGCCGGGCTGGCGAGGATTGAGTACAGTCTGTGGCCACTTGCGTCGCTGAAAGGAACTGAGGGCGCGAGCGGAAGAAGAGGGAAGCGTTCTAAGCGAAGACCGAGCAGGTGATGGTTGGCGTTCTCTGATTGTTTGGCGTTCTTTGCGGTGCTTGGCGGCTTTGCGCGAAACCTCAATTGAGAATCCCGTTTCGCGCAAAGACGCAAATCCCTCAAAGAGGCCAAGTACGTAAAAACCCAAAGTCGCTGACGTCCACAGAGAGACAGACAAACGGCATGTTGACTATCGATGGATCATTTGGAGAAGGAGGCGGGCAGATTCTACGCACTGCAGTGGCGCTCTCGCTGGTGACGGCCAGACCGTTTCGCATCGAGCACATTCGCGCCGGGCGTAAAAATCCCGGGCTCCTAAGGCAACACCTCACCGCGGTGAACGCTGCGACTGAGATCTCGGGGGCCGAGGTCGACGGTGCGGCCATCGGCTCTCGCGAGCTGACGTTCGCACCCGGCAGCGTTGTCGCCGGCAACTACGCGTTCGCGGTTGGGACCGCCGGCAGCACGACTCTGGTGCTTCAAACTGTGCTGCCGGCGCTGCTGGTCGCCGGCGGTAAAAGCAAGTTGATCCTCGAAGGCGGCACACATAATCCGTTCGCTCCGCCGTTTGATTTTCTCCAGAAGGCGTTTCTGCCGTTGGTGAATCAAATGGGCCCCCGCGTCACGGCTGAGCTTGAAAGGCCGGGCTTCTACCCGGCGGGTGGCGGTCGGATAAGTGTGACGGTCGAACCCACCGCCGGGCTGAATCGGCTGGATCTTCTGAGTCGAGGAGAGGTGAAGGCGCGACGCGTGAAGGCGGTGGTTGCGAACCTGCCCCTGAGCATTGCCGAGCGCGAAATAAAAGTGATCGCGAGAAAGATGTCGTGGCCGACTGAGTCGATGAAATCCGAATCGATCGAGCGCTCGCCCGGTCCCGGCAACGTCGTGACGATCGAAATCGAATGCGAGCGCGTGACTGAAGTCTTCACCGGTTTTGGCGAACGCGGTCTTCGGTCGGAAGCGGTCGCCGAGAAGGCGGTGCAGCAGGTACGGCGTTATGTTGGCGCGGAAGTCGCGGTAGGAGAATACCTGGCGGATCAGTTGTTGATCCTAATGGCGATGGCCGGTGGCGGGAGCTTTACTACGTTGCCGCTTTCGCGGCACGCGACGACCAACATCGCGGTTATCGGCAAGTTTCTGGAGATCGTGATCGAGTGCTCGCAGGTGGGTGATCGGGTTTGGAAAGTGGAAATTCCCGGTTCGTGCGTTGCGGTCTGAGCGATTGTTTGCGGCTTTGCGTCTTTTGCGGGAAACGGATTGTAGAAGTAAGCCTTTTGAAACTGGACCCGCTCAAAAGACTCAAAGGTCGGCAAAGACGCGAAGAACTCGCAAAGGTGCTGAGTCTCGCGAAGATGCCCACAACTTGCGAGTGGAACTTATCGCAAGGAGCAACGTAAGAGATAGTTCGAAAGAAGAGTTCTGGAAAAAAACTCGCAAGACTTGTTTGCAGTTTCATTCTTGCTGTGGAGAAATAGTTCGATGATGCTCAAAGGACAAAACACAAGATCGATGGCACGCGCTACGGCGTGGGGATCACGAGCGTTCTTTGGGCTCGCCTGCCCGAGCGCGCCATCATTAGGCGTCAATATGCTGAGTTACGTGAATAAAGTCGGTACCACCATATCGATCGAACAACGATTCACCGATTGTTCGCGACATCAGCGTTGATTCAGCGGGAGCGGACTCCCGCTCCCAAAATCTCAAGACCAGTTCGACAAACGAGACAAAAGGAGCGGGCCGCTTCTGCGCTTTGAGTGCGGAAGGGACTCGCTCCCTTTGTTTTTTGACAACCGAATAGAAAGCACGGTCTTCGTAACGCTGAGCTGGCAGAGTGGCATCGCACCTGACCGTAGATCAGGCGACCCGCGCGGTCACTGGAGGTTCGATTCCTTCGCTCAGCATTAATTGCACGGACTTCAGTCCGTTGAGTTTGGCGGAAGGTCGGCCCTCAGTTTGCGCGACACGGGAGTATGGTGTAATCGGCAACATGGCGGTCTCCAAAACCGCTGACGGGGGTTCAAGTCCTCCTGCTCCCGCTTCTCGGAGGGTTCGCACAACTGGCAGTGCACCGGTCCCGAAAACCGGCGGGCCTTGGCCTGTGAGAGTTCGAATCTCTCACCCTCCGCCAGAGAATGGAGGATCGAGAATGGAGGATCGAGGATCGAGGATCGATATCAGGCTTATCGTTCGATCTGCATCCTCCATCCTCGATCCTCCATCCTCGATCCTCCATCCTCGGTCTCTGAAATCGGAAAGTGAAGGTTCGAGGCCTTCTCCCGGAGCCAGTTCTTTGAATCACGCCGCCTTGGTGTAATCGGCAACACGTCCGCCCGATTAGCGGAAGAATCCGGGTTCAACTCCTGGAGGCGGTACCGTCGGCGATGAATGCAAAACGGTCGAGCGCCTGGGTTCTCAACTCGGTCCTAGCGAGTTCGGGCCTCGCCATCGCCGCCAACGGGGTCGTGGCCGAGAGGC
>CAZOOE010000241.1:0-4203 GCA_964581275.1 uncultured Clostridia bacterium
CGCCACACCCCCGAAGGGGCCCTTAGTGAAATTACTGTGGGTTGCTGTTGGAACCGGGGGGAACGCAGGGCTTGTTGAAGTAAAGGGCGTTTTGAATCGCGCGCCGAACGAGCCGCTTGGTTCCAGTTGGCGAGATTGGCTTGATGCCGATGCCGCTGTCGGTTCGAACCTTGTAGCCGTAATTGTCATTCAGCAGCGAAATGATCTCTCTCGCGCGTTCGCTTTCGGAGATGAATTCGACGCCGGCGTAAACGTCCTCGGTGTTCTCGCGAAAGATAACCACGTCGACTCTCTCAGGATGGTTGACCGGCGAGGGAACCCCGGTGAAGTAACGCACTGGGCGCACACAAGCGTAGAGATCCAGAACCTGGCGAAGTGTGACGTTAAGACTGCGTATGCCACCGCCGACCGGGGTGGTTAGTGGGCCTTTGATCGCGACTCCGAACTCTGCGATGGCTTTGACCGAATCATCGGTCAGCCACTCGCCGAACTGGTTGAACGCCTTCTCTCCCGCGAATATCTCGTACCACGCGATCTGGCGCCGGCCGCCGTAAGCCTTCTCGACGGCGGCGTCAAAGACACGCTGCGAAGCCCGCCATATGTCACGGCCCGTGCCATCGCCTTCGATGAACGGAATGATGGGCCGGTCAGGCACCTTGAGCTTCATTCCCTCGACCGTAATCTTTTGACCGTCGCCGGGAACTTCTATACCATTGAACGTCGCCATTAGCTGCGAACCTCCTCGATAGCGCGGCACGTAGGCGCGGTCGCAATGTAACAATCGCGTGAGAGGGGTGTCAAGATTCGAGGCTGGTATAAGATCTGTGTGAGGGTTCACAAGTTCAATCTTCAGTTAGCTGATTCAGAGTCGGCGAGCTAAAACTCTGAACCCAAGACGGAAATGGCAGAGAGAAAGAAGGACACGAACCCGGTCGACGACGATTCGCTCGACGAGATCCACCGCCGGCTCCATGAGTCCGGGGCCGCCAATCTGACCGCTGAACCGGACACCCCCAACGCTTGGGACCGGGTGAAGCTCGCACGCCATGCGAATCGCCCCTATACGCTCGACTACATCGGGCTGCTCTTCAGCGACTTCTTCGAAATACACGGCGACCGACGTTTTGGTGACGACCCGGCGATGGTTGCAGGCTTCGCGCGCTTTCACGAAGAGCCCTGTGTAGTCATTGGCCATCAGAAAGGCCGTACGACCAAACAGCGGCAGCATCGCAACTTCGGCATGCCGAAACCGGAGGGCTATCGCAAAGCGTTGCGAGTGATGAAGCTGGCCGAGAAATTCCATCGCCCGGTCTTTACTTTGATTGATACGCCCGGCGCCTATCCCGGCGTCGACGCTGAAGAGCGGGGCCAGGCCGAAGCGATCGCGTACAACTTACGCGAGATGGCAAAGCTCCGTGTGCCGGTGATTGTGGCGGTCACCGGCGAAGGCGGCTCAGGTGGCGCGCTCGCGATCGGGATGGGCGACCAGGTGTTGATGCTCGAAAACTCGATCTATTCAGTGATCTCCCCGGAATCGTGCTCGGCTATACTCTGGCGCGATCAGGCACACTCCGAGGAGGCGGCGCGCGCGTTGCGATTGACCGCGCCCGACTTGCTCGAGTTCGGATTGATCGATCAGATCGTGCCCGAACCTCCCGGCGGCGCGCATATGAATCACGAGGAAGCGGGCAGCCTGCTGGACATGTCCCTACTAGAGGCACTCCGCTCGGTGCGAGACCTCACTTGCGAGGATCGCATCGCCCGGCGCTACGACAAGTTCCGCAAGATGGGCCGCTTCGAAGATCGCCTTGCTGACTCGCGGGCAACATAGAATGTTGACCCTTCGATTGTTATATTTGAAACGCACATTGAGGAGACCATCTTGATCCCGTACCCGCGCTGGAAACCCTTCTTCGCTCGTATGGTCATGGCGGGCCTGCTGTTGCCGGCGCTCGCGCTGGGGGATTCCGCGGGTTCGCAGACAGCGCCGCCGGCGGCGAGTGGCTTCTCGGAAGTCGAGAGAGCGGCCGTCGCCGCATTGAGCACCCAGACAATCAGAGAAGTCACAAACCTGTTGGCCTCGAAAGAAATGGAAGGCCGAGGAACCGGACAGCCTGGCGCAGACCGCGCGTCGAAGTACATCGCCGATCAATTCGCAAAGCTCGGCTTGAAGGCGGCAGGCAACGGCAACTACCGTCTCGGAGCGAACGCCGTTCAGGACGTGAATAGTTACTTCCAGCCCATCAAATTCAGAGTCGAACAGCCACTTTCCGGTTGCGCATTCAAGGCCGGCGATACGGCTTTTGCCTACAAGAAGGACTTCGTCGCGGTGCCGCCGCTTCCGGTCGCGTCAACCGATGCCTCAGGTGAGTCAGTGTTTGTCGGTTATGGAGTGACCTCTGCGGAGTTCAAACACGATGACCTCGCGGGCATCGACGTCAAAGGCAAGATTGTAGTCCTTCTCGGCGGTAGACCAAAGAACATTGATCAGGCGGCCTGGTCCAAAGCTGCAAGTGCGCAGGTGGTGATCCCAACGCTTGTTGCTGCCGGCGCCGCCGGATGCGTCCTAACGTATGTCGCCGCGCGCGCGACTCAGCCGTTCAATCTGATGACCGTTTACCTGTCGCGCCGGCGTGTTGCGCTCGCTGAGTCACCGCAACTGCCCGTTAACCTCCCGCCGACGGTGATGATAAGCGACGCAACCGCTGAGAAGCTATTCGCGGGCTCGGGCTCAACTTACGGCGAGGCGAAGCAAAAGGCCGAGAACGGTGAGTTCGTCTCACGCGCGCTGTCGATGCCGGCTTCGATATCCGTAAAGCTCCGGCGCGAACAAGCAATCAGCAGCAACGTTGTAGGTGTGCTCGAAGGCTCCGACCCGAAGCTGAAAGAGGAAGCGGTTGTCCTGTCGGCACACTACGACGCCTACGGCATCGACACCGACGGGACAATTTATCCCGGCGCCGCCGACAACGCGATTGGCGTTGCGAAGCTGATTGCGATTGCGGAGGCCCTGGTAAAGTCAAAGACAAGACCACGACGCTCGTTGATCTTTCTGGCAGTGACCGGAGAAGAGTACGGACTGCTTGGAGCGGCGCACTGGGTAAAGCATTCGACGTGGCCCATTGAGAAGGTCGCGGCTGACATTAACTACGACGGCATAGGCACTGAAGTGTGGGGCCCGCTCGGTTACATTTTCGACTACGGGTTCAAGCACTCGGATCTCGGCGAATTGCTGGGGGGAGTGCTAGCCGCGCAGGGTCTGAAGCTGGTGCCGGACCCAGCTCCCGAAGAGGGAGTCTTCTACCGCTCCGATCACTACGAGTTCTTCAAGAGAGGAGTGCCGTCGCTCTATCTGATCGGGGCGCCGGCAGGAAACCTGCTGGCCGTCATGCCGAGGGCGGTGAAGTGGCTGGTGACCGACTATCACATGTCCACCGATACGGTTCAGCCCGATTGGAACTGGGACGGCGCTCGCGGGTTGTCGGTAACCGGGTTGGTCGCCGCGCTGCGCATTGCAAATCAGGATGCGCTGCCCGCGTGGAAGGCGTCTTCACCATACAATCGGCCACGCGGCAATAACCTGCCACCGCCGCCACCGCAATGAGTGAGCGGATGAAGTTTGACTGTTTCCTTTTCGACTTCGACGGAACGCTTGCCTATTCAGAGCGCGCATATCGCGCGGCGTTCCTTCACTCGATTGAGCGGCACACCGGGGTTCTTCTAAACGAAGTCGAGTTTCGCGACTACTGGAACGTCACCCCTCACGAGGTTCTCAGACGCTACGGCGAAGAACTGCTCGAGGAGATGTTCGCAAGCTTCGAGGAGCACTACTACGCGACACATCAACAGCACCTGGTTGCCTACGCCGGCATCGAAGAGCTGTTAACCCATTTGCATGAGCTGGGTGCGAGCGTCGGGATCGTATCCCTCAAGCCTCGCCGCGCGGGCGACCTGGAACTGGACATAATCGGATTACGGCGGCTGATAGGTCTCGCGGTGTGGGGCGATGATGTTGCCAGGCCCAAGCCTGAACCGGACGGCGTGTTGCGCGCGATGGCCGACCTCGGCGCTGACCCGCGTTCGACGCTTGTCATCGGCGACAGTCCGGCTGACATAATGATGGGGCAAGCAGCCAGAACACGAACGGCCGCACCGATTTGGGGCGGGGCGAGCCGCACAACGACACTCATTGGAGAGACCCGA
>CAZOOE010000241.1:4213-9567 GCA_964581275.1 uncultured Clostridia bacterium
GATGTGGGGCGGGTCGAGCCTCAAACGGCTGCTTGATGCATCGCCCGACCTCGCGCTCGGCGCACCCGGCGATTTGCTCAGCGTAATTCAACGAGCGTGAGTCGTCTGGAAGAGTGCCGGCGCTTCGTGTTGCCGCTGGTCACATAGGAGCCTTATGACTGAATGTCGTCTGCGATCACGTCGCAGATGCCCGCTAGAGTGCTGACTGGCGGCCATCGCCGCGACGACCTTGGCGGTTATTTTTTCGAGCCGACCGTTCTGGTCGACGTAAACAGCTCAATGAAGGTGATGACTGAAGAGACCTTCGGGCCCGTGCTTCCGATCAAAGTCGTCAAAGATGAAACGCAAGCCATCCACGAGGCTAACTGTAGAAGCTCAAGTGGAATAAAACCTTCGCGAGAACGTATATATGAGTGCGGGACAGCATCTGTGTCCCCAGCCGGAGGAAAGGTTTGAAACCAAAAATAGCCCTTGCTCTTGTGTTTGTCGTGCCGGCGCTGGCTCTGGTAGTTGTCGCGCTCGTCGGCAGAAGAACGACAGTGCGTTATGTCAGCCATGCGCGTGATAAACAAATGGCCAGCGTCGCAAACGGGCGGCGCGTGCCAGTCCTTGTTGAGTTGTTCACCTCAGAGGGGTGCTCAAGCTGCCCGCCGGCCGACGCGTTGCTGACGCGCCTTGAGCAAACGCAACCGGTGGACGGCGCGGAGGTCATCGCGCTTTCAGAGCACGTCGATTACTGGAATCGTCTCGGCTGGACCGATCCGTATTCGTCCGCGGCGTTCAGCGCGCGACAGAACGACTACGCTCGAGCGTTTAACACCGATGAGATCTACACCCCGCAAATGATCGTCGACGGGCGCGTTCAATTCGTCGGCAGCAACTTTGATAGCGCACGCGAAGAGATCCTCGGCGCCTCGCACGATCCGAAAGCCGCTGTGACTGTAAGTCTTGCTTCGGGGCAGACCGGGGCCGGCGCATTAACGCTTGCAGTCCGGGTTGACGGTTTGGTGAAAGCGCAGGAGGGGGATGGCGCGGAGGTGTTGCTGGCGATTACCGAAAGTGGTCTGGCTTCAAGCGTCTCGCGGGGCGAAAACGCCGGACGCCACCTCAGCCACAGCGCGGTGGTTCGCAAGCTTATATCACTCGGCTTGGTCGATTCACAGGGTGGAGCACAGTTTGTCGCCAGCCCGGTGGTGCAAATCGACAAGGGCTGGAAGCGTGACAGTCTAAAGGCAGTGGTCTTTGTGCAGGAGCGGGTCAGCCGCCACGTGTTTGGCGTGGCTTCAGTATCTCTCGGAAACCGATGACCGCAAACGTCTCGTAGTTGAGAATGCATCAGATCAAACGGTGCTAGAATTGAAGTAGTTATGTTGATCAAGAAAGCGGACGATATCAAAAGCGGTGAGATCACCGACAAGAGTCTCTACCTAAGTCGCCGTCTGTTTATCCGCGGCGCGGTGCTGGCCGGTGGTACGGTCGCAACCGGTCTCATCTATCGCCAGTTCACCAGTCACCGCGAAGAGGCGCAACCCGGTGAAAAGATCGCTGACGTCAAGGCGCCGCCTCAAACGGCTCAGCCTCTCAATGAGAAAAGTACTTCATATGAAGATATAACTCACTACAACAACTTCTACGAGTTCTCGACCGATAAACTCGAGGTGGCAAATAAGGCCCGGCGATTCGTGGCTCGCCCGTGGACGGTTGCGGTGGAAGGCCTGGTTAACAAGCCGCGCGTTTTTGACATCGACGACCTGTTGAAGATCGCGCCTCCTGAAGAACGGATCTACCGTCACCGCTGCGTCGAAAGGTGGTCGATGGTGATCCCGTGGGTGGGATTCCCGCTTGCTAAGCTACTGGATGAGGTGCAACCACTTTCTCAAGCGAAGTACGTCGCTTTTGAAACGCTCGCGGATCCGAAGCAGATGCCAAACCTTCGCTCGGACGTTCTCGAGTGGCCGTACATCGAAGGCTTGCGACTGGATGAAGCAATGCACCCGCTGACGATTCTCGCTAGCGGGCTGTACGGCGAGACCTTGCCGCCTCAAAATGGCGCGCCCCTCAGGCTGGTCGTGCCGTGGAAGTACGGCTTCAAAGGAATCAAGTCGATCGTGCGAATCAAACTGGTTGAGAATCAACCGCCGACAGCCTGGAACATTGCGGGTCCGAGCGAGTATGGCTTCTACTCGAATGTGAACCCAAACCGCGACCATCCGCGTTGGAGTCAAAAAGCCGAGCGGCGCATCGGCGAGTTTGGGTTGAGAGATACTTTGATGTTCAACGGCTATGGCGATCAAGTCGCACAGCTTTACAGCGGGATGGATTTGCTGAAGTACTTTTGAGGGTTCGTAGTCCGGGGGTTTGTAGTCCGGCCTTCAGGCGGAAGTTCGTAAGATAAATGTCGGGCAATGCCGCTACGAGCTTCCGCCTGAAGGATGAAGGCCGTACTACGAACAAGAACCGATGAAAGATACTCGTTTCGCGCAATTCGTTATCTTCGTTAGCAGCGCGGTGCCAATCACTCTGCTTGGTTGGGATTGGTATCATCACCACCTCGGCGCGAATCCGACTGAGTTTGCGACGCGCACGACCGGCGTGCTGACATTGCTGTTCCTGCTTTTGTCGCTCGCAGTGACGCCGCTCCGCAAAGCGCTCGGGCTTCCGTGGATGATCAAATTCCGCCGTCTGCTCGGACTATATGGATTCTTCTACGGGTGCATTCACCTGCTGACTTATGTGTGGTTCGACAAGTTCTTTGGCTTCGGGCTGATCGGCGAAGACATCGTCAAACGCCCGTTCATCACCGTCGGAATGGCGAGCTTCCTGATGCTGGTTCCGCTGGCTCTGACTTCAACACAAAAGAGCATCAAGCGGCTGGGTGGCAAGCGATGGAACCTGTTGCACAGATTGGCATATGTTTCGGCGGTCGGCGGGGTGATTCACTACTACATGCTTGTGAAGGCAGACACTCGTGAGCCGGTGTTGTTTGGAGTGGCGGTCGCGGTGTTGTTGGCCTACAGGGTACTCAACAAGTACCTTCCTCATTTGACCCAGCGAACTCCCGCGCGCGCTCAACGCCAGGCGTAAACAGCGGCGTAGAGTAGGCTATTGACTAAGATCCAATTACCGGTAACCTTCCGCTTGAAGCGCGAACAACTCAGCATACAAGCCGCCGCGGGCAACGAGCTCCTGGTGAGCGCCGTCTTCGATTACCATACCGTTCTGAAGCACGATGATCCGATCCGCCATCCTTACCGTTGAGAATCGATGCGAGATGATCACCGCCATTCGTCCAGCCACCAACTGAGAGAAGCGAATAAAGACTTCGTACTCGGCGCGGGCATCCAGCGATGACGTCGGCTCGTCCAGAATCAACACCTGCGCATCGCGCATGTAGGCCCGGGCCAACGCAATCTTTTGCCACTCGCCGCCCGAGAGTTCAACTCCCTCATCAAACCGCCGGCCAAGCATCTGCTTGTATCCTTTCGAGAATCGCGGCAGCAGACTCGACGCCAGCGATTTCTCCGAAGCCGAGACAATCGCGCCCGGTACTTCACCGTCGCCGTCGCTTCCGGAGCCAGCATCGCTCTTTTGTTCCGTTACGCTCGCAGCATCCAGGTACGTCCGCACCTCATCGATCTCGCCCACTCCGACGTTCTCATCGAAACGCAAATCGTACTTCACGAAATCCTGGAAGATGACTCCTACCGCGCGACGCACCGAATGGATGTCATATTCTCGAAGATCCACGTCGTCGAGCAAAATTGCGGCCTTCGCCTGGATCGTAGAGCCTCGCAAGCAACTTGGTCAGAGTCGTCTTACCTGCGCCGTTCTCACCCACGAACGCGACCCGCTCGCCCGGCCGCAGCGTAAAGGTCACATGCCGGACTGCCCACGCATCGCTCCCCGGATATTGAAAGCCGACGTCCTCGAACACGAATCCGGCTCGAATCGGCCTTGGCACAGAAGGCGCTCCGGACGATGAAGCGATCGACGGTTTCATCTCAAAGAAATCGAAGAGGTCCTTGAGATAGAGACATTGCTGATAGATGCCGCCTGCGCTCATCAACAGCACTTCGATCAACCCGCGGCTCCGGCTGAACGAACCCGCGAGAAAGGTCAGCGTGCCAATCGTGAGCTCTCCCCGCGTCGCGCGTAGAAGGATGATCGCGTATGCGCTGTAGTAGCCCAGCGTGCCTATGAGCGAGAGCAACGTGCTAACCCGGGCCTTGCGAATCGAAAGCTTCTTGTTCTCGTCGTAGAACTTCCACGATAGCTTGCGGAATCGCTCGATCAGCCACTGCGATAGCCCGAACAGTTGCACTTCTTTCGCGGTTCTATCGCTCGCTGCCACGTAGCGCAAGTAGTCGAGTTGTCTTCGCTCGGGCGTCCAGCGGAACTGCATCGAGTACTCAAGCGATGCGAAATGAGTCTCACCAAAAAAGCTCGGCAACACCGCGACTGCGAGCAACAGCAAGAGCCAGGGACTGTACACGACCAGCGCCGCTCCCAGCGATAGCAACGTGAGTCCGTCTTGTCCGATCGACAGGAGCTGCGCCAGCAACCCGATGCGGCTGGTCGTCTGACGTCGCGCCCGTTCGAGCTGATCGTAGAAAGCGGGATCTTCGAAATGCGACAGGTCGAGGGTGGCGGCGTGCTCCATCAATCGCACGCTGGTGTGGTTTGAGAACAGATCGCCGAGTAAGCTTTCGACCAGCGACGAGGCTCGCGCAAGGACATCGTTCGCAGTGACGATCGCAATTTCGAGCGCGACGAGCTTCCAAAGTCTTGCGAAGTTCGCGGACGATTCTCGCGAAGCAATTACCGTGTCAATGATCAGCTTGCCAACCCAGAGCATTGCGACTGGAATGCCGGCGCGCATCAGACGCAGCAGCGCCATCGCGGAGGTGTAGCCGCGATGCGTTTCCCACACCAGCCTGACCAGGGGAGGAATGTAGCGCAGGGCGGCAAAGCGCTGTTGCAACGTTGGCCGCTCGTTGCCAGGGAGGGCCGGGCCAAAAGAGAAATGCATGGCCATAGTACTACCTAATCGCAAAGCTGAAGCGTTCAAGAAGAAGGATTACAGGTTAGGAGTTTGATGCTTGACGCTTCACGGATCTCGCATCGCTCTTCACTTTGTCTCGCTGATCTCGCGCAGCAACTCCTCGCGAAAGTATCCGGCCGGGACGCTGCCCTGCTTGATAAAGAGCAAGTGAAATGTTTTGGCCGAGAATCTATCGCCCAACAGTTTTGAGGCCTCTTCGCGCAATGCATAGATCTGGTCCTTGCCAAGCCGATAGGTGATCGCCTGGGTGGGCCACTTAAAATTGCGAAAGATCGCGGACTCCGGTGATTTT
>CAZOOE010000242.1:0-9565 GCA_964581275.1 uncultured Clostridia bacterium
TTCTTTCGTGAGGCAACGAATCGGTTTCATCAAGATTTTTCGTGAGTCAATGCGGGCCGTTGATAATTAGTTCCGGCGGACTTAGAATCGCACCGGAGAAGCGCGGATGACTTCGAAGAAGGTTTTTGGCCGAATCGTCCTTGTCGTACTCGACAGCGTTGGCATCGGGGAAATGCCCGATGCCGCCGACTACGGCGACTCGGGCGCGGACACGCTAGGGCACGCGCTCGGCTCTCGCGAGGTTCACATTCCGCATTTGCGCCAGATGGGACTGGCTAACATCAGGCGTTTGCCGGTCGATCCAGTCAAAAGCCCCAACGGGGTATTCGGAAAGCTAGCAACATCTTCGCGCGGCAAGGACACAACCACCGGACACTGGGAGATGGGCGGGATCATCACTAAACAGCCGTTCCCCACTTATCCGAATGGCTTTCCGTCGCGGGTGATTGAGCCGTTCGAGCGAGCGATCGGCCGCAGCGTGTTGGGAAACAAGCCGGCGTCCGGAACCGAGATCATCAAGGAACTGGGCGACGAGCATGTTCGAACCGGACGCCCCATTGTGTACACATCGGCCGATAGCGTATTTCAAATAGCCGCTCACCAAGAGGTGGTGCCGCTCGAACAGCTCTACGGATGGTGCAAGATCGCGCGTGAGCAGCTCACTGGTCAGGACGAAGTCGGCCGAGTCATCGCGCGGCCGTTCATTGGCGACTCGGGCGGGTTTCGGCGTACCGAGGCGCGACAGGACTACGCCATCGATCCTCCCGAGGATACGTTGCTCGATCGAGTAAAGTCAGCAGGGCTGGCCGTATCGGCAGTGGGCAAGATCGGATCGATCTTCTGTCATCGCGGCACGACCGAAGAGTTGAAAGCCGGCAACAACGACGCGAGTGTCGATCAAACGCTCCGAGCGCTCGATTCGACGAGTCAAGGGTTGATCTTCACCAACCTTGTCGACTTCGATATGCTGTACGGCCATCGGAACGATGTAGAAGGCTATGCGCGGGCGCTTGAAGAGTTCGATTTGCGGTTGCCTGAGATTCAAGAGGCGATGCGAGACGACGACCTGTTGATGATTAGCGCCGATCACGGCTGCGACCCGGGAGATATTTCGACCGATCACACGCGCGAATACGTTCCCCTTTTGTGCTGGGGACGGCGGGCGCGCGCGGGAATCGATCTGGGCATTCGATCTTCGCTGGCCGATATCGGTCAGACTGTAGCAGAGAACTTCGGGCTGACGTTGCAGGCGGGCCGCAGTTTTCTGAAAGAGATCTCATAGAAACGGTTTCACTGGATTTTGCGCGACGTCCGCCGTCCGACATGAGAATTAGTTATGAAGCTGTGCATCGCCCTCACACTGTTGCTGAGCATCATGTCACATGTCCGAGGGTGCCAGGCCCAGGCACTCCAAGAAGCACCTGCTGTCCAACATCGGACCCCTCAAGAGCAGAAGGGGGATGAGCTTACGCGGATGTTGGAGCGAATGAAGAGCCGGTCGAGCGCCGAGCGCCGGGAGGCCATCGATCAGCTAGCCGAAAGCGGGGACCCGCGCGCGGTTGAAGGGGTGATCGCGGCACTGAAGGATCAGGAAGGTGACGTCCGAGCTTCGGCGGCAAATGCGCTCGGACAACTCGGCGACAAGAGGGCAGTCGCGCCGCTGATCTCGATGCTCAGCGACGAAGTGTCATTCGTGCGGGCGGCGGCGGCGAGGGTGCTCGGTCAACTGGGCGATGCAAAGGCTGTTGATTCGCTTACCACCTCTCTCAAGGATGGCAATTCGACGGTCCGTGGGGCCGCAGCGATGGGGCTCGGGTCGTTAAAGGAATCGCGCGCGGTACCGGCGTTGATCTCCGCGGCGAGAGACGAGGCGCCTGACGTAAGGTCGGCGGTGGCTACGGCGTTAGGCGATCTTCGCGACAAGCGCGCGATCGAACCGCTCATTCAATCGCTGAAGGATGAGTCGCGAATGGTGAAACTTGCGGCGGCGCTGGCGCTCGCCGACATCGGTGACAAGCGCGCGGTCGCCGCGCTTACTGAAGCTGTAGCCAGTGAGAAGGACGAAGAAGCTCGGTCGCAGATGAAAGAAGCACTCCAGAGACTAGTCGCTGCTCCGGATTAGGAAGTCAGAGATCAGAGGTCAGAAGTCGGAGTTCCGGTGACCTCTGACCTTCTGACCTCTGGTCTTGACCTCTACTCTTCGTGCGGAGTGTTTCGCTTGCGAAGACTCTTTCTCGCTCGGCGCCGCGCAACCTGTGACTTCAGGCGGCGGCGCTCACCGGGTTTTAGATAGAAGGCGTGTTTCTTGGTGTCGGTGATGATCCCTTCGCGGGCTACTTGACGCTTGAAGCGCCGGATTGCGCTCTCGATGCTCTCGTTGTCGTGAACCTTTACCTGTGCCACTCAAAACCTCCGTTGCATTTATCGAGCGAAAAGCTTACACAACGGTTGCTATCAGTGTCAATCTGTTAACAAGCAAACCTTCGCGTGATGCCGATCAATCCTTACCTCAGAGCGATTCGCGGATCGCGAGCGCGCGGCACTTCGTACCAAATGGTGTCGCACCGATCCATTTCTTCGGAGTCGAGCATCAAACCGACACCGCCAAGCGTATCTCGTAGCTGGTCGGCGCTTGTTGCGCCAACGATGGCCGATGTGACAGCTCGTTGCTTCAACACCCATGCAAGCGCGACGTGTGTCAACGACTTTCCGCGTGTTTCAAGAAACGTCCGCAATCGTTGGACCGCTTCGAAACTCGCTTCGTTCCAATAGCGGTCAAGGTAGAGTTTGCCTGCAACCGCGAAGCGCGTGTTGTCGGCGGGCGGCTCGCCGCGACGGTGCTTGCCCGTTAGGAACCCTCCAGCAAGCGGATTGTAGACAATCACGCCAACACCTTTATCTTCGCAGAGCGGGAACAATTCGTGTTCGATCTCGCGGAACAGGAGGTTGTATCTCGGCTGAACCGAGTCGAACCTGGCAAGGTTGCGCCGATCGCTTATCCACAAAGCGTTGCCAAGCTGCCATGCTTGGAAATTCGAGCAACCAATGTAGCGCGCCTTGCCGCTTTGAATGATCGAGTCGAGCGCGCCGAGCGTTTCCTCGATTGGGGTGTCCGGGTTGGGTGAATGTACCTGATAGAGGTCAACGTAATCGGTTCCCTGTCTTCGCAGACTCGCGTCGATCGCCTCCAGGATGTGTTTGCGAGAGAGGCCCGCGTCATTCGGGCGAGTTCCCATTTGCATCCTGCACTTGGTCGCGACCACGAAGTCGTCTCGCTTGCCCTGCAGCCATCGCCCTACAATCTCTTCGGTTCTGCCGCTGGTCTCGAGAGACACCGGGACCGGGTATACATCGGCGGTGTCTAGGAAGTTGACATCGGCTTCAGCGGCTGCGTCCATGATCTTGAAGGAGGCCTGCTCATCGCATTGGTGACCAAAAGTCATGGTTCCGAGGCAGATCTCTGTCACCTTTAGTCCGGTGCGACCGAGTCGTTTTATCTTCACTTAATACCTCCCTTGAAGAAGAGACTATCATCGGCGCACAGTCCGCGCGAGGACGCCGGCGCCACCCTGCGGGTTGCCACTTCATCTTGTGAAACGTTCGAGTGGCTGGTTATACTTTTCCTCCTTGTCGGAACTACCAGCGCTGCGAGGGTTGGCGCGTCCTGAATGGGGGTATTGCCGGATATAAGAGTGCAAGCTTTCGGAGGTTGCGGCTTCTATTAGTGTCGAACCAACATCGCGCAATCGGGTGTCCAGGATTCAGCGTACAAATCCATGATTCAAACGAAGCACACAAACGGGTAACCGTCGTAAAAGCCGCCGCGGTGCCGGTTGTGATTCAAGAGGAGCGAAAGAGGGATGAGGAAAGCAGTTGTATACTTGCTGGCAGCAGTTTGGGGGGGTTCCTGGCTGTTAATGCCCAGCGTGAGCGAGCGATTTAGTGTTCGCGCCCAAGACGACGCACCGGATCTTCGAAAGATTCATCCGAAAATCGTAACCGCGGGAACGCGAACGTTTACGATGCGATTGGATGGGCGACGCTTTGCGACCGACGCCAACGTGCTGTTCGATGGAGTTGCGCTGGCTTCTCCACGCACTAGCAGAAAAGGCAAGGTTCTGCTCGCGGAAGTGGATGCTTCACTGATTGCAGCCCCTGGGACTCACACCGTGCAGGCTGTCAACCCCGACGGCTCCACCAGCCCTTCGGCCACGCTGACAGTTGGTGCTCAGGACCCGGACTTGCAGATTCGGCTGGACGGGAACGCGGTACAAGAAGACTCGGGACTGACATTTCTTCCCACTATTGTGACGGATTCATTCGGAAATGGATCGAGTGCGCTGGTCTGGGGCACGAACACGACCGTCACCGAGGTCAACGGTGGAGTTCAGATCGAGATCCCTGAAGACTTCGTGAACGATGCCGCGGAGATACCGATAACAGTGGTAGCGAAGAACGGAAACTTGTCTAACACTGAGCTCTTCTTCGTCGTTCCCCAGCCAGCGCAGATCGACGAAGTGGATCCTAGCGAGCTTGAAGTCGGGACTGACGATGTCCCTTTTGTCGTGAGAGGCACGTTCAATTCCGGGGCGACGATCTTTGTGAACGACATGGAATTGCCGACCACGGTTGGCAAGAACGGCCGCCTCGAGGCGACAATACCAGGCAGCCTTAGAAGCCAGCCCACCCAGCTTGTGATTCGGGTGGAGCAAGACGGCATACAGTCGCAGGACACCATAATACCGGTCACTCCCACGTCTGATCCTTTCATCTTTTCGGTTGCGCCGCTTCGGATTCGTCAAGGTGAGAATAAACCGTCAGTCGAAGTCATCGGCGCCAACTTCAGCAAGAAAGTGACGGCCTTACTCGATGGCCAGGAGACGTTTATTCGAGCGTTCACCAAAACCCACCTGACCGTTGCCCTCGCTCCTGACGTAGCCGTGGGCACGCATACAGTCCTGGTGATGGATACTGACGGAAACGCAACGGCGACGGCCTCATTCGAGGTGGTTCCAGATGTGAACGTGACTACGTTCGTGGGCACCGGCAAGGTTGGCTTTGATTCCGGATGCGTCAGCGGCGCCGAAGCGAGGTTTACGCGACCGAGACGCATGACGTTCGGGCCCGACGGATTGCTGTACATAACGGATCAGCAGAATCATGCAATACGTACGGTCGACGTCAACACTGGTGAGACGTGCACGTTCGCCGGGACTGGCGAGGAGGGTTACAACGATTCCGGAAACGCGGCGGGAAAGCCTCCGACTTTTTCGTTTCCCAATGGAATCGCGGTTGACAGCAGTGGAGTAGTGTACGTCACCGAAAACGGCAACAGCGTCGTGCGACGAATCCAACGAACTGGGGGGAGCATAACGGTTGACACCGTCGCGGGTTTGTTCAACGAGGTCTCTGATAAAGCAAGACAGAACCGTTTGAACAGCACTCGACAGGGCATCGCCAGCTATCGCGACGCCGGGCCGCTCGACTCCGCCTTCAAACAACCCGACGATATCTTGATTGCGCCCGATGGGTCGATCTACATCGCAGACGCCGGTAACAGCGTGATACGGCGAATAACCCAACTCGGAGGTCAGCAGTTCGTTGAGACCGTTGCGGGCAATGGCGTTCCGGGTTTTGCGGACGGAACAGCGGCGAGGGCTCGATTCAACACCCCCACAGCCTTGGCGCTTTCACCTGACGGTCAGTTCTTGTTTGTGGCCGATACAAACAACAACCGAGTGCGAAGCGTGGACCTGATAAACAAGCGAGTGACTACCGTCGCGGGAGGTGGAAGCGGGGACGTCTTCGACGGACTGCGCGGCCAGGCCGTACTTTTTAAACCGATTGGTCTGGCACTGGATTCGGATGGCGTGTTTTATGTCGCCGAGTTCGGGTCGAGTGATATTCGTCGCATTGATCCTGCAGGAAACGTTACAACGCTGGCTGGCGGCGGAAGCCAGAAGTTTCGTGACGGCGTGGGGATAGACGCCAGGTTCAACCTGCCTCGAGGGCTACTAATCGACACTCAGCGCGGTATCTTGTACGTCGCGGATTACGAAAACTTTGCGATAAGAAGCATCGCACTGCGTTAGACCGGGTCTTTGTGCTGGAAGAATGGCGGGCCGCGGACTCGCTCGCGAGAAGAGTTTAGTTACGGTGTCGATAGGTGATGCGACCCTTGGTCAAGTCGTAGGGCGACAACTCGACCGTGACCTTGTCACCGGCCAGCACTTTTATGAAGTTCTTTCTCATCTTGCCTGACAAGTGAGCCAGAACTTCGTGCCCGTCACCGATTTGCACTTTGAAGGTGGCGTTCGGCAGAGACTCGATCACGGTTCCCTCCACCGGGATCATATCTTCTTTCGGGATAGCGGCACCTCCCTTCGCGTTGGCGGCGGCTCAGGTGTAAATCTCGCTAAGAATACATCATCACTTCACTTCAGTCTATCGCTCACTGCGGCCAGCCGAGAGCCCATGGCAGGCGCAAAATGCGACCCGAATGTCAGGCAATACCTTGAGAATTGCGCGGAAACCCTCGCCTCTCCAAAACCCTTGATTAGAAACTTGACAGCAGCGTGCTCATATTTTATGCTATCTGTGTCGCAGATTCTACCCGGTAAAATAGGGCCTGATGGCGGTCAAGTTTAAGGACTATTATGAAGTGCTTGGCGTCAAGCGAGATGCCACAGACGAGCAAATTCGTCAAGCCTATCGCAAGCTCGCTCGAAAACATCACCCCGATGTGAATCCCGGCGACAGAGTTGCCGAAGACAAATTCAAGGAGATCAACGAAGCGAACGAGGTCTTGTCCGATCCTGAGAAGCGCAAACGCTACGATCAACTTGGTCCCAACTGGAAGAATGGTGCAGAGTTCACACCACCGCCCGGGTGGGGACACGTCAATGTACCGTTCGATGACCTTGGCGGCATTTTTAGCGGGGGCGGTTTTAGCGAATTCTTCGAGACGCTCTTTGGAGGAGGAGCGAAGACCCCCAGTCAAACTGAGCACCGGCGCCGGAGCACTCGCACCAGGACCGGCCGCGGTCAGGACGCGGAAGCAGAGATGGAGATTTCGCTCGAGGACGCTCACGCCGGAGGCCGACACCGAATCACGCTTCAAGGAAGCCGAGTCTGTGCATCCTGTGGGGGAAAGGGCACAACGTCAGGTGTCGTCTGCAAGACCTGTAGAGGCTCTGGTCAGGTGCTGAGTCCCAAGACGATCGACGTAAAAATTCCGCCGGCGGCCCGAGAAGGCTCTGTCATAAAAGTAGGCAAGCAAGGCCAACCAGGCGGAAGTGAGCCGGGCGATCTATTTATTAAGCTGAAGATCAAGCCTCACCCGATCTTCACTGTCTCGGGCGATGACATCACCGCCGAGGTTGCCGTAGCGCCCTGGGAAGCTGTGTTGGGCGCGTCGATCGAGGTCCCGACTATCGACGGCAAAGCCGAGGTAAGGATCCCCGCTGGCGCTCAGGGGGGACAACGTTTGCGGTTGAGAGGCCAGGGTTTGAATAAGCGGGACGGTGGACGCGGCGATCAGTACGTGAAGTTGAAGGTTGTCGTACCGACTCACCCCACTGACCGAGAAAAGCAGCTCTATAGGGATCTTGGTGAGGCCAGCGATTTTGATCCGAGGGCGGATGCGAAAATGAGAGGTAACGAGTGATGAGTGATGCCTGATGCCTGACAATTCTTGATCGTCGCGTCAGGTATCACGCCTCACGAGTCAAAAGGGATAGCACATGGACATTAATCGATTCACTGAGAAGGCGCAGGAGGCCGTTCGCGCCGCTCAAACACTCGCAACCAGATACAGCAATCAACAGATCGAGGTTGAGCACCTTCTGTATGCACTCCTCGATCAAGAGGGTGGTCTTGTACCATCGATTCTTTCGCGCGCGGGTGTGAACCTGGAGCCTTTGAGAGCAGCCGTCGAGCGCGAAATCAACAAGATGCCAAAAGTCACCGGCCCTTCGGGACCGGTCGATCAGGTCTACATCACCGCGCGTCTAAATAAGGTGTTTGTCGCGGCTGAGGACGAAGCGAAGAATCTGAAGGATGAGTACGTTAGCGTCGAACACTTGCTTCTCGCCATCATCGAAGACGGTGGGCCCGCGTCACGCGCTCTCAAGACCGCGGGCGGGACTCGCGACCGCATTGAAAAAGCGTTGATGGAGGTTCGTGGACACCAGCGAGTCACTTCCCAGAACCCCGAGGCCACCTACGAGGCTCTCGAACGGTATGGCCGTGATCTCACCAAGATGGCGGCTGCCGGGAAGCTCGATCCGGTGATTGGCCGTGACGACGAAATCCGGCGGGTGATTCAAGTGCTTTCGCGCAGGACCAAGAACAACCCGGTGCTCATCGGGGAGCCGGGCGTGGGTAAGACCGCGATCGTCGAAGGGCTCGCACAGCGAATCATTCGTGGTGATGTGCCCGAGAGCTTGAAGAAGAAGCGAATCGTCGCCCTCGACATGGGCGCGCTGGTCGCGGGCGCGAAGTATCGCGGCGAGTTCGAAGAGCGTCTCAAGGCGGTGCTTAAAGAGATCCAGGCGTCTGAAGGCGAAGTCATTCTGTTTATCGACGAGATGCACACAATCGTCGGTGCGGGCGCCGCCGAAGGCGCGGTCGACGCGGCCAACCTGCTGAAGCCGATGCTCGCGCGCGGCGAACTGCATTGCATCGGAGCCACGACCCTGGATGAGTATCGCAAGCACATCGAAAAAGATGCGGCGCTCGAGCGGCGTTTTCAGCCGGTGCTGGTCGATCAGCCGACGGTCGAAGACACGATCTCGATTCTGCGAGGCTTGAAGGAGCGCTACGAAGTGCATCACGGCGTTCGAATCAAGGACTCTGCGTTGGTGGCCGCGGCGGTGCTCTCACACAGATACATTTCAGATCGCTTCCTTCCGGACAAAGCGATCGATCTTGTCGACGAGGCGGCTGCGAAGCTCAGGACTGAGATCGACTCAATGCCCGCCGAGCTCGATGAAATCCTTCGACGGGTAATGCAGCTCGAGATCGAGCGCGAAGCTTTGAAGAAAGAGACCGACTCGGCGTCGCGTCACCGTCTCGAGAAACTCGAGAAGGAACTCGCGGACTTGCGAGCGAACGCCGATCAGCTCAAGGCTCAGTGGCAAGCCGAAAAAGAGGCGGTACAAAAGATTCGATCGATTCGCGAAGAGATCGAGCAGACTAAGGTGGCGATCGAGCAGGCTCAGCGCGAGTATGATCTGAATCGCGCCGCCGAACTGCAGTACGGGAAGCTGATACAGCTCGAAAAACAATTGCGCGAGTATGAAGACGGACTCGACCGACAGCACAATCGAAGCCGGCTGCTCAAAGAGGAAGTCGATGAGGAAGACATTGCCGAGGTCGTAAGCCGCTGGACGCACATTCCGGTTTCAAAGCTGCTTGAAGGCGAGCTTCAAAAGCTGCTCTCCCTGGAGGACCACCTCCACAAGCGGGTGGTCGGACAAGACGAAGCGGTTAGCGCGGTGGCCGATGCCGTAATCCGCGCCCGATCGGGGCTCAAGGACCCCAATCGGCCGATTGGTTCGTTCAT
>CAZOOE010000243.1:0-9556 GCA_964581275.1 uncultured Clostridia bacterium
GACGGGGAGGCGGTTGCGGCGCTTGACCTCCCGACAGAAGGTCGGCCACAACTCTGTATCCAGGATTATCACGGCCGAGGGGTTTACCACGGCAAGCGACCGTCGCACTGAGAACTTCCAATCGAATGGAAAATAAAACGCTCCTTCGAACAGTTTGGAGTCGGATCGCGACAGCCGATGGCCGGCGAGAGTTGTGGTTGAGACGAGTATTCGCGTGGAGGGCAGGTCACTCTTGAGCCGTTCTATCAACGGCCTGGCAGCCAGAAACTCACCAACCGAGACGGAGTGCACCCATATAGTCTTGCGTCCGTCGCTTCGCAGCGATCCCGGCAGCCAGCCCATTCGCTCTTTGAAGCTGCCTGCGTACTTGCCGTGCCGGACGGCGAGATAAAAGAAGTAGGGCAGCAGGGTCAGAAACAACAGCGAGAGGACAAAGCTATAAAGAAAGTACATGCTTTGCGGGTGAGCGCTGCCGGCCGAGACGTGAGACAGACTGCCGAGTTGTTTCGCCGGCAAAGGCTCAAGCCGGAACGTGCAATCTCTGCTTATTTCACGCGTTCGAGGTAGACGCCCTTCGCGGGATCAACCCGTATGCGGTCCCCTTCCTTGACGAACGGCGGAACCTGCACCGTAACACCGGTTTCGAGTTTCGCAGGCTTCGGACTGTTCGAGGCCGTCGCGCCTTTCAGCTCGGGAGAGGTTTCGACGACGGTCAGCTCGACCGCCGGCGGCAGTTCGACTCCGATGGGCGCGCCTTCAAAGAACTCGACCTGTATCTTGGTGCCCGGCGTCAAATAGTTGGTGGCGTCGCCGAGCGATTCGGCATCCAACGCAATCTGGTCGTAAGTCTCCGTGTTCATGAAATGGTGCACGTCTCCATCGGAGTAGAGATATTCCATCTCGTGTTCTTCCAGCGCGGCGCGCTCGATGTTCTCGGTAGAACTGAATCGGACTTCCGTAGACGAACCGTTCTTAAGACTCCGAAGCTTTGCCTGAACGAAAACATGCAGATTAACGTGTGTTCTGTATTCAAAATCGATAAGGCTAAACTGGCCGCACTTGTAAATAATTATCATCCCCTGTCTGATATCATTTGGTTGCATCTTGATTTTGATTCCCTTCGAGTGTCCAGTATGTCACGAATAAGGTCCGACGGCCAATCTGGAAGGATAGAGGATCGCGCCGAGGTGTCGCAAGGTGGGGTGAAGGTTTTGGCGACACGTCACGATTCAGAGAAGTTTTTGCGCGGAGACGCAAGGATCCGCAGTCGCTAACATGATAGTTGAAGAATCGATGGGCTCAATGACGTAACGATTTCAGATCGCGAACTCGGCTTCCATCGCGAGCTGGGCTTTTCGCAATTCGAAGCGGGCGCGCCCGACGTTACCGCCTTGATTGAGCGCGAGTAACAGGAAGTACTCAGAGGTGATCGGCCGAAGCAGAAAGCTCATCGAGTCGGTTGCGAAGACCATCTCACGCATCTCACCGAGCTCGGTATCCGAAGCGGTGCGCATGCTGCGCCTGACCAACGTCGTGAACTCAGTAGCAACAGTTTCGATGTCGAGTGAAGTGTTCAGATCGCGAACGTGCCGCTCGATCGGGATGCCGTCAATTCCAAGTATTACAACAGCGGCGCAACCCTCGATGCGATTGGCAATGCCGGTGAGTGTATCGGTGAAGCCCACTTTTGAGTCCTCGTTCGACAGGGCGATGAAGGCGAGTGGGCGACGCGGCGAAAGGAGGTCTCCAGTCGCCGCGTCTCCGTGTCTCCCCGTCTCGTTTCCTAGCGTCCCGCCTTACCGTTTGCCGCAGGAATCGCGGTTGGCGCCGGCGGCGTCACCTTCGGATCCGGCTTCTTGTCCTGCACTGCCGGCGCCGGTGTCGCTGCCGCCCGCTGCGGCGCGACCGAGTTTGGCATCCCCTCGACCGAGCTGCGTTGCGGAGTTCGCGGTCCAACCGTCCCGTCGTTTCTGACGATGCGCGGCGTCAGGAAGAACAGAATCTCATCCGAATCGCGCCGGGTTTGTCGCTTCTTGAACAGCTCGCCGAGCAGCGGTATGCGCGACACGCCGGGAGTCCGATTGATCGTGTGTCCTTCGGTGTCGATGTTGATCCCACCCATCACGGTCGTCCCACCGTCTTGAACGAGCACGGTTGATTCGGCCGATTGAGTGTTGATACCCGGCGTTCCGTTGTTAAACTGTCCGGCCAGCGCGAAGTTGACCGTGTTGTTTTCGGCTACGACGTGCATCAGAACCTGTCCGTTCTCTTCGATGATCTGAGGTGTGATCTCGAGCCTCAACGCCGCAGTCACAAAGGTAGTGGTGATCGTGTTGTTAGAGACGGTCTGGACGGGTATCTGCACGCCGTTGACTATCTCGGCCGTCTTGTTGTCGGTGGTGGTGACCCGCGGGCTGGCGATAGTTCGTATCTGGCCCTTGGTCTCGGACGCTGACAGCGCCATCGATAATAGGCCGGTTCCAATCGCGCCCGTCGTCAAGCTCAACACGGTGTTTGCAACTCCCGCACGCAGCGCAGTGTCAGCAAACGGGCCGATCAAATTTGGGCCCAGTCCGCTCGTCGAGCCGCCGCCGGAGCCGCTGCCGGAGCCGCTACCCGAACCGCTTGAACCGCCGGAGGAACCACCGGAACTCGAGCCACCCGGCTGGAGACCCCCGCCTACGAGTTGGACCGGCGTCGTTTCAAAGAGCCCGCCGCGCCCGTTCTTGCCCGAGGCCGCGCCTGCAAGCTCGGTGCCCACGTCGCGCAGGAAGTTGCGATTAGCGATGACTATTCGCGCTTCGATTTCAACCTGCGGCTCCGGGCGGTCGAGCTTGGCGATCATTTCCTCGATCACTTGGGTGTACTCGGGAAGGTCGGTGACGATTAAGCTATTGGTGCGGATGTCTACCTCGGTCCGACCGCGCTTACTCATCCGGCTCTCAACTATCGAACGCAGTGAGCCAGTTCCCGACACGCCGCCTCCTGGGCTGCCGCTTGAACTTGTTCCACCGGACGAACCCCGGCCTGACGCGTTGAGCTGCCCGGCGGCGCGGGCGTACTTGAGGTGAATGATCTTGGTCACAAGCGGAACTTGTTTGGCCTGCTCCTCTAATATTGCCAGCTTCTGCTCTTCCTCTTCTTTCACTGCCGCGAGCGTGGCTATTCTGATCATGCGGCCGTTGCTTTCGCACACCGCACCCAGACGGTTCGCCTTCAACACCGATTCCATGACTTGATTCCACGGTATGTCGGTCACTCTGATATCGACCGGGACGGCGGAGACCGATTTGTCTACGATGAAGTTCACGCCATACTGCTGTGAAATAAACCGCAACATGTCGCGGATGTCTACGCCGGATCGCAGGTCAAAGCTTATCAATCCTCCGACGTAGGCCGAGTCGCAAAACGCCATCTCGGTGCGTTTGGCGGTCTGTCCTGCAGGGTTCGATTGAGGCCGTTGAACATCCGTCGCGCTTCGAGAGACACCGGGCTGCATTGGCTGTGCCGCGGATTTTGCCGCACCCGGCTGAGCGGTTGGCGATGAAGGCAGTGGAAGCGATCTGTTTGGCTGAGGCGTCACTCGCTGACCGGCGCTCTGCCCGTTCGCTTGAGCTAGCAGATTAGAGGTCTGGATCGTTTCCTTCGCGGGCTGATCAGCCGGCTTCTTATTGTCGGTCTTGTTCTCGATCCGCTCACCCGCGACTCTCACTTCGGGCTTGCGCTGAGCTTCAGCATCTTTCACCGGGTTTGCGTTCTGCTGCGCCTTCACATCTACTTTTTGATTCGAGCTTTCCTCCCGCGAAGTGCCGGTGTCGCCTATCGTAATGACCAGGGCTTCACCCTCGCGAACAACGCGATATGAGACTTTTGATTTGGTGTCGAGCACTATGCGAACGACGTTGGGGCTTGGCTGACCTACTCTGAAACGTTCGACCATGCCGGCGCCCACGACCGTAGTCTTGTTACCGAACGCCGAGCGGACGCCGGTGATGTCGACGACAATGCGCCACGGGTTCGGCAGCACGAAGTCCTTGTACTGCGTCGCGCCATCGGCATCGACCACGATTCGAACCGCTCCGCCGAGTGGCTCGGAGTGAACAGCGCGAATAAGAGTGGCCGGTTTCAAGGCGCTCGGTTGAGGCTTGACTTTCTCGGGCGCCGGTTCGGTGCCCGCGGACGATGAACTCTTCACGACTGGAGTCGGGTACACCATCACGCCCGGCGCGGCGACGTGCGTATCGCCGTGGGTCTGGCTGGCGCGCTTTGCGTCCCTTACCTCGGCGGTGTCTTTCTCGAGCTTTGCCGCGGCCGGCGCCGGTTTGACGTCCGGCGATATCTCGAGCACCAATGTGTTGCCGTTCACGGTCGTGCGGTCTCGAGCATCCGCTCGAACGCTGACCTCGATCCTGGCGACTGCGCGACTCGCTGCGCCGCTGCCGCCTCGAGACTGTCGGACCATGATCGATTCGACCAGGTCGCTCTTGATGCTGTACTGCTCGGCGAGGCGAGAGGCTTCGCCGCCCGGCAGATCAACTACGATCAGCCGCTCGGTTGGTCGAAAGACAGTATAGAGGGGTGGCGCGCTTGACTCGATGAGGATGCGCGTGAGCGTCCCCTCTGTCTCGTGTTTGAGCGACACCAGAGCGAACGCCTCGGCCCGTACGCCTGCGTTCAATCCTGCAAACACGCTTACATTGCTCACAAGCGCGAGCAGCATCAGCGACACGACAAGCCTCTTAGCGATCATAGCCATTGTCTCCCCCTCATTATCGAAGCCGAAACGGACGGGACCCTCAAAGCTGTTGTTTGATTCGGACATCCGTTCCACCGCGTTGGTTGCATCTTTTCACCCGAATTTTGGACATGCAGCTCAGCGCCTATAGACGGCTGATGAAACGCTGCAGTGATTATAGTGCGATCCTTTGCTAACACAAGACGTCTCACTTCTTCTCCGCCGGCGCCTTTGTCACCATGCGCTCTTGCGGGGACTGCTTCCCATTGACTTCCTGATAGGACACCTCGCGAAACATCACTTTCGCGGACCCGGGATCAGAGCCGTCGCCGCCGATCCGCATAACCTCGCCGTTGTAGCACCGCGCTCCGTTTCGCACGAAGAACATCGTGCCAGTAGGTTGCGCCCGTACGAACGCGCCGAACCCGCGATCGTCGCGGAACACCCCGGTGATATCGAGCTCGCCAACCAGGTATTGCGACACCGGATCGGGCTCGGCGCCGTCGCGAGCCCGTGCCTGCTCAACCTTCTGCCGGAACTCCGCACGGCGTGCGTCCAAGGACGGAAATCCGAGCATTCGATTTTGCTGTTGTTTTCCGCGCGCGGTCTTCGGCTTGATCGTTCTCTTAAACGGATCTCGCCCCGACGATCGGTACGGCCGGATCGAATCGGCTGTGGGCCCGAGATATTCCTTTCCATTACTCACCTGTTGAGGCTGAGGCGGGGGATCCGGTTTGTCCTGCTTCGGCGCCGGCTTATCCTGCGCCGAGACCATGACCGCCAACGTCAGAACAAACAGGATTTGTAATGTTATTCGCTTGGTCGTTTTTGCATTCATTGCAGCACTCCGCTATTTTCCCTTGGCCGCGGGCGTGCCGGGTGTAACTGGCGGCGGCGCCGCAGGCTTCTTCATGGTGAGTTTCTCGAGATTCTCAGGCGCGATGTAATAAGCGGTCACCACAAAGGAGCCGTTTATCGATCGGCCCACCTCTTGACCGCCGTCCTCGGCCTGCTTCACCTCGACTTCAGTTACGCTCACGATCCGCGAATAGAATCCCAGTCGTGAGAAGAACTGACCGAGCGAGTCGTACGACCCGGTCACTTCGATCTGAATCGGCTGAGCGGTATAGAAGTCCGCGGACGTCGCCTTCATGTGCACGAACCGCTTCAGCTCAAGCTTCTGCTCGCGTAAGAAGTCCTTGATGTTGTCGTACACCCGCGATATCTCGACCTGATCTGGAAGCAGATCTCGAAGGCGGTCAATCTCCTCTCGCTTCGCTACAAGCGTCTGCTCTGTGGCCGCCAGATTCTGGCGGATGATGCTCCCCTGCGCGTTTTTGGCTTTGAGCTGCTGAACCTTGTCTTCGATCTTCGCGGTCTCGGCACGCTTCTCGCTGTACAGCAGATAGTCGGCGGCAAAGATCAGCAAGCCTGAGAGCAACAGCAGCACACCCATCTGGTAGTACCACGCCATTCGGCTGAAGAAGCTGCCAGCCTCTTCGGTGCCCTTCACAACAGTAGTCATCGTCGCTGCCATAAATCGTCTCCTTCACTTGGCCTGTGGCGCTGACGCCGGCTTGTCACCTTCCGCGCGCGGCTTGTTGTAGTCGCAGTCGATCGTGAACTGGAACACGCGGGCGACTTCCGGAGCCTCGCCCTTCTTATCCGCGTCCTTTGAAGTATCCTTCTTGTCCGTTTTATCGGTCTTCTCCGCGTCCTTCTTGTCAGTCCTGTCCGACACGTCGTCGATCTTCACTTCCTTACCTTCGATGGAAAGCATCAGGCCGCTGAACAGCCCGTTTGAGAATTCAAGCTGACGTGAGAAGTCCGCGATCACTTGCTGGTTCAACGAGCTGCCGATGATCTGGAGGTGACTGCCCTTCTGAACGATCGCATCGAGGCGGAAGTCGGCCTGGCCTCCGGGCATTCGCTCGTTTATCGCCGATAGCATAGCGACCGGACCTTTCTGCTCGGCCCGCAGCTGCTTGATGACCTTGATTCGTTCGTCGACCTGCTTCAGCTCGGCTTCCAGGTCGTTCTTTCGCTGGATGTCGGCCTCAAGCTTTTTGGCTTCTTCCTCTTCGCGGGTCAGCTCGGCTTGCGCGGCCGCGTGCGCATTGTTGGTCCAGAGGTGATCCACGCCGATGGCGATCAAAAACACCACGAGCGCGCTTGCGAGCATGAAGAGCTGCTGTCCGCGTCGCGCGGCGACTTTTGTCTTCTGCACCGCTACTCGATGCTCGGCGGTCCCTCCAAGTAGATTGACTCTGATCATTGCGCCACCTCCGCCACTCGGACGGCCAGCCCGACGGCTACGGCCATGTTGGGTGAAAGCTCTCTTAGGTATTCGTCGTCGAATTTCTTTCCGTCGACTTTGATCGAGCGGAATGAGTCGAACCGCTCCACCGGCATCTGGAACTTGTCGGCAAGGTACTCGGTCAACTGATAGACCTTCGACGAGCCGCCGGCTATTAGCATCCGGTCAATCGCCGGCGAGTCGACGGCAGTTGCCCGGAAAAAATCCAGCGTACGCTGAATCTCGAGCGCAAGCATCTCAGACACGCTCTGAATCGCCGGCTGGATCTGCTCCATCGAGATCTGCTGGTCCGGCGTCGCCCCGCGTTTGAGCGCCTCGGCCTGCTCGAATGTGAGGTTCATTTCTTTTTGAAGAAGATCGGTGTACTGATTGCCGCCAGCCGAGATGTCGCGAGTGAAGATCGAAGTTGTGCCTCGCACGATGTTGATCGTCATCACTGAAGCGCCGATGTCCAGTAGCGCGACTGTCTGGTTAAAGCTGGGGTTGTAGTTTGCTTCATAGGCATTCTGCAGGGCGAAGGCGTCGACGTCGACAATCACCGGTTGTTTACCGGTCTGCGAGATAACCTGGGTGAACTGCGCGATCTTGTCACGCTTGCAGGCGACCAAAAGAACATCCATGTTCTGGCCGGTCGCATCGTGTCCTATGATTTCGTGGTAGAGATTTACGTCGTTGATGTCGAAGGGAATGTACTGCTCGGCTTCCCAGTGAATCTGTTCGTCGAGCTCCTCTTCGGGCATCGATGGAAGCAATATTTTTTTGACAATGACCGCGTGCCCGGAAAGCGACGTGGCGACCTGATCGGTTCTTATGTTTTGCTCATTCCAGATTCGACTGATCGAGTCGCTTACGTGATTAAGGTCGATTATGTGTCCGTCAACTATGGTGTCGGATTGAAGATTCTGATGCGCGATGTGGACAAGCTCGAAACCGCTGCGAGTGAGCTTAAGCTCGACCGCCTTCAGTGCGCTGGAGCCGATGTCGAGTCCAACGACGCTCTTCTTCTTTTTGCCTAGCATGTGTGTCCCCCGGGGAAGGTGCTCGACTGGTTCGCGATTTCTGACGGGCGATCGGAGAGCAGCCAGACTATTCGACTCGCCGTCGAATATCGCATCGAAGGGGCAGCGTCGATTTTGGGGACGAGGAGAGAGGACAGCGAGACTTTCGAGGGCCGGGGCGCCTAAGGGGTCAACGATCCCGAAGCTGGGATCAAGTCTCTACAACCTCTCAAATATCAGATGATATTTTGCAACGCGCCATTTCTAACACCCACCCATGGTGAAGTCAATAATAATTTTCTTACTGCGATTTGGCGCATTCAAATGACCCGTTCAGGCGGTAACCGCCGAGGGCTCCGCAGGTCGCCGAACAGGTATGCGGCTTGTATCTGACCCTTCCCGAGAGCATCTCCAGGGAAGAGCTATTGTAATATACATTATATTTTCGCAACTCCGCCAGGAAGCCGCTTGAACAAGCATGTTCTCGCCTTCCGGGCATCGACCGCCAACTGATGACTCGTTGACTCACCGTATGGCATCACTTAGAATGACTGTTGGTATATGACTGCAATATTGAATAAAGTAGCAGCTAAGGTCTTCGGAACCGCGAATGAGCGGTTGCTAAAGCGCTTGTGGCCCATAGTCAGCGAGATCAACGCCCTCGAGCCGGAAATGAAGCGCCTCTCGGATGACGACCTTCGCGAACGCACCGCGAAATTCCGCGAGCACGTTGAAAGATGCATGACCGGCGCAGAACTGACCGGTGGAACAGCGGAAGAACAAAAGCGAACGTTGCGAGCGGCGTTAGACAAGTGTCTAGACGAGATATTGGTTGAGGCGTTTGCCGTCGTCCGCGAAGCGTCGATGCGCGCGACCGGCATGCGCCACTTCGACGTTCAACTCATCGGCGGAATGGTGCTTCATCGCGGGATCATCGCTGAGATGAAAACCGGAGAGGGAAAGACGCTGGTTGCGACGCTCCCGGCGTATCTAAACGCGATCGCAGGCCGCGGAGTGCACGTCGTCACTGTCAACGACTATCTGGCCAAACGCGATACCGAATGGATGGGTAAGATATATCGCTTTCTTGGCCTCACCGTCGGCTGCATCCAGCACGATCTGGACGATGCCGAACGACAGGAAGCCTACCGCGCGGACATCACCTACGGAACCAACAACGAATTCGGCTTCGACTACCTTCGAGACAACATGAAGTTCGAGCCGACGTCGATGGTCCAGCGCGGTCACTACTACGCAATCGTGGACGAAGTCGACTCGATCCTGATCGACGAAGCGCGGACCCCCCTGATCATCTCCGGCGCATCGGAGGATTCGACAGACAAATACTATGTCGCCAACGACTGCATGGTTCACTTGAAGGGGAAGCAGCAGAGTATTATTGCTGAAATCCGCCGGGCCGATGGCGACATCGATCTCAAGCAGGACCCTCGGCTGCTCTATCACGTTGACGAGAAGCAGCACAGCGCCAAGCTTACCGAAGGGGGG
>CAZOOE010000244.1:0-9544 GCA_964581275.1 uncultured Clostridia bacterium
CAAGCGTCTTGAACGAATGGATCGCCTGGGTTTTATCTATGGTTTCAAGCTTGGGGCGAATGGGGGTGGCTAGGTTTGTCGGATAACCCGAGTGCGCGCGTACTACCAGTTCCATTGACCACCAGTTTTCCTGCAAATACGAGAAGTACAGGTGCGGGAACGGCTCGAGACTGAGCGTCCAATACTTCGCCGCTCCAACAACACCGACGATCTCTCGCGAGCTATTTCCCGTCCCACGGCTGAATTCGCCATTGATGTGTTTACCGATTGGATCTTCGCCGGGAAAATAGTGTTGAGCAAACGACTCGTCGATGATTACAACCGTGGGAGCCCCTTTAATGTCGCGGTCAGTGAAAAATCGTCCGGTGCGCAACGGTATTCCCATCGTGCGGAAGTAATCGGCGCTCACCTGGTTGATTGACGCGACTGGCTTCCGCTCCGGAGGAAGTGGCGGATGTTCATCAATGCTAAAAGGGAACGACGCCCTCAGGCTGTTGATGATCCCGGCGTCACGCGCGCCGGGAATCGCCCGGATTCGTTCGAGCAGCTCTTGATAAAAAGCGGTAACCCCTGCGAACGACTCGTACCTCACGCCTGACGGATCGATCTTCGCGGTCAAGACGCCCGCCGGTTCATACCCCAGATTGACATGCGCCAGCTTCCAGAAGCTCTTGATCATCAGTCCCCCGCCCACGAGCAGGGCCATCGCCAAGGCGACTTCGACGACCACAAGCACCGAGCGCAGTCGATTGCGCGGCCCGATCGTTCTGCCGCCTTCTTTCAAGGCTTCGTTTAGATCGATCTTTGAAAGCTGTAGGGCGGGAACGAGGCCGAACAGAATGCTGGTCGCCAGCGCAAGTGCGAAAGTAAAGCCCAGCGCCGACGCGTCAATACGCAGCAGCGCAACACGCGAGTTTGCATTGCTCAAGTAATCAGGCAAGCCGCTCGCAATGAACTGGACTACCCAGGTCGCCAATAGCAATCCTGCTGCCCCGCCGATAAAAGATAGCAAGAGGCTTTCAACCAGCAACTGACGCACGATGCGCCATCGACCTGAGCCGAGCGCCGAACGAATGGCCAGCTCCCGACGTCTAATGCTGCCGCGAGCCAGTAACAGATTCGCGATGTTGACGCAGGCGATCAGCAGCACCAAGCCCACCGCGCCAAGCAAGAGCAGTAACATCGGACGAACCTCCCTCGACAACGTCGCCTGCGGCGGGTCGAGTCGAGTATGCACCTCCGAGTTAGGGTTGTTGATAAACTCGCGCGAAATCGTCTCGGCTTCTGCGCCAGCCTGTTCCGACGTCACGCCTGATCTGAGACGTCCGATCACCTCAAGATATCCGGCGGTATCCTGCTCGTCGGCAGCCGTAAATCCCAGCGGGGTCCATATATCGGCTTTGGCCAAGAATCGGAAATTCGCAGGCATCACGCCGACCACCGTGTAGGGTTCGCCGTTTAGCATCAGCGATTGCCCGACCATCTCTTTGTCGGCGGCGAACCGCCTTTGCCAGAGTTCGTGGCTTAGCAGCACAACGTGCTTTTGGCCTGGCGTGTCTTCTTCGTTCAGAAATGTGCGACCGTGCGCGGCAGCCACACCCAGGAGTGGGAAGAGATTAGCGGAGACTTGATAGCCTTGCAGTCGCTCGGGCTCGCCCGACTCGATCAGGTTTGCGGGCCATCCCTTGTTGCTTAACGCCGCGACGCCGGCGAAGGCAGTGTTGCGCCTCTTCAGGTCCAGGTAGGCTGCCGGAGAAAACGGCCAACTCACGTCGCCCCCCGGGGTTGTCGAAACCATCACCAGCTCGTTGGCCTTCGAATAAGGAAGCGGCTGCAATAAGACGGCGTTGACGACGCTGAAAATGGCCGTGTTCGCACCAATTCCTAAGGCCAGTGTTATCACCGCTATCACGGTGAAGCCAGGATTCCTCCACAATATTCGCAGGCCATGACGCCAGTCTTGAAGCATCTCGTCCTCCCATTGTGCTATGTAACAAACCGGCGTCCCGCGAGCACCCGGCGGCGCCAGATCTCATCAAGCCTTTTACTCCGGTGGTGCCTTGCCGCTGAATCGATGGCATATAAAGAAGAGAAATTGGGCTATTCGTAGCGCAACGCGATTATCGGATCGACCTTTGTTGCTCTTAGGGCCGGCACGAAACACGCTGTCAGAGCCACGGTGGTCAGGATCGCCGAGATTATCGCAAATGTCAGCGGATCGGTTGCGCTTACCTCGAACAACAGGGTTTCCATCAACCGGGTCAACGCGATCGCCGCCGCAAGTCCCGCGACGACTCCGAGAAGAGTCAGCAACATCGCCTGGCTAATCACCAGCCTGAGAATGTCTCGAGATTGCGCGCCGATTGCGACTCGAATGCCTATCTCGTGGGTGCGCTGAGCGACCGAGTAGCTGATCACGCCGTAGATCCCGACCGCCGCCAGCAATAACGCAACGGACGCGAACACGGTCAGCAGAACCATATTGAAACGACGCCGCGAGAGCGAGTCGCGGAGATACTCGGTCATCGGCTTGAGCGCATACACCGGCAGAGTCTTGTCGAGCGACAACAGGTCATCTCTCAACCCCGCTGCCATGGCGCCGGGATCTGAATTCGTTCGGACGACAATCGTCATAGACCGCGCATAGGTTTCATTCAAAGGATCTTGTAAGTACGGAAAGTAAGCTTCCGGCGTAGGCCGTTCATCCAGCCCGAGATCTCGCACATTCCCAACCACCCCGACGATCAAGAGAGGATCGCGAAACTGACCTTGAAGTGTTATCCGGTGGCCAATCGGGTCTTCTCCGGCAAAGTGCTGGCGGGCGAATGCGTCGTTGATAGCCACCACATTTGGAGCTTGCTTTGTGTCGGTGTCGGCGAAATCTCGCCCCTTCAAGAGAGGAATGTCCATCGACTCGAAGTAGTGCGGTGTGACGGTGCGGCATTCAGTCAAGGGCTGATCCTCTTTTGCGATCGCCGGGCGTCCTTCGATTGTGAAGTAGTCGCTGATGTTGCTGCCCGAGAGCGGAAGTTCCGCGACTGCCCCGACCGCCTTGACGCCGGGCGCGTTCCGCAGTTTGTCTAGCAACTGAGAATAGAAAGCCGCAACCCTACCGTCCTCGGGATAATTGCTGCGCAGGAGGGTCACACCCAGCGTGAGCAGCTTTTCAGGATTGAATCCGGGATCGATGCGGTTCAACTTCGCGAAGCTCTTGATCATCAGCCCTGCTCCGACAAGCAAGACCAGTGATAGGGCTATCTCCGAAACGACCAGCAAGCTTCGAAGTCGATTCCGCCGAACTCCGGCTGTCGTCCTTCCACTTTCCTTGAGCGAGTCGGTCAGATCGGGCTTTGAGACCTGCAGCGCAGGAGCCAATCCAAAGGCGACACCGGTTAGCAGCGAGATCAATAGCGTGAAGAATGCGACTCGAGCATCGATGCCGATTTCGTGGACGCGCGGAATTGTGTCGGTGCTTAATGAGACCAGCCAACCGACACCCCAGACAGCCACAAGCAAGCCGGCGACGCCGCCCGCGACTGCCAGCAGAATGCTCTCGGTCAATAATTGGCGAATGATGCGCACGCGGCTTGCCCCAAGCGCGGTCCTTACGGCGATCTCTTTTTGACGGGCGGCCGCCCGGGCAAGCAGAAGATTCGCCACGTTGGCACACGCGATTAGCAGGACGAACCCAACCGCGCCCAACAGCACAAAAAGGGCGGCCCCGATGTCTCCTACCACAACTTCGCTCAAAAGCTGGAGCTTGATCCCGTGTCCCGCGATCTTCTCGGGATACTCTTGAGCGAGGCGCGCCGCGATCGCTGACATCTCTGCTTGCGCTTGCACCAGTGTAACGCCCGCCTTGAGCCTGCCGACCACCCGCAGGTAATGAGGACCGCGGTTCAGTTGTTTTGGATCAATCGGGAGCGGCCGCCAAAGCTGGGCTTCGTTTGGAAAGCTGAAACCGGAAGGAATAACTCCGATGATCGTGTAAGCCGCGCCGCTGAGCTGTAACGTCTGTCCCACCACGTTTGGATCCGAGCCGAAGCGGCGCTGCCAGATAGACTGGCCCAGGACCGCCACGCGATATCGACCCGGCCGCGTTTCTTCTTCGGTGAACGTGCGGCCTAGTAGAGGTTTCACCCGAAACAGCGAGAAGAAGTCCGGCGTCACCAGCCCAACTGGTGTGTCCTGCACTCCGTCCCCGTCGTCAACGAACATGTTGCCGCTTTGATAGGCGGCCAGATATTCGAATGATTGGTTCTGATCTCTCCAGTCGATGAAGTCGGGTAGCGAACTCGGCGCCGTGGCCAACTGCGGCTGAGTGTCCCAGAGCCAAACCAGGTGGTCAGGATCGTTGTAAGGCAGCGGCCGGAGCAGCACCGCGTTCACGACGGTAAAGATGGCGGTGTTCGCGCCGATGCCGATCGCTAAAGCGACGACGGCCACCGCCGTGAAGACCGGCTGCTTTAGCATCATCCGCGCCGCATAGCGCAGGTCTTGAATCAAGATAGCCATTTGCGCACCACCGGTTTGAAATCCCAGATTTCGGATTTCAGATAATTTCAGATTTCAGACAGCGGATCTCTGATTTCAGATTCGAACGCTCGGTTGAAATGATGTGAAGTCTCGATAAACAAATCCACGGAACCGAATGACGCCCGACGAGCGATCTGCCTTCCGAGATCTGAAACAGCAATCTGAAATTTAGATTCGAAATCTGCATTCTGAAATTTGAGATCTGAAATCTGAATTCTGAAATTGGAAATCCCCAATCCCCAGTCTCCAAGTCCTCAATCCCCACTACCTAAACCCCCCAATCCCCAATCCCTCATTCGTACCTCAACGCAACCATCGGATCGACCCTTGTAGCCCTGCGAGCTGGCACGAAACAGGCTCCCAGGGCCACTACCGCCAGAACGGCTGGAATCACTACGAAAGTCGCCGGGTCGGTCGCGCTTACACCGAACAGGAAACTTGTCATCGCTCGCGTCGCCACCCACGCGCCTCCAAGCCCCATCGCCAGACCGATCACCGCCAGCCTCATCCCCTGACCGATCACCATCCCCAGCACGTCGTTCTGACGCGCGCCCAGCGCCATCCGAATTCCAATTTCGTGAGACCGCTGGGTGACCGAGTAGGCCATTACGCCATAGATGCCCACCCCCGCAAGGACCAGCGCGACCGCCGCAAAGGTCGCGAGCAACATCAGTGTCAAACGGCCAGGGGCTATAGAGTCCGCGCGCAGTTGCTCCATTGTGTTGACATCATAGAGCGGCTGATCGGGATCGACGGCCAACACCTGCTGCCTCGCTGCGGTGACGATGCCCATCGGATCATTGGCGGTCTTGACGACCACACTCATCCCGCCTGAGGGCATCTGGCGAAATGGGAAATAGGATTGAACCCGATTGGAGTCTTCGTTGAGTCCGTCCATCTTTACCCGGCGCACCACGCCCACGACGGTTAATGGCGGATCGCTTCGCGAGGTCTTGATGTGCTTGCCGACGGCGTCCTCGTTGGGCCAGTAGCGCCGGGCGAACTCTTCGTCGATGATAGTGACGCGAGGCGAATCTTTCTTGTCGTCGCCGGTGAAGTTGCGTCCCTTCAGAAGAGTCAGCCCCATGGCCTCGAAGTAGTCGGGAGTCGCGAGGCACGCTTCTGTGAGCGGAGTCTTGCCCGGCTCGGGCTCGGGCTGTCCCTCGACGCGGAAGGAGGTTTGCCAGCCGTTGTTTCCCAGCGGCAGCCCTGACGATACGCCCACTGCAAGCACGCCGGGCAGCGCTCTGATCTTTTCGGCTAGCTGCTCGTAGAAATCTAGCTTCTGTTGATCCTCGGGGTACTTCTTTTGCGGCAGCGATATGGTGAACGTGAGCACTCGCTGATAGTTGAATCCCGGATCAACCTGCTGCAAACGATAAAAGCTTCGGATCATGAGGCCTGCGCCGATGAGCAGAATCAAGGTCAGCGCCACCTCCGAGACTACAAGTCCGCCTCGCAGGAAATGCCGGCGTCCGGTTGAGCCGCGACCTGCGTCCTTCAGAGTTTCGTTCAAATCAGGCCTGCTCGACTGCAACCCCGGCACCAGGCCGAAGATCAGGCCGGTCAACAACGACACGACGATCGTGAATATCAGGACGCGTTCATCGAGATCGATTTCCTGCGCGCGCGGAATGCTGTTTGGGCTGATGGCAACTATCAACTTTACGCCCCATCGCGCTAACAACAGACCCAACACCCCGCCGGCCAGCGATAGCAGGACGCTCTCAGTCAGCAACTGACGCACAATTCGCCACCGGCTCGCGCCAAGCGCGGTCCGAATTGCCATTTCCTTTTGACGAGTGGTCGCGCGAGCCAGGAGGAGATTGGCAACGTTTGCGCACGCAATCAGCAGCACGAAGGCGACTGCGCCAAACAGCACCAGCAGCGCAGGCCGGATGCCGCGGACGGCGTTCTCCAGCGCCGGCGTGATGGTCGCGCGACTGCCTGTGTTTGAATCCGGATATTGGCGCTCGAGGTTGGCCGCGACGATCTCCATGTCCTCCCGAGCCTGTGCGATCGTGACGCCAGCCTTGAGCCTCGCAATGCCGGCAAGCCCCGGATGATTGCCGCGATTCTCCCAACCCGGACTCTTCGAGACCTGTCCCACCGGAGTCCACAATTCAGTGTTGGTCCCGCGCCCAGGGAACTGAAACCCGGGAGGCATGATCCCGATGACGATGAAGCTTCGGCCATCGAGCGTCAGCGTCTGATCAAGAATCTTGGGATCGCCGCCGAAACGTCGTCGCCACAGACCGTGACTCAGAACGACAACCGGAGTTGCTTCGGGTTTGTCCTCGTCGCTTGTGAAGACGCGCCCCAGAGCGGCACTCACCCTGAGCGTGGCAAACACATCGGCCGACATCTGCGAACCGACAAGCCTTTCGGGCTCGCCGCTGCCAGTTAGGTTAAAGCTTTGACGCCGAAAAACGCCGATGTTCTCGAACGCGCTGTTCTGTTCGCGCCAGTCGAGGAAGTTGGGATAGGCCACCGACATGCCTTCCAGCTGCGGGCTACGCTCACGCAGTATCACAAGGCGATCGGAGTCGGGGTAGGGAAGCGGGCGCAGCAGAACGGAATTGACGACACTGAAAATTGCGGAATCGGCCCCGATTCCCAGCGTCAGCGCAAGCACCGCGACAATACTGAACCCGGGGTTCTTGAGCAGCATCCGGATCCCGTAACGCAGATCCTGCATTAGGATGGTCATTCGCACTCCTTCGAAATCAACCTTCGTAATTTCGAGTAAGTGGTTTGGCGGGCCTCGAGGTTTCACTGGCTATCCCAGAAACTGTCGCGTCTCAAACCGGGGTTGTAGCCGCCACGGGCCAATGACCAGAAGCCCTATGAGCAGTCCTCCATCTTCAATCTCCAGCTTACCTCTCGCTTGGCGACACAATAGTGACCGGACCATTCACGCTGGACAGCCGAATAACCGGGGTTGAGCCGCCAAACTCAATGACCGACGGACGATCCCAGGTCCGCACAGCTTGCTTGCATTGAATCGCTCGGCACTCAATAGGTGAATGCCTCGAGGCATCCACGCGGACGGATGACTGATAGCTCTCTGGCAGCTTTAGTGTGAGCGGACCGTTCTGGGTGCTCCCCTCAAGCTCTCCACCAGACCATTGATTGCCGTCCAATTCGACGGTCAGAGGACCGTTTTGAGCGGTCAGGCGAAAGTCTCCAGCGCTACCGCTTACTGAAATTGGGCCGTTCTGAACCTCGGCTCGAACTTGCCCGCTGACGCCGTGAAAACCAATCGGTCCGTTAACGTTTCGCGCCTGGACGCTTCCTGAGAAGTCGCTGATGCCAATGGGACCGTTCCCGGAGGCGAGGTCAAGGGCGCTTCCATTTGGTGCTTTAATGATCAGGTAGGCTATCCAATCCTGCGCGTTCGGTCCATCGACGGTTACTTTGCCATCCTGGATGGAGAGCTTGACCTTATCGAGAAAGGCCTTAGCCTCGTCGGTGCTATCGCCGGCCGCCGCCAGACACGCGGTGATTGAGAATTCATCGCGATTCCAGCCTTCGACATGGATGCCACCGTTCCTGGAAGCACGGACCTGAAGAGAAGACATCGATGATCTGGGAACTGTCTGCGAAAGTTGGGACCGGGCAGTTTCGCCGTCACCGATTCGCATTTTCACCTGATCGCAATCGGAGATTCCCTTTTCATCGCTAATCGAAATGGTGGTGCCGCGGTGCTTTCGGTCTTGCGCACCGGCGCGCCCAAAGGTCAGAAAACAACCAATTACTATAGAAATCAAGATGACCGTCGTCTTTTTCACTGTTTATCCTCCTGTCGCGACTAACAACATTGCCTCTTCGCAGTAGGTGTAGACGGCCGAGGAGCCTAAAGTGTTAGCGAAGGACGCACTGAATCTCTCCTCCTCGAAATCGAGCGACACAACCAAGCGCTTGAAGGATTGACTCTCCTACCAATCCTGGTGCCAGGCGTGTTACTCAACCTAAACGCTGCTAACACAACGGAAGTCGCGTCGCGGTTATGTCTCTGAGGTTGTGTAGTTGTTCGATTCCGAGAAGCGTTTCCCAATCGCGGTCAGAACGATCAAAATTGCCCGCGCAGTATTTGTTTTCAAACTCATCTTGCAGAGTAGTTATCTGATCTTCTCATTGCCTGACAATAAACTCTTGTTCATCACACAACCGTACGGAGCCCTTTTTGCCGCCTTCGAATTCGATCTTGATGTTCGCAGGATGCGGTTGTTGTTTGGTTGGCTGGCCGGGCCTGACGTGCCCTGAGACGAAAGTCAACAAAGGCAAGTCAGCCCCTTCCTGACGCGGTTTGGGTCTGTTTTCTCGAAAGTACGAGTAGAAGTAAGACGTATAGTTTATTGATGAGCTACTTGTTCGAGCGATTGTTTGCTAACAAGGTCGTTCCGGATCGTTCGCCACAAAAGTGCTGTACGTTTCCCACGACTTATCCAACTTCGCGTCTGCTTCTATCCGGTAGTTTGGATACTGTGCTCTGACCTCATCGATTATCGACTGCAGAGAAGTTTCGTCGTTTACATAGATGTAGTATTCCCGAAGACCCGGTGTTGCGATTCGAAGAGGATAAGCCGCCCACCCCGGCTTCCATCGTTCGACCGTTGCAAGAAGGTCGTCCTCGAGCTTATCAAGTGATTCAGTTTCGTTCGGATCCCAAAGCGCGCCTTGAGGTGGATTCTTGCAACACACTCCAAACCATAAGAGGAAGGGGAGCTCCTTGACTGGCACCCTTCCTCTGTAGGAGCTATCGAACATGACTTGGGCGGGCCGACCTGATACCTCGCATTGGTAGATTCTCCACTTCATACTCTGATTGAGTTGATCTCGTTGAGTTAGAATTCACTCCCTCAAGGATCGCTGCCTTCTCGACCAGAGACCGCTGAAGGGACGGTGCTCAGACGGTGACAGCGCGACTTTGTTGGCTGCACTAGGCGGACTTCCCGCCAAATTTGACCGGCTGGATTTCATGGATATCTTGTCCCGCCAGAGAAGG
>CAZOOE010000245.1:0-9527 GCA_964581275.1 uncultured Clostridia bacterium
CGTTGATGAACATGAAGCGGCAGGTGAATTGAAGGAGATGTACGAGAAGCTGGTCGAGCCGTGGGGCGGAGTGGATAACATCTTGAAGATTCACAGCCTCAACCCAGCTTCGCTCTCCGGCCATTTTGAGTTGTATAAAACTTTGATGCGCGGCCGCTCGGACCTAAGCCGCGCGCAGCGCGAGATGATTGCGGTGGTGGTTTCGACGCTCAATCACTGCGCGTATTGAATGAAGCATCACGGAGCGGGTCTCCGTCAATCGACCAAAGACGCTGCGTTCGTCGAGCAGTTGATGACCGACTTTCGCCAGGCTCAGTTGAGCGCGGCTGATCGGGCGATGCTTGAATATGCGGCCAAGCTAACCCAGGAACCGTGGAACATGTTAGAACTGGATATCATCGAGCTGCGCGAGGCCGGCTTCACTGACGAGGCGATTCTAGACATCAACCAAGTCACCGGTTATTACGCCTTTGTCAATCGGCTGGCCGATGGGTTGGGGGTTGAGCTGGAGGCATTTTGGATGAACGAAGAGCGGTAACATTAAACCTGATTAGTTTAAGCGGTAATGACGGAGAAAGTATCTTCAAACAAGCGACGACGCATCATAACAGATGCGAGGCGCGCAGTTAACACAGTGTTTGCCTTCAAGAGTTTTCTGTGAGAATCCGGACATCATGGACCTCAATCAGCTTCTCACACAGAACAGGGAGTGGGCTAAGAGAATTGGGAGTGCCGATCCTGATTTCTTTTATCGGCTCGCGAGTCAGCAGTCCCCGAACTACCTCTGGATCGGCTGCTCAGATAGCCGAGTGCCAGCCACCATAGTAGTTGATCTCGCGCCCGGAGAGATGTTTGTACACAGAAATATCGCCAACATTGTCGCGCATACGGATCTAAACTGCTTATCAGTAATACAGTATGCGGTCGAAGTGCTTAGAGTACAGCGTGTGATCGTATGTGGACATTATCGATGTGGCGGTGTACAGGCTGCCCTTGCTAGGAGCAGCTTAGGATTCGTTAACGAGTGGCTGGAGCGGCTTCAAGAGGTAATAGAAAAACATTCAGATCTCCTCATGCGGATTGAGCGAGAGGAAGAGCGCTCTCATCGGCTCTGTGAGTTAAACGTAATCGAGCAGGTCGTGAATGTATGTCGAACGACAGTAGTGCAGGACGCTTGGGAGAGAGGACAGGAATTGGTGGTGGACGGCCTAATCTACGGACTGGAGGATGGTCTGTTACGCGAGTTGGGTATTTCCTTGAGTCAACAGTCGGAGCTGTCTTCGCGCTATGATCTTGCGATCAGAAACATCGCGCGGCGACACGACACCTGAGATGCGGATCGACGGGTTTCCGTTTCTGACTCGTACTTTGTCATCTGTCAGTTCGTGAAAACTCAACGAATAGCTGTTTACATCGCTGTCCGTTCTGTATCAATGGCAACGTGACTTAAATGTCACTGCCTTCCACACGTGTCGGCGAACGCGAAAGCTTCAAACGGACGCTAAAGATATTGCCGTTCACCCTTGCATCAATCTCTCCGTCAAGCGCGGTTACGAGGTGCCTTGCCGTTGCAAGGCCAAGCCCGCAATGTATTCCCGTGTTGGTCCGCGAGGCGTCACCACGCCAGAAGCGTTCGAAGACGTGTTTGATTTGCTCCGTAGACAAGCGGCACCCGGAATTTGAAACTGTCAGCTCGACCAAATTCGCGCGACCGACCGCTGCGACTTCGATCAGGCCGCCGTCGTTTGTGTACTCCGCTGCGTTCGTAAGCAAAATGCTGAGCGTCGTCATCAAGCTGTCGCGATCAGCCTCGCATTCAAGGCTTGCAGGAATGCGAGCCTCAAAAGTAATTCCCCGTCTGACGGAGTCAGACGCAAGGTAGCGCCAGCAACCTTCAACCAGTTCGGCTAATCTCAGCGTCTCAGGCTTAAAGGTCGCTTGTCCGCTATCCAACCGGGCAAGCTCTAGAAGATTGTCGGTCATTGCCTGGGTACGACGCGCGATGTCGAGGCACTCGGTCAGCGCTTGCTTGTACTCGTCATCAGTGCGTGGACGTGTCAGCGCTACTTCCATCACCGAACGCAGACCCGCCAACGGCGTTCGCAGCTCGTGAGCGGCATCCGCTGTGAAAGCCCGCTCCCGGCGAAATGCGTCCTCAAGTCGTTCCAACAAGTCGTTGAGTCTCTCAACCACCGGGGCCAACTCCGTGGGAATTCGCTTTGTTGGAAGCCGCACTGAGAGGTCGTCTTGTTTGATGCTCGAAATTCGCGACGCGAGCGTGCGCATCGGTCGAAGCCCCCGATATACGACAGCGACGCCGACAAGTAGAGCAAGCACGATGGTGCCGCCGGTGACCCCGGTCAGCAGTTTCCGAAGAAAGGAAATCTCGGAATCAAGCGCCGCGGTTTCGCGCACGACGACAAGCCTGACCCTTTCGGGCGTGATAGGGAGCTCGGCTTCTTCGTCAACCTTCGGGAGAAAAAGAAGCGACGCCGCTCGTCCCGTGCGTCCATCCGGAAGCTGCACGGCTCGAAAAACGATGGAATTAAAAGGGCCGTCGACCCTTTCCAGGTTTTCTTCTTTGAGCGATGTTGATCGAGCAAGAGTTTTCCCTTTTTTCATCCCAAAGTTGAAAGTAATCGGGTCGCGCGGTCCGAAAGAATTCTGGGAGCTCACGTTCGTCCGGATCGCACTTAATGCCCTCCTCGTTTTGGTCGACGGAACCGCACGTCGCTCGGACAGTGGAGCCCAGCAGCTCATCGAAGTCGGTAAGAAGCGACCTCTGCATCGCCTCATAGACCACCACGGCGAAGACGATCAGGAGCACGGCCATCGCTCCAATCGTGCCCAGCAGCAAGCGCGCTTTGATCGAACGCATCATGACGACGCTCCCAATCGATAACCTCTCCCGCGCAGCGTGTGAATCAGCGTGGTCTTACCGGGCCGCTCGATCTTTTTTCGTAGATAGCTTATGTAAACGTCCACGACGTTAGAGTCTGCTTCAGCGCTGAATTCGTAGACGTGTTCCCAGATATCAGACCGGGTTACGACTTCTTCAGCGCGCATTGCCAGGTACTCGAGCAACACGTACTCGCGCGCAGTGAGGTCAATCTGATCGCCGTTACGCCAAACGCGCTGAGTAATGGTCTCGATTTCCAGATCGTCGATGGCGATGCGAGGGTTCTTTGCGCGATATGCGCGCCGGGCGAGCGCGCGCACGCGCGCGAGCAGTTCTTCAAAGGCGAACGGTTTGATCAGGTAATCGTCGGCGCCGAAGTCGAGCCCCTGGACGCGGTCTTCCACCGTGTCTTTCGCGGTCAGGATCAGTACGTGCGTGCCGCGTCCCTCAGACCTCATCCGCTTTAGGATGCTGAGCCCATCCAGACCAGGCAGCAACAGGTCGAGGATCACCACGTCGTAGTCGTTGCTGGTCGCGTACCAAAGGCCTTCTTCGCCGTTATCGGTGGCGTCGACGGCCAACCCGGCCTCGCGCAATCCTTTGGCTACGGACTCTTGAATTGGGAGGTAGTCTTCGACAAGCAACACACGCAAAAGCGTTACCCCCGGCCGTGGTCTCATTGAGGCTATCACAACGAAGGCGCACAGCCTATGCGCTCAAACTGGAGCACCGCCGACCGCAGTCGGGCATCGGTGGGCGGCTACTCCGGAGGCGAATTCAACGATGGTCTATGGCCTCGGTAAACTTGCGCACTTCGAATCAAAGTTGCAGGTTACTAGCTGCAGAATTTGTCCTGAGTCTGGCTTCACCTCCAGAAAAAAGCCGATACCGCGCGCGTAGTACTTTCGCGCGGAGATGCCCGGCTCAAGAAGCGAGAAATTCCTGGTCACGATGCAGTCGCGCTGTGAGCACAGGCGCTCGACAAGCTGCTGCGGAACGAACCGGTCAAGTTCGCGATCGCTACCGAATGCGTAGTTCGTGGACAGGATTTCGGTTACGTCCTCCGCGTTACCCAACGAGAACTCTTCCAGGTACGCTTTGCCCCGCGTCGGAGAGGCGAGAAAAATGATCCCGCCCTTATCGCCTTCGCGGCCGTGCTTGAAGGATCCGTCAATGCTGACTAATCCAGGTCTCCTTGGCCTATCTCCAGAGAAGGTCTGATAGTCTTTGACTTCTTCGCCGAAGTAGTGGACGTTTCCATCCTTATTCATAGCAAAGTAGTCGGCCGTGTCCTCGGAGAGGTCACCATCCTTGAAAACAAGATCGTCGACGACGATACAAGTTACCCCTTCGATCAGCTTCGTCCGGCTGGTTACCTCTACAGTGTTTACCTCATTTCCGCCCTGGTACTCCCAACGATTGCCGGGCCGCAGCGGGAAATACGTATTCGGGCGGGTGAGGTTATTGAAGTCGGTATCGAACTTCGCCGGGTCGATCTCGGGATCGTAGCGGTCCTGGCCGAGAGAGTTGCAGGCTTCGACCCGACCATCCCTCTGCTCGGTACACGTCTGGTTTGCCTCCTCCAACGCAGCGTCTGCTTCATCGAAGCAAACCTCTCGTCTATCCGGATCTGAGATGTTGAGACAGATCGCCTTCTTCTTGAAGAAGCCGTCATTAGCTTCGGCTTTGCAAGCCTGGAATAGAGCGCGAGCCGTTTGAGAACAGAAATCGGCGCGTCGCTGAATCTGCTTGCCTTGCGCCAGCGTGATTGCCATCACGACGTTGACGCTGAATGTCAACACTATCAGAACGCGCATAGTCGTACTCTTAACTTTGTTCATAGCACAACCTCCTTTAAACCATTGATCTGTTCGACACACTTCGGCCTCTCGGATGACCCGAACTCATCCGACAACACCGGTTTTCTCTTAGTCACTTACTATGGCGCTTGTTACGCCGGGTAGACCTTCCTAACCTCTCTTCTGTCGAGACTCAAAAAACTAACTTGAGCGCAAGCTGCACCTGTCTGCGTCCGAACCGCTTGGCGCTAACGAAGTCCGTCGAGCTGATATCCGCTTCGCTTCCCACGATGAACAGATTAGCGTGATTAAACGCGTCAAATATCTCGGCTCGAAATTGCAAGCCGTACTTCTCCCTTATCTTGACAATCCTCGCCAGGCCCACATCGAGGTTCCATTGGCCCGGAGCTCTGAACGCATTGCGCGCGGTCATATTCGAGGGGTAAGGACCTAAGTCCGAGTTTCCCGTTGCAGGATTGACGAAGCTGCCTGCGCCGCTGGCTTGACTCATCAGGTCAATGTAGCGGAAAAGGTTGAAGTCCTCGGACGATGGCGGAGGATTGCTCGGTCCGCTGAACTTTAGTGGACCTGTCGCCATCAAACGCGGGCATACGCTTATGCTGTTTGTGCAATCAAACACCGTGAACGGTTTTCCCGATTCCGACGTGAAGATGTAGGTCAGCGACCAGCCTTGAATAAGAGTGTTGGCCAGACTTGGGCTCTTTCGCATTAAAGGAATGTCCCAAATTCCACTCATGACAAATCTATGTCGCGCGTCGAAGTCCGAATCTCCCTCATCCAGCCGCTTGTTGAACGGATCGAGTAAGCCGAGATTCTTGTTGTTCGCTGAAATGCTCAGTGTTGAGCTCAGATTGTCGACTGAGTGCGACCACGTGTAGTTTGCGGTCAGGAGCAATCCAGTCTTGGCAAAATTCGCGCTCTCGATGCCAACGGTGACTCCGTGATAACGAGAGAAACCGTTGTTGCTGCGCCTCGTGATGTCCGAGTATTGGTTGTTCAACCGAGATTCCGGGTTGCGGTCGCCGAGATAAACCGCTCCCGATCCCACTCGGTTTATGCTCTCCACCGAATAGAGGTCCACGCCGCGCGAGCCGGAGTAGGTCAGCGAGACAAGAGTGTTCTTCGCGAGCGCACGCTCAAGCGACGAACTCCAGAAATGCGCGTAAGCCGTGCGGGTCTTTTCGTCGATGTATGTCAATTCCGTTGCGGGTAATCGAATCGAACCTGAGCCGGAAAGCGGACCAAATTGTTGAGTGTGATGGGAATACGCGGCACATCGATGCCCACCGACAACGTCACAAAAGCGTAGTTCGGCGGATTGAGCAGCGTGTCAAGAGTGACGTTGCCGAAGTTGCGTTCATAACCGATGCTGTACCCGCCGCGCAGGCTGGTCTTGCCGTCCCCAAAGATGTCCCAGGCAAATCCGAGTCTCGGCGCGAAGTTGTTTCTGTCCGGCTTGTATAACTTATGTATCGGGCTATCCGGCGCCACGAATACTTTGCCGTTTCGAATTTGCTCGAAGATGGTTGGGCCGCCGCCAAGGTAGAAGTTTGAATCGAGCTTCTCATCCTTGTTGTGCTGGACTCCAAAGTACTCGTATCGAAGCCCGAGATTCAAAGTGAGTCGAGGACGAAGCTGCAACGAATCATTCACGTAAAGAGCAAACTCGTCGAACCGATTGTCGCGCTTGAAGCTCGGCGGGCCGACTGGCAAGGCTATCCTTTCGCCGGGAAACTTGGCTTGAGGATCAATTGCGACCGTGAATGCTTGTAGCTGCCCGCTCACGAAGTTATCCAGAGCGTTTGCCAGCGTGTTGAGGCTCAATATCTGTTTCGCATTTTGAGCATTACCCGATATCCGATTGTCTTGCAGGTGAAGATACGAACCACCCAGCCGCAGACCGTGCCTTCCGAGAGAATAGTTCACGTCTTCATAAAGCTGGGCAAGATTTTGCGGTCCGCCGAAGAGGTCCGCGGTGTAGCCGGGGAACGTCAGCGGAAGACCTCCGATCGAAAACGACGCTTCCAGCGCCGGACCCGGCGGATTCTTTCCGAGAGGCTGATCGTTGTGAAGCCGATTAAAAACAAACTTCGATTGCGTTACCAATCGATGTGAAAAGGCGCGCGTCAAGGAAATCAGGAAGTTGTTGTTGAAGTCATCTGACCCGGTGTTGAAACCGACGTACGGACTTGCCGAGCCGGTTCCCGGGAAAAGGTCGCGACTCTCGAGCGCGTGCCGGAAATAAAGCGACGTCGAGTTGCTTAGGTTCCAGTCCAGGCGGCTTACGAACTCATAAGCATTCTGCGGATTGCCGCCTCCCGCGTCAGCAGCCACATCGACTATCACCTCGCCGAACACCGGGAGGCTCTCCGGAAGCTGCGAGAACGGGCCGCCGGGGTTCAGCTTTCGCAGATCGCCTTTCGCGATCACATCCTCGCTGATTGGAGCTGCCAACTGAAATGCATTGAAGAAGGATCGAGTTGCTGAGCCGGAACGAGCAATCAGCTCAGGAGTCGGCACGAGGAAGATCGTCGGTTGGGTGCTTCGGACCCGAATGAACTCTCCGCTGTTAAAGAAAAAGAGCTTGTTCTTTTTGAGCGGTCCTCCAACGGAATAACCAAACTGATTTCGAGTAAAGATACTCGGGTCGAGGTCTTGCGCGTTGTTGTCGAAGCCGCTTGATGCAACATTCGAGACGCGGTTGAATTCGTACGCGGTGCCATGCAGTTCGTTGCTCCCGCTCTTTGTCACCACGTTGACTACTCCGGCGGAGGCACGCCCGTATTCAGCCGAAAAACTGTTGCTTATGACTCTGAACTCCTGAATCGAATCGAGCGGCACGTTTTGGCCGACCCCCGCATTAAAGTTGTCGTTATTGTCAGCTCCATCAAGCAGGATGTTTACGCCAGAGGCCCGCTGCCCGTTGATCGCGAAGTTAACTCCACGCCCTACTACGTCTCCCTCCCCTTCGTCAGCGAATGAGGGAAGCGAGGAGATGTTGCCCGATAGCCTGACGAGGTCATAGGGATTGCGAGTCAGCGTGGGAAGCTCGCGTATCTGTTTTTGATTTACCACCGTGGAAACCTCCTGAGATTTGGTCTCTGGACGTAAGCCTTCATAGCTGTAAACGTCCACCGTTGTGCCGGACTTGCCCAGCTCCAGAGGAATACTAAGGTTCACGGTTGACCCGACCGTCACTAGAGTTCTCACAACCTTCGTGTCAAATCCCGGCGCCTCGACCGTAACCTCGTAGTTTCCGGGTAGGAGGTTCGAGGCAATGAAATTGCCGGTTTCGTCCGTCAAGATTCGACGCTCTGAGGATTTGTCTACGCTCTTAATTCTGACGGAGGCGCCCGCAATGACCGCGCCTTGAGGGTCGATGACGGTCCCAACGATCTTCCCGGTCTCAGTTTGCAAAGGTGCAACTGTCGAGAGCGCACCCACGACATACAGCAGAATGGCTGTCAGCATATTCCCCCGGTATCGCACAGATGGAAGTATTGTGGTCCATACTTGGCGAGCTTAAGCGTGTTGTCCTGTACAAGACCGATTCCAGCGGCGTAGAACTTGAATTCCTTGGAGTTCGGCTCCAATGGTGTGCTCTCCAGCACCTTCAAGCAAGCCTTGAATGCGCCGACCGGTGTATCGACGCTCTCGATCAGGCTAACGTTCTCCGCTCTGTCCATGGCGGTCCCTGGAGCAATTTCCTGGTAGTATCTGGAACCCAGCAGCGCGATTCCGGGCATCATCACTCCGAACTTTGCGCCTTTGACTCCCGCGAGCCAGCCTCCCTCGTGGCTTGCTACCTTGCCGTTCTTGTAGATGTCTACATCTTCGCCAAAGTAGTAAACGCTGTTGGTTCGCTTGCCTATCGCCAGGTAGTTCCTTGAGACTTCGATGAGTTTGTCGTCGGTAACGTCCTTCTCGCGCTCCTCAACGATCCTGGTTTCAACGCCGTTCACTGTTTTGGTTTCATTGAGCACCGTTATCGTAAGCTGTTTTTTCTTTCCATCCTCGATTCCTTCCAGGACCAGCGTGTAGCCAGGCTTGAGTACGAAGTATGGATTGTCGCCCGTGGTCAAGAATTCCTCGTCAGGGAACACGGTTGTCCAGTTGTCCTGGGAACTAGCCGCCTTCTGCGCCAGACTGACGCCGACGATCGCGAGCAGGCTGAACGCAAATCCGACTATCGTTCCCCGCCTTCTTGACAAACATTCCGATAAGTTCTTCATCGCAGATTCTCCCGATCACGTCCATAAAAAAATTAAATGAAGTGTTAGCGAGCATTCCGCACTCGCGTGTTCGGCAGGGACACCCACCGCCGCGATACTCTTTCACCTCGCTTATACAACGCATTATAGGTAAGGAAACGTGAGAGGAACGTTAGAACCCGAATCGGCCGAAAGGGACGCGGATTTCAGTCAAGTGGTGCAGTTCATAATCAACTTTACCACACTCAGGAATAGATGGGCTTATCTGCGGATTCTATAACTTGAGGGAATGCGGACAACGCGACTTCAAAGAACTTTTTAACGAGTCTCAACTAAGTCTTTAAAGCTAGAAGCTCTGGAATTGCCTATTGGGTCCAGACTTCATGTGCCGGGAGAAATATTATGCAATTAGAGCTTGCAATTGCCTGGCAAGGATTTTTTAGTATCACCATTACAGCAAACAGGCTCTTCTGATGGAGGCATCTACCTCATGAGATTCGGCGCCAGAATTGCTGTTATCATTCCGGCATTCAACGAGAAAAAATCTATTTGGAAGGTCATCTCCGCGATACCGGATTGGGTGGATGATTGCATCGT
>CAZOOE010000246.1:0-4121 GCA_964581275.1 uncultured Clostridia bacterium
GGTAGGGTATGGCAATGTATTCGTACGATCAGGTGCTCACAGACGTAAGGCAGGTCTACGAGCAACTGACGGGGCTTCCCGCTCCTAAGATCGATTTGAAGAACCCTCGTTTCCCGCTTCCCGGTTCTACTGACCCGGCGGCACTCGTACAGAGCGAAATCAATTACCTCAATATGTATCTGATCAACACCGGTCTCTCACTGCGGCTGTCAAAAACCCCGACCTGGGCGCCTGCTGCCGAAGTGTACGAGACGCCGCACGATTACATCGTCAACATAGAGATCGCGGGCCTGGCAGAAGACGATGTCTCTTGCCAGGTGATCAACAACACGCTAGTCGTGAGCGGCTCGCGCCGATTCCGCAGGGTAAGCGAAGAGGCAAGGTATCACGCCTCGGAGCGCGTCTACGGGGCGTTCGAACGCCTGTTCCCGCTGCCGAGTCATGTCCAGCCGGAAAAGCTGAAGACAAAGTTCTCGAACGGAATACTGGAGATCACCATCCCGAAGACCGAGGCAACCGGCCGGACTGAGGAAGCTCACGAGACGCCGCGCGGGAAGCCAGCGTCGGGACACGATGAGAAAACAGGAGGTAAGAAAGGATAATGACTGCATACGCACCATCACCGTACCAGGTGCAGAATCCGAGCGAGTTGGGTGCTCAACAGCTCCCACCCGAAGAGCGTGACAAGCTCCAGGAGATCCACGAGTTGATCAACCTGCTGCTCAGAGAGTTTCCCGTCACCGCGCAAGCTCGGTCTGCCTCGATGCCAATTCTCCCGGCGGCGCCGTACACGTATTCATTCCTCAGGTTTCCCTGCGGGTGACACGACCGGCGCCGGTCTCGCAATCGTTCGCGCGCGAAGAAGCGCGTAGCAAAATAAAGCGTCGCGTCCTCACACGCGAGGACGAGTGTGCGCGCGACAAAACCAGACCTGGGCCGGCTAACGCCAACGCCTCAAGGTCTCAACTGGATGTGCGTCTTGGGCTTTCGCCGGCTCAAGACGACCACTAATTGCTAAGAAGGAGGTAACTAATGATCAATTTGGCGAGACAGGCTTTCGCTAATCCGTTCTTGTCCGCTGTGGGCGCTTCGTTTCAACCCGGGGTAGTCAGCTCGGTGGGCAGATGTCCTTGTTGCGGGAACGCGGTAACAGTCGCAAGCGCGATTCAACCTCAAACCACCGGAGTGAACTTCCCAGGCGTTGGAGCAACCTTTGGCCAGCAGATGGGTGGTTTTGCTGCAAATCCGTATGCTGGTTTACAGACCGCCGGGTTCGGCCAGACAAACCCGCTAGCGTCTCAGTTCACGACTGGGGTTCAGCCGTCCATCAACCCGTTCGCCGGACAACTCACGGCAAACTGGCCGATCTCGAGTCATCTTGGCCATCAGGGAGTGGGCGGCCGGGTCGGCAGTTACGGGGTTGACCCGAGGCTTGCATTTGGCATTGGAGGTCAGCAGTTCGGGTACACCGATCCGAATGTGGCTCAAGCGTTGATCAATCCCACGATCGCGGGTGACCCAATCAACTCGCTTTGGTCACAGCAATTGAATCCGCTGGCCCAACAGCAACTCCCGATCCGACCATTGATTGGCCAGCAGGGCCTCCCCTCCCAATCGTTCATTCCGGGCGTTGGCTCGCCAACTAATCAATGGGCCGATCCCTACAGGGCATTCATCGAAGCCCAATTGATTTCTCAACTGGCGAGCAATCCACTTTATCAACTGCAGCGGGCTTACGGCGGTGACCTGCCAGGGTTCGGCATGCCATTAGGAGTAGGGCAGCAGTTCAACCCGCTCTTTGCGAACGTCCCGTTTTACGGATAACGAAACCCGGCGTTGGCCGGCTTGTAGGTTGGGCTTCGCTAGTCGGAGCCCAGCCTACTTCTCATTATGGTCTTTTCGAACTTCGTATTGCAGGCGTTGCAGGACCAGACGGTGGGACAAGAGTACGCCGTCGCCGCGCTCACCAGAGCTGTCACGCTAGCGGTGGCAGGATTGCGCCGCCGGAATGACGTGCTGGGCGTATTGCTGTTCATTGGACCGGTCGGCTCGGGCAAGACTCATATGGCGCGCACGCTGGCGCGATTGTTGACCGGCAGCGAGCACGCGATGACATATGTGAATTGCCAACAACTCGGTGAGGCAGCCAATCACCTTGCGAGTCTTCAGGCGCAAGTGACTTCGAAGTATCGGCAAACCCACGCGCCGGGCGTTCCACCAGCCCCGGCCTTCCAACTGATGGTCTTCGAGGAAATCGACAAAGCTCCTCCCGCCTTTCGTGACGATCTTGCGCTCGCGATCGACTGCGGCCAGATCTCCACACCGGATCGAATGTTCCCGCTCCGCAATTCGTTCGTCATCCTGATAAGCGACCCTTCGAGGAAAAGAGCCGATCAGCTAGTTGGAAGAACCATCGGGTTCTTTCTAGACGGGGAGTCCGCGGTCGAGATGTCTCGTCGTCAGGCCGTGGCGCTTGAAGAAGTGGATAACCGCCTCGGGCCGCGTCTGGTAAGTCGCATTGATGAAATCGTCGTGTTCGACCGCCTGAATCAACAGGACATCATTACGCTACTTGAACGCCAACTGACCCAGATAGAAAGGTACCTCGCAGGTTCGTGCATCGGATTCATAATCGAGCAGGAGGCGAAGACTTTCTTGCTGAAGGAGGGGCTCGAGGATCTGAATCACGGGGGACGCCAGATCACGCGGGTGGTTCGCAACTACCTTGAATTCCCGCTCGCCGACCTGATGCTCTCGAGGCGTCTGGTGCCGGGCACAACAGTCACTGTAAAACACGAGCAAGCAAAACCCTTCCTTAATTTCGAAATCATGATTCCGGGGATTGCGCCTACAGAACTGCCGGCGACAAAGGCGCGAGCGATGCCGGCTTGATCGCGGGCCAGTCTCAGTGGCCAGAAAAGCTGATAACGGCAAGCTACGAAGTTGGCTGCGTGTCACGTGGACGTTCACTGATGCGCTCCACCCTCGCATCGAGTTGCCTGGTGGTATGGTCCGAGCCGGGTTCGAATACGCCTTGATGAACCCGGCCGCCGGCCGTATCGTACGGGTTCGGGGAGGTGGATAGATGTTCTGTTCATCGTGTGGCGCGGCTGTGACTCCGGGGTTGAGCTATTGCAATCGTTGTGGCCTCGAATTGGCTTCGAACGAACGCGGCAGGAACAAGCTCGATATGCCGCTCGAGTATCTGGTGTGGGCAATCGTAGCGATCGCGATCATCGGAATCGGCGCCAACATCGGACTAATGGCGTTGATGAAAGAATCACTGCACCTCGAAAACGGGCTGATACTCGGTGCTTCGCTTTTTGCCTTTCTGCCTTTTCTTGGCATCGAGGCGGTCTTTGTCTGGCTGTTGTTACGCTCGCAGCAAAGTCCGAAGCAACCTCGCGAATTATTCTTGCCCCGCGGAGTCGCGACCAACGACCTCGACACCGCGCCGCCTCGCGCGATACAAGGGCCTTCGCCGAGTGTTACCGAACACACGACGCGTTGGTTAGAGCCGGCGGACATCCGTCTTAAAACTGATTGAATGATGCAGCGAGGTTCAGAATGACTCTGCTATTGGTCGTATGGCTTCTTCAAGCGCAGACTCCGGCGCTCGAGAATGACTACGTGCGTGTCACTCGTGACGGCGCGCCTTGCGCAGCTGCCAACACCTACGGCTGCGGCGACCGGGTGATCGTGGCGCTTGGCGAGATCGACCTTCAATCAGGCAAGTCACATCGAAAGATGTCGCGAGGCGATATCGCCGTGTTCAAGGCGGGTGAGTCATATAAGCCGCCAAACGGAGGTTGGTACTTCGAAGTCAACATCAAGCCGAATCACCCGCCGGTGCAGTCGCCGCCTGAGATCATTCCGCCCGAGAAGAATGCCATTCGGTACGATGGTAAGCGGTTCTTCGTCTTCGAGGAGAGGCTGGCAGTAGGCGACACCCGCGCCAGGCACAGCCATAGCCAGCGCGTGGTGATGCAGCTCAACCGGACCCGGCTTCCGGAGTTGCCCGATGGGCAGCCGGAAATATTCGTTGAACTTTTCCCTGACCCGCCCGCTGTTCAACCCCCCGTCCTTCAACCGGCTAAGTAAGTTCGGGATGCCCCCCTTCC
>CAZOOE010000246.1:4131-9497 GCA_964581275.1 uncultured Clostridia bacterium
GATCGATGCTCTCCGTTCAACCTTCCGGGCTCCCGTTCAACCTTCCGGCAATTCACTCGGCCAAGAACGTTGGGGATGCGCCGCTGCGAGGTATCGTGATCGAGTTCAAACCCGAGCGAGTGAAGCCAGCCTCGAAACAATAACGCATCGGTGTGAATAATCTTCTAATCATGCGGCGCGGTGCTTACCTCGCGACACTCGCTTGGCGCGAGACTTGACCGCGAATCCACACACAATTAACCTCGGACTACAATGGAAAAGGACACGACTCGCGTTGAAGCGTTTAGCGATGCGGTGTTCGCGATAGCCATCACCCTTCTGATTCTCGAGATTCGAGTGCCTGAGCTCGCGGGCGACGTGACAAGCAGACATCTTTTTGCCGCGCTAGCACACCTGTGGCCGTCGCTTGTCGCATTTCTCTTCAGCTTCTTTGTGATTCTAGTGATGTGGATCAATCATCACGAGTTCATGCGCTGGGTTCATTCGAGCGATTACAAGTTCCTGTTCGCAAATGGCTCCGTGCTATTGATGATAACCTTCGTACCGTTCCCTACTGCCGTCGTCGCAAGGTACCTCGGCACCGGCGCGGCACGAGGCGCAGTGGCGTTGTATTGCGGCACATTTTTCTTGAGCAGTCTCGCCTATCAGGCGCTGTTGCGCTCGGTTATGCATCGACGACGGCTGGTGCGACACGAGGTCCCAGACGAGGTGCTGGATCGCGTCCGCCGCGCATATAACTTCGGCCCAGTAATCTACGCGGCGTCGGTCGGGCTGGCGTTGTGGAATGCAATCGTCGGGTTGGCGGTCTGTGCCTCACTATGGGTGCTGTGGTCGCGGTTATGTTACCGCCCTCTCCGAGAACGACAGCTTTCCGGTAATCGAGATCGCGGGTGACAGAGTCACCAAAGCGATGCGCGCGGCCTCACTCCTTGCGTGGGCTGACTCCCGTAGCCTCACGAGCCGGCGAGCGTTCCGACCCCGCCTCGGCGCTCTTGCCTGCATCCGCGGTCGCGGGCGCCTGTCTCAACGCGGTGCCGAGTTCCTCGGCAGCTTCGCTCCGGCGGCTCTTTCGCGCTTTGCCTGTGCCGGTATGAGTATCCTGTTCAGCCGCAGCCTCTGCCTGGCGCGGACTCCGCTGGCGGACTGCAATCGAATACTCTTCGTTAGCAGCCTCAAGGTCTCCGATTGAGTACAACACACGCCCGAGATCCTGGTGCGCCTCGGGGAAGTATCCGCCTCGCTGCTCGATCGCCTTGCGATAGGCTCTGACAGCCGCTTCCGTGTTACGGACCCGAACGTGATCCAGACCCATATGATAGAAAGCCTCGGGATATATCCCTCCCGATTGCTTTACAGCGATCTGATAAGCGTCAAGCGCTGACTCGACATCACCCTGCCGTGACAGCAGCAATCCGATCTGGAAGTGCGCCTCTGCGAACACCCCGCCCTGCTGCTCAACTGCAGTCTTCAGTTCCGACATAGACTCGGCCAGCCGGCCGGCTCGCACGAGCGCGCGGCCCAGCTCGTAATGCGCTCGCGGAAACATGCTGCGACCTTCCACGGCCTTGCTCAACTGGGCAATCGCTTCCCCGCTCTGGCCGAGATCATAAAGCACGCGGCCGAGGTCGAGGTGAGCCTCCGGGAATGAAGGGACGGGGTGAGCGGCAGAAGTGGAGACGGGGGGAGGGGGAGAGGCGGAGCTTCGGTCACTTCCTAGCACCTGTGTCCCCGCGTCGCCCTTTCGCACCCTCGCCCCGTCTCTCTGTTCTGTCGCCGCCGCTCGCCGCGTCGCCCGGTCTCCGTCCGCCGCTGTCTCACCAAGCAGCCGCGTCGCTCCGTCTCTTCCGGCAGCCGCTCCCTCACGCTGAGCGATTGCGGTCTCCAACTCCTTCCGCGCGTCTTCGAGCGCGCCGCTCTCATAAAGAGCGCGGCCGAGATTGCGGTGAGCCTCGGGGTCATTGCCGTCGCGCAGATCGAGCGCGGTTTGAAACTCGTGAATCGCTTCTTCGAGTTGTCCCCGGCCGTACAGCACCAAGCCGAGATCGTGATGAGCGTCCGCTGCGGTGTCGCCTTGAGTGATCGCCCGTTTCAATGAATCGGCCGCGCGATCCAGATCGCCGAGTCGAGCGAGCGCGTTTCCGAGATTGCGATGCGCATCCGGGAAGTTCCCGTGCTGCTGTTCGATAGCCGTTTCGTACGCGCGCACGGACTCTTCGATCTCGCCCCTAGCGTACAGCGCGTTGCCGAGATTGTAGTGAGCTTCAGCGTAGCGCCCACCGCGTTGTTGAATCGCGGTTCGATACGCAGCGATGGCTTCGTCGATTTCCCCGAGGTCGTAAAGCGCAACTCCCAAATTGTGGAAAGCTGCTGGAAAGCCGTCTCCCAATCCGTCAGTGGAGCGGCGAAGGCTCGTAACCGCCTCTTCAAGCTCGCCGCCTTCATACAAGGCGAGTCCCAAATCGTGGTGCGCCATCGGGTAGTCGGGCCGGTGTTGGATGGCGGCTCGATATGAGCTGATCGCGCCGTCCAGATCTCCCATGTCGTAGAGCACGCGGCCAAGATCGCGGTGAGCTTCGGCGATTGCAGGGTTAGCCGCAAGCGCCGAGCCCAGCGCGCCAACCGCGGAGTCAAGATCGCCAAGCTCATACAGAGCGCGGCCGAGCAGATGATGCGCTTCTGGAAACTCCTTGCCGTGCGACGCAATCACCTTCTCGCAAGTCTCGACAACACCGCTGAGATCTCCATAGTCATACAGCGAACGAGCGAGATTCAGATGAGCGTCCGGAAATACCGGCTGCTGCTTGATCGCCCGGCGCAATTCGTGAATCGACTCTTCGAGCTGCCCGGCTTGATAGAGCGCGGCGCCCAGCCGGTGATGCGCCCACGGCATTTCATCGTTGAGCGCGATCGAGCGGCGAAGCTCGACGATCGATTCATCAAGCTCTCCGGTCTCGAGCAACGCGGCTCCTAGACTGTAGTGCGCCGCGGGATAGTTCTCATTCTCCCGCAGTGCCGAGCGATAAGAGGTGATCGCCTTATCAAGCTTGCCCGTGCGGGCGTGCGCGAGGCCGAGGTTGTAGTGCGCGTCGGGATAGGGCCCGCGTCGATTCGAGATCGCTCCGTTGTAGGCTTCAATCGCCTTCTCTACCTCGCCCTTTGCATTGTAAGCGGTTCCAAGCCAGAAGTACGCTTCCGAGAATTCCTTGGATTGTTCGAGCGCCTTTCGCTGCGCACCAATCGATTCATCAAGCTGGCCCTTGCTGAAGTATGCCAGACCGAGATCGTGATAGGCCTCTGGGAACTCGCCGTCCCGCTGATCGACCGCGGTGCGTAACGCGGCTACCGAGCCCTCGAGATCACTCAAGCGATAAAGCGTGCGGCCGAGATTGCGAAACGCCCGCGGGAAGATCGGCTGCTGGTCGATCGCCAGCCGGAATTCTTTTGTCGCATCATCGAGCACTCCAAGGTCCGCCAGCGCAAGACCGAGGTTGTGATGCGCGCGCGCGAAGTCGCCGCCTCGTTGTTGAATGGCGCAACGAAACGAGGCAACCGATTCAGGGAGCTTGCCGCTGCGATATAACGACAGACCAAGCTCGTGATGGGCCTCGGGAAAGTTTTCATTCTGCGATAGCGCTGTTCGGAACGAGCTGATCGCCTGGTCGAGTTTTTGCTCGCCGGCGTAGATGCGCCCGAGCTCGTAATGCGCGTCGGGGTAGCTCCCACTCCGCAACGTGATCGCGGTGCTGAATTCCTCTGTTGCTTCCGAAACCCTGCCAAGGCTGTACAGCGCGTTGCCCAGATCGTAGTGCGCACGCGGGAATCGCGGGTTTTGCTCGATGGCTTTGCGATAAGCTTCGACACCTTCGTCCAGATTGCCCAATCTGGCAAGCGCGACTCCCATGTTGTGATAAGCCCAAGGGAAGTGCTCGCGCTGGGCAATGCCAGTGCGATAAGACTCGATCGCTTCCTTCAAGTCGCCGCGACGGGCGAGCGCGCGCCCCAATGCGTAATGAGCTTCGGGATAGGCGGCCTGCTGCTGGATGGCGGTGCGAGCCTCGGTGATCGAGTCTTCGAGCTGACCCAATCCGAACAGCGCGCGGCTCAACTCGAAGTGAGCCTGCGGAAAAGGCGAGCGGCGCTGCTCGGTAGCTGCGCGTATCGCCTCGACCGCTCCCGGCAGATCCCCTTTCTCGACCAACACGCGGCCCAGCTCGAACTGCGTATCGGGGTAGTTGCCGTGCCGCTGATCCAATGCCTTGCGAAAGGCGGCTGCCGCCTGTTCCAGGTCGCCTCGACGCCCGAGCGCGATACCCAGGTTGTGCCACGCTTTTGGGAACTCGCCGTTGCGTTGCTCGACAGCCCGGTTGAATGCGTCGACGGCTTCATCAAAATCGCCGCGCCGAACGAGAGCGATACCAAGGTTGTGATACGCCCACGGATGATTGCCGCCCCGCTGCTCGATAGCTTTGCGATAGGCGTCGATTGCTTCCGGGTACTCTCCGCGCCGAGCCAGCGTGAGTCCGAGCGAGTAGTAGGCATCGGGGTTATCAGGCTGCTGCTCGATCGATGTTCGCAGAGCCTCAATCGCGCCGCCAACATCGCCCGAATCAAGCAGAGCGCGCGCGAGTTGGTAGTAGGCTCGCGGGAAGTTGCCTTCGCGCATCTGGATAGCCATCCGATAGCTGTTGATCGCCTCGTCGAGCCAACCCTTGTTGTAAAAGACCAACCCCTTGTCGAGGTATTGTTGCGCCGTGCTGAGGGAACTGCTCATGGAAATTCTCCTTGAGAGTGGACTCCTGACTCTCAGTGGAGCCTCTGCGAGTCATCTGGATTCGGTGAGGATTCGCGCCAGACAGAACCTGGTGGTCGTGCAGTTAGCTGCCCTGACCCGTCGGGTCCTTGCTCAAGCTGCGCCTCAATATATAACACGCGACCGCCGGGAGCCAAACCAAATTGACGCCCCTGTAGCGGCCATCCTCCTCGGCCGCCCCTCACCGGCTCAACAGGCCACTGCGCAAAGGGACGGCCACGGAGCACCGCCCCTACAAGGTACCCCGGCCGAATTTCTTTGACACTGATTATGCTTCTGAGTAATATGTGGTTATGTCATATATCAATGCGGTGCTCGATCGCGAATTGAAGAAGGGCAGCGCCGAGCTGCTGATCCTGTCGCTCGTCGAAGCCAGACCGAGACACGGTTATGAAATCAGTAAACTAATCGAGGCTCGCTCCGACGGTGTGCTCAAATTCAACGTCGCTTCGCTCTATCCTTTGTTGTACCGGCTGGAGAAGCGCGGCTGGATCCAAGGGAGATGGGTTGAAAAAGCCGGTCAACGCCGGCGCCGCTTTTACAAACTCACCAATGA
>CAZOOE010000247.1:0-9470 GCA_964581275.1 uncultured Clostridia bacterium
GTGCACGCCCGGCGAGTTCGACGGCAACACCAGACCGAGTACGGGTGCCTGTGCTTGATAGCTCACCGTTACTCCGCGAGATTCAACCCCGTACCCGCGTGTCAAAATGTTCAGGTCTAACCCTCGAGTCAGCGAGTCGAGAATCTTGTCCATGTTGGAGAGCACAAAGTGATTCTTGGTCATGTTGGCCTTGCACATGTGCTCAGGAAGGCCGGTGCTTGCCGACTGCTGGCGGGCGAAATCATCCGGGGTTTGCGCGCCATCACCCATCGGCAAGGCCGCGTTAAGATAGAGATCCGCGGCCTTCTTCATCGTAGCGATCAGATCGGAGACCGGGATGTCGGTAAGCACTTGACGCGCTCGTTCGGCGAATCGCATGTCGCGGCCGAGCAAACCGGTGTTCGCCTGGCTCACTCGCGCAAGCGTTTCGCCGGTCACGAAATGAACAACGTCTTCGGTGTCGAGACTCGTATAGGGCTGTCCCCATCTTAGAATCGGGATGTTTAGTATGGGCATTAATAAACTCCCACTGTTGTTTGGCCCGCGATCTTACTAAATGGACGCACCCCGCTGACGCCGTCCCACGGATACTTATCGCAGGGCTGCTCGCGCTCGCCCTCGTCTCTCTCTAAGAATCCCGGTATAAACGTCTCGCGAGTCAACGTAGTCAGACGCACGCGCCCGGTTTGGCCGTAGTCGACGACTCGGTCGCGATCCTCGAAGCAAACAACTTCGATCACCGCGCGAGGCTGAGGCGCGTAATAGCTTATCTTGTAGCCGTCCTGCGGAGTCACCGGTTTCGAGCATGCCAGCCCCATCAACGTGTTCCCATAGGTCGGCGTCAGGTACACTCCCGAGCCCAGGAGCTCTTCCATCGCAAACCGCGTGTACTGCGGTGTGAATTCGGTCCCCCCCGCGAAGATTCCGGTGATCCCCGATTCTTTGACACTTGTGCCGCGATTCTCGAGTTCTTCGGCCAACGCCTCGAGAAGCTTCGGCGTCGTGAACATGCACTTGATATCGTGACCGGCGCCGAGGACGGTTATTGCTTGATCGATGACGTGGGCTTTGTACTCATCGAGCGCTTCGGACTCGCCCCACTTTATCAGCCTGATCACCCAGCGCGGGTCGAGGTCAACGCAAAAGCAGATGCCGCCCCGATACTGGCACAGATGCTCTACTGCGAGCCGCAACCGGCGCGGACCGGAAGGCCCGAGCATCAGCCAGTTGGCGCCGCGCGGAAAGAATTCTTCCGGAAGAGTCTCGCTGAACATTTCATAGTCAGTACGGAAGTCGTCGATCTGGAGGCGGCTCTTGGGAACGCCGGTGGTGCCGCCAGTTTCAAAGGTGAAGATCGGCTTGCCTTCAAGCCCCTTGGGCAGCCAGCGCCTAACCGGCCCGCCGCGCAGCCAGTCGTCCTCGAAGAGCGGGAACTTCCTGAGATCTTCGAACGCGTTGATTTCGCGTCTCGGATCCCAACCAAGTTTTGTTGCGAAATCCAGCCAGAATGGGCATCCGGTATCGGGGTTGAAATGCCATTCGACGATCTCGCGCAGGTGGGCGTCGAGTCTCGATCTTGCTTCCTCGGTTCTTGCAAACAAGTCTGTTGCGGCAACGCTCATACGACTATCCACCCCATCACAACATGTAGCACCCCGCTGGAGTGCGACCCTCTCATTCAGCGTCTACAAAAATCCAACTCCTAACGGAGTTGGGCGTGCGGACCGGCTCGCTTCAGCAGCCCTTGCGCTCCCTTCCGTCAAGCTGTACACGTCGATCGCACGTCTCGCCATGTTGGACACTGTGTAATGCTCTCGTACGCCCGCAAAAGCTCTGCCGCTGAGTTCCGCTGCAAGAGAAGGGCTCTCTATAAGCGCCAGAAACCCGCGCGCGAGACTCTCGGCGTCGGAACCGTCCACCAGTAATCCGCCGCCGGTCCGCTCAACTATCTCTGTGAATGAGCCTCTTCGCGGCTGGACAACCGGCACCCCTGCCGCCATCCCTTCGAGCAGTGACATGCCCTTCGGCTCATCATAAGTCGCCGGAACCGAAAGGGCGTCGATGCCCTTGAGAAAATCGATCTTCGACGCGCGATCAAGCACCCCTCGATACTGAACCTCGCCTGCAAGACCCCAATCGCTCAACTTACGCTCGATCCCTGATAGATAGTCGTGGTGCTCCGGTGCAAGATAGCCCGCGATCTCAAGTTTGATCCGGCGTTCCGGGGTACGCTGTCGCAGCAGCCGGTATGCATCCGCAAGAACGTGCAGCCCCTTTTCTGGGGCGATCCTGGCCAGATAGCCGACTACGAACCCGCTCGACTCGGCAGACATTGCTGCCTCTGAGCTCCCCGCTCTTCTCTCGTAGCCCTCGAGGTTGATGCCGAGCGGAACCACGTGCATCTTGCTCTCCGGAATACCGAGGTCCCGGCACATCGCGGCGGCGTAGAAATCGCTAACTGCAAGGAAGCCGTCTACCAAATCGACATTCGACCGAATCAGCTCGATAGCCCGGCTTCGATACGGCTCGCCCAGTCCATCAATGAACAAGTCTTCGCCTTGCAATGTGCAGAAAATCCTGAGATTCAAGTCCCGCTTGATTGGCCCGGCGAGCGCGATCAACAGCGAGTTTGGCAGATTCACAACGTCGGGTCGCGCTTCGCTCTTTAGCCAGCTGATCAGATTGTCCAGTTCCTTGCGTTGATACCCGTCTTCACCTTTCAACATCGAGATCGTGAGATCGGCAAGCGATCTCGCGTCCACGGCGATCGAGCGCCTGGCGACCATCTTTAGCGCGGCCTCGGAGTCCCATAGCCGGTCGAACAGTTTCGGCGTGTGTCTGAAGAGCGGAACGTGTTGTTCGAGATAGACGCTGATGCCGCCAAAGAAAATTCGATGCTGGCTGACGTTTTCTTCGTCGGTGAGCGTCGGAGTGTAGATCGGGACGAGCAGAACGTCGTGTCCCTGTTTCATCAACTCGGCCGCCAGCGCGTTGTCGCGCAGACAACTCCCGCAGTACATGCCGGCGGCGCCCGCGGTGATGGAGAGGATCTTCATATTCCTCGTTAGCAGTCCGGCCTTCTTCAGGCGGAAGTTCGTATCCTAGCCCTAACCTGAACGTCGCTGCCCCTGCATACAAACTTCCGCTTGAAGGCCGGACTACGAACATTGCGCGCCATTCAATACACTCCTTCAGCAACACTCGACCGGAGCCGCGAGAAGGGCCTCACATTTCGAACTCCGTCCCACGGGTACAGGTCACACGGTGCTTCACGTTCAGCTTCGTCTCGCCCAAGGAAGTGCGGCATGAAGAATTCTTGTGTAAGAGTGGTGAGCCGCACTCGTCCGGTCTCGCCATATTCGACGACTCTTTCCGGATCATCCGGATCGACGACCTCGATCATCGCGCGAGGGGCGGGCGGATAGTAGACCACCGCGTAGTCGTCTTCCGGCCCTCGCGGCTTGTGCACAGCGAGCCCCATCAGCGCGTTCCCATATGTCGGCGCGAAGTAAACACCGTCCAGCAGTTCTTCCACCGCAAGGCGATGAAACTGGGGCGTCATCTCGGTTCCGGCACAACAGACCCCGGTAATGCCAACGCGCTTCAAAGAGACCTTCTCGCACAGCGCCTCGAGCAGCTTTGGGGTCGTGAACAAACAGCGGATGTTGTCGTGCGCCTTCAACAACGTCTGGCCTTGCTCGATCACGTGCTGCTTGTACTTCTCGGCCATCTCGCTCCGGCCTTTCTTGATAAGCTTTATGACCCAGCGCGGATCGAGATCCACCATGAAGCAGATTCCGCCGCGGTGTTGAGCGAGGTGCTCGACCGCGAGTCTGAGTCTTCTCGGACCAGAGGGTCCAAGCATCAGCCAGTCCGAGCCGTTTGGAAAGGCGTCGTCGGGCAACGTGTCACCAAACGCCTCGTAATCTGTTCGAAAGTCGTCGATGTTGATTCGCGATTTGGGCACGCCGGTGCTTCCGCCGGTTTCAAAGGTGTAGACCGGGCGATCCGCATAAGCCTTCGGAACCCAGCGTCGAACCGGGCCGCCGCGCAGCCATTCGTCTTGAAAACCGCCGAACCTTGCGAGGTCGTCATAGCCCCGAATCCCGCGCCGCGGGTCCCAGTCAAGCTTTTTCGCCCGCTCGAGCCAAAACGGGCAGCCGGTCTCAGGACTGAAGTGCCACGCCACGATCTCGCGAACCCACGAATCCAGCGCGTCGCGTGCGGTTTTTACTCTCGATTCGAGGTCGGTCTCGACCGTTGATTTCATTTCGATTCACCTTGAGACTGAGAAATCGATTCTTGTCGCGGCCGGGCGGGCTGTCAAGACGACCTCGTGGGCGAGGAAGTTTTAACCTCAAAGATTGAATACCAGAATGCCCGACCATCCGTAGATGTTCTTCACGCGTATCCGATTGGCCCCGAGCCGTAGAGCCAATTGAGAGGCGTCGCCCTTTACGACCATCTTGCCGCTCGAACCCTTGAGCTTGATGGCACGAGGCGGCGCAACTACACGGCCGTTGATCTCAACCTCAAGACCTTCGGAGAGTCCGGAGGTCCTGATGGTGAGCCTCGACCCATCGAAGTTCGCCCCAAGAACAGTGAGCCCGCCGGCGTCGGCGCGGCTAAAATCGCCGATCGCTTCGGGGCTTCGATTTCCATCGCGGTCAACCAGGACAAGGCTTGCGCGCAAGGCTTTGGGGACCGAGTTCAAGCCCTCAATCGACAACTGAGATTCAATCCTGGTTGAATTCTCGCTTCCGATCGCGAAGCTCGACGATTGCCCAACCGCACCCCCCGTCTCGTCCAGCAGGTTCACCTCCGCTCTCACCAAGTCGCCGTCGAGATCTATGGCCGTGTAACTCAGCGCCAAAACATCGCCCTCGAGCTGCGATCTGATGTTGAAGATCGCCGGGGCTCGGCTGTTCATACCTCCGGTGACAGTTGCAGTGACGCTGAACTCCGCTTCACCCGGGCCAAAGTTTGCGACTGCGATGAAATAAGTGCCCGAGCGCAGGGGAGGAGAGCTGGACGACGTTATGGTTATTGTTTCGGAACCTGACTCACTCGCGGAAACATAATCGCTCTCGGGATGGAAGCCTTGAATAATCACTCTCTGGCCAAACCGCGCAAACAAGTCTACATCCTGATTGCCGTTCAATTCGATTCTTAACTGAGTGGCGCCGCCAGGAACAGCGATTGAGTATTCCAGATGACTAAGGACGCCAGTACCGGGAGGCGGCGCGAACATTCCTCCTGTTTGCGGTTGTCCTGAGATCAACGGAATGAGGTCGACGAACCCAGTCAGGCTGTTGGTGCGATAGCCGATTGCATCAAGAGCCGCGAGATCATTGTCCGTTATGAAGTGACCTTCGCCGGGTCCAATCGTCGGATCCATCACTCCGAGATATTTTCCCGTCAGGTTATCGTCCTTCCAATGGGATGACTGCCTTCCGTCTCCACTCGTACCGTCAGGTTTCCCGGTGGATAACGCTATCGTGGCATCGCCTGCGTAAAAGCTCTGCTCCCCTCCGGAAGACAGGATCCGTTGCATTGAGGTGAACCCCAATTTGATTGCGTCCGGGCGAACCCGAAACAAATCCAGGATTGAGGGCTCCGGGTTTAAGGAAGAATCCATCTCCTGTTGACCGACGCTCGAGATGAAGCCAAGAATGTGACCAATTTCATGGAGAACTATTGATTCGAGATCCAAGCAATCCTGCGCGATCCCATCACTACCATCAAAATCAGATTTGAACGCTGAGTTCAATCCTATTGCAGGCGCAAGACCAAAATTACTCGCCTCACCATCAGGTTCGGCGACCTGGTTGATCAACTCCAGGGCGCGTAGTGTTGCGGACGGCGCAGCGATGCCCGCTGTTTCTCCTCGATCCGTGGGAACAGCTTTGACAGGCAGGGAGTTGTAGAGCGATATCTTTTCGGGAGTGATTGCCTTGGAAATCAAACCGGCTCGTACTGCCGGATAAAGAGAATTCCCTCCAAGTACCTGAGCATCGGTGGTCCCGACGACATCCTCATCAAACGTCTTACCGAAGAGTGTTGGGCCGAAGTCGACGTCAATAACGATGGTCACACGATTCTGAATCAGCGCCTCCCATCGTGCGGCCGCGCGCTTAAGGACCTCACGCGCCTGGGGGAAGCTGTTCAACTGGGCGGTGCCGCGCAAGATGATTCTTAAGCCTGGTCGATTTCGAGACTGACCGGGCTCGGGCCACAGCACCGTTAATGGCAGGTTTGCGTCGCGACCCCTGACGCGTCGAGCTTGCTCAACGCCGGCCTCAAGGCAAACGGTTCGGCCACCGGCGAATTTGCGCACGAACGTGCCTAGGTTGTCGGGCGCTAACCAGGCAGAGGGACTACCGGACGTCTCAGGTGTAACCGAAGCAGCTGAACGAGCCCCTATTGTACCAGGCGGCACCAAGGCGAGATTCAAGACGAGAAGGCTCACCGCCGCAGCACGAATGGGGGCACTACGCATTCTTCCACAGCATATCGAGTACATCGTCGCCTTGTCGAGGTTCAAATCGCTTCCCCTTGACAGTCTACAGGAGGCTCAACTATTATCCGCCATGTAGAATATCTAGGGGGCGGCGCACATCGAGCAGAAGCGAGGCATCTATGAGAAAAAGCGTTCTCTTAACCACACTACCTGCGCTGACGTTGTTTGTTACGATCGTTTGCCTGGGGCTATTCGTGTCGCCGGCGGCGCGGACCGCGGCGGTCGCGAGCGGTGATCAATACGTCTGTCCCCCTTGCGGGTGCGGCAGTGACGACAAGTTATATGACAAAGCCGGATTCTGTCCCGTTTGTGGCATGGCGCTGGCGGTTAAGGGCTCCGTGACCGCGGCATCCGCGCCCTCTGCTCCGCGCGCGGCAAAGAAGGCCGCGATCCTGATCTTCGACGGAGTGCAGATCATCGACTACACCGGCCCCTATGAAGTATTCGGCGCCGCCGGCCTCGAGGTATTCACGGTTGCGACGACCGCGGCCCAGATCACAACCAACATGGGGATGAAGGTCACTCCGCATTACAGTCTTGCCGATGCGCCGGCCGCTAACCTGTTGCTCATCCCTGGCGGCGGAGTCATCGCCACACAGCAAGATCCCCAAGTGCTCAAGTGGATTCAGGAAAGATCGAAACAAGCCGAGTACGTCATTTCAGTTTGTAACGGTGCCGCAATTCTGGCGAAGACGGGATTGCTGGACGGGCTCACGGCCACAACGACTGCCGGACTCATTGACGGTCTGCCGACTCTAGCACCAAAGGTCAAAGTGGTCAGGGATCAGCGTTATGTGGATAACGGAAAGTTCATCACCACTGCAGGCCTTTCCTCCGGCATTGACGGGGCGCTGTACGTGGTCTCGAAAATGTTCGGCAAAGCGCAGGCACAACTCGTGGCGCTGCGAATCGAATACGACTGGAAAGGGGACTCGAAGTATGCGCGCGCTAATCTCGCTGATCGCTACATAACAAATGTGGTTGGCAGAGGGCTGGTCCTGCCCGTGCCGCAAGGCGCTACGGCTGAACTGCTCAGCACCGAGGGCACGGCGCAAAACTGGCAAGTCAAGTGGCAAGTTGTTGGCGAGGCCTCATCGGCGGACGTACTGAAGCTCCTCAATGACAAAGTGGTTAGCGGGCAATGGGTAGAGCAAAAGACCGCCAGCCCCGGAGAGCCAAGACGCACCTGGAAATTCAACGATCAAGAGGGTGATGACTGGAACGCCACGGCGGACGCACAGTCGGCGGGCAGCAAGATCGTCACGATCAGCCTGAAAGTCGAGCGCACCAGGACGATTTCCACGAAGAATGCAGTTTCTGAGCGGGCCGCGGACAAATTGGTGGTCCGGGATGCTTGGATTCAGGAAATGCCGGCGTCGAAACGGCTCACCGCTGCCCACCTGATCATCGAGAATATGAGCGGGAAAGAAAATGCGTTGATCGGAGCCAGCGCAGGCATCGCCGGAGTCGTTGAGCTGCATCGCGCGGAGATGGACAACGGGATGATGCGAATGCACAAGCTCGATCGCATCGCATTGCCTGTCGGAAAAACCGATCTTACCGGTGAACTGCACATCATGCTGATCGATCTAAAAGCGCCGTTGAAGGATGGTGATCAGGTGGCGTTGACTCTCTCGTTTCAAGCTGGCGTCAACAAGACGGTGATGATTCCTGTCAAGAAACGGCCGGCCGAATGAGCGCTAGATCAAGCTATGTCGATTCCGCACAACTCGCTTCGCTGCGGAAGGTGCGAGTGTGTAGCCTGCCCGAAGTGAACGGGAGGTGTGACGAATGGTTCACCGATGTCTGCTGAGTTGGCTGCTCATCGCATTGCATGTGTTCGCTTCGCAGGGTGCGGCGCAGTCTCCTTCAGACCTGGCAGGAGGCGGCGACTTTTCTCTCACCGATCACAACGGCATGCGCTTTCGGCTGAGTGACCAACGTGGAAAGGTGATCCTCCTCTTTTTCGGCTACACATCCTGCACCGAAGCATGCCCGGTAATTTTGGGACGCATCAATAGCGTCTTCAAGCAACTCGGCCCCGACCAGACTAAGGCGTTAGCGGTGTTTATCAGCGTAGATCCGCAGCGCGATACTCCGGAGATTTTGCGCGATTATGTTCGGTATTTCTCCGCTCACACCGTGGCTCTGACCGGCAAGCAGGGAGAGATTGACGCAGTGGTCAAACAGTACGGCGCGAGGTACGAGATCGAGCAATCGGATTCCGCCCTCGGCTATCACATCAACCATACGACCGATATTTACGTGGTGGATCAACAGGGCGCGCTCCGGTCGCGCTTCAAACATACCGACCGAGCCGCGTTGATTACTGCGACCGTGCAACAGCTGCTGCTGCGGTGAGGTGGGCTCGTCTGCCGTCGACTGCCGAGCGGCTTCCGAGGCATCTTTTGATCACCCATCGCAGCATTGTAGACAAAGGAAGGCTCGATCACCGCGGTTTGTTGCAAATCGTCTTCGAGCGGGTGATCAAACGAAGAGTTACGAGTCATAGAATCCGAGTCCGATGACTGCATCATTTCTTGTCGCGGCGCTCGATCTTCGACCAGGTGTCACGAAGGCTGATCGTCCTGTTGAACACCAGCTTACCCGACCGAGAATCGGGATCCACGCAGAAGTACCCCAGTCGTTCAAACTGATGCCGTGCGCCCGGCGCCGCGTCTCGCAGGGCCGGCTCGGCTTTGCAGTCGGTAAGTACTTCTAACGAGTTCGGATTCAGATTGGCAGTGAAGTCTTCGCCTTCCTCGACTTCATTCGGATTCTCTTTCGTAAACAGATTCTCGTAGAGACGGACCTCGCAGTCCACCGCGTGCGCGGCGGCGACCCAATGGATGGTTGATTTCACCTTTCGCCCGTCCGGCGCGTTGCCCACGCTGGTCTCCGGATCGTAAGTGCAATGCAGCGCAACGATATTGTACTCGGCGTGCCTCGC
>CAZOOE010000248.1:0-9448 GCA_964581275.1 uncultured Clostridia bacterium
GGCTGAGGCCCAGCGAGAAGTGAATGTCGGGTCGCCCGGGTCACTCCGACGGAGTGACCTGTCTATAGCACGGCGAGCCCCTGGAGTTCTGTAGCTCCGTAGGAGCGACCCTACTATAGATAGGCGACTCCTACGGAGTCAGCGATGTTGTTGTCTTGAGATCGCTTGTCGAGGGAGATGCCAAACTCGGCATCCGGATCAAAACAAACAAGTAGAAGAAAGGATTTGAATCATGAAGAGAATAATCGGCGCAACAATGGCAATGCTATTCCTGATCCTCGGTAACGCGGGAGCGCAGACCCTCTCGCAAGCTGACCTCGACCGAGGGCTGCAATATCTGGAGACGACCAAGAAGAACATCGTAGACGCGACGCGCGGTTTGTCCGAGGCGCAATGGAATTTCAAGCCTTCGCCATTCAAGTGGTCGGTCGCTCAAGTGATGGAGCACATCGCCGCAAGTGAAGACCTGTTGCGACAGATGGCCGAGGACCAGATCAAGAAGGCTCCCGCGGGCCCGGATCGAGATTTGAAGAAGGCAGACGACCGAGTGCTCGAGGTGATCCCCGATCGCTCGAGGAAATTCCAGGCACCCGAACAGTTGCGGCCGCGAAATCAGTTCGGCTCGCCCGAAGCTTCGCTAAAACATTTTCTCGAGAGCCGGGCAACGACTATTGAATTGCTGAAAAAGACGCCGGATCTTAGGGCTCACGTAGTGGACAGCGGGCTGCTGGGAAAGCTCGACGGTTATGAGCGGATTCTGTTCATCGCGGCTCACAGCGAACGGCACACGAAGCAGCTCCTCGAACTAAAGGCGGACCCGAAGTTCCCGAACCGATAGACGCTCGAGGATCGTCGTCGAAATATCGGCGAGGTTAATGCGGGGCGAGGCTACTCGCTATGAGACAATCGCGGCTCGGCGTTAGCGGCGTGCTCGCCGATCCTCCGCGAGAATTGCCCACCGCTCGGTGCAGCTTCATATCATTGAAAGCGTGACTTAAGACTAGATGATGTAGTAGTAGTGGCGAGGGATTCGCAACGATATCAATCTTCACTGGCGAAGTGCCGATCACCAGTCACTAATTCAAAGCTCCGGCCCGTCGCCCACCAGGTAGCGGGCGGTGCGTGACAAGCGATCGGGCGCGTTGACCTTGACCCTGCCAAAACGAACTTCGTCACGCCCCACGAAAGAACATTGCAACACGCGCCGCGGGAGATCGGTCTCGTTACGAGTCCCGCTGTGCCAGAGATGCCCGTTGAACACCAGCACGGAACCAGCGCTCGCGGTGATGATTATTTGATTCGGGTGGCGGCTGGCCGGATCGGCAAAGCTCTTCGGCGGTTGCGTCAACAACAAATGCGTTCCCGGCACTACGCGCGTCGCGCCATTGTTCGCGGTGAAGTCATCGAGGAGCCAGATCGCTGTTACTATGCGAAACGGCTCGCCACGCGCCCGGGCTGTCCAGTCGGCGTGCAAGCCTTGCTGGCCGTAGCCCGGGAGTGGCTCGCGCCCGCCCAACTGGCCTAAACGGAACGGACCTCCCAACACGTGGTAGATCGCCGCCAGCACCCTCGGTTGGGTCAAGACTACTTCGACGACCGAACCACGATTCACCAGATCATTCACGTGCCGAGTGCCGCTCTCTTTCACCGAACCAGCACCGCTTTTTCGGTCATCACCCCAGGCACTCTCGAAGGTCTCGCGCAAGCGGTTCAACCAGACGGGATCGATGATCCCTTGCATCACCACGTACCCCTCTCGATCGAGGGCATCAACATCAAGCGGAGATAGCGTGGTCTCCGTCACGCCACACTGTAGCAGCGCTTCATCGATTGAGGTGATCGTTGATTCAACCATGACGAGCATCCGACATTAGTCTTGAGGTTGGTCCGGTGGTGGCAGGTCCGGCGGTTTGCTGCTGACCTTCCGGTAGGTTCCATCTGCTTCGACATTGAATCCAAACCCGCAACGGTAACCTTCTTCGGTGACGATCGCTCTGGTAGCTGTGAACTCGATAGTGATTGCGCACTGATCGTCCCCGTATCTGGGCTTCACAACTGCCGTTCGCACTTTGAGCGGAACCGTCTCGTCAAAACTGCCTACGTTGCGAGTCTCGACCCGTTTATGGTCATTCGGCCAGAATCCGCTGAAGCTGATCCGGACTCTGTTTTCGGGCAACTCGAGCACCTCGATGGTGTTCAGAACGTACCTGTAGGTCCCCGTAACGCTCACTCGCTGAACGGGTTTGCTGGCCTTTTTATTGGCAAAGCTGTCATCGTGGAAGACTAACACCAGCAGCACCAGAGCCAGCGATATCTCAATCGGCTTTTTCATATCGACCTTCGAACCTTTGCGCGCCAATGATTTTAGTCCCACGCGGCGGAATCGGTGAAGCGCATGACGCATTGACTCAACGAATCATTCGGAGTAGTTATACCGTCACACAATCGCGAAAGGAGATATTGTGAACTTCATTCGCTCAACCAAAGAGAGTAACGCCGAAGTCGATCTAAAGAAAACCTATGACGCCATCGTCGTCGGATCCGGAGCCGCGGGAGGGATGGCTGCTCACGTGTTGACTTCGCACGGAATGAAAGTGCTAATGCTCGAGGCCGGCAAGAAGCTCGATATCGACAAAGAACTCAAGTCAACGGAGTGGCCTTACCAGCACAAGCGCCGCGGGGAGATGCCGCCCGATTCACACGCCCTCTCGCTGAACGAGTACAACATCCGTCAGCCGCCCTACGCCGCGGACTCAAAGGCCAAGCACGTCTACTCGTACGTGCAGGGCTGGGGAGGCTCGGACTACAGCAAGAACATCGTGGTCGATGAGAAAGACCATCCGTACACCGGCACGAACTACGCGTGGGTTCGCGCGCGACTTCTCGGCGGCAAGACGAACATCTGGGGAAGGCTCGCGCTGAGGCTATCTGATCTGGACTTCAAGGCAAAGAGTCACGATGGTTACGGCGAGGACTGGCCGATCTCCTACAAAGACATCGCGCCTTATTACGACAAGGTCGATCTTTACCTGGGAATCTCGGGGGTGAAAGAGAATCTTGCGCATCTGCCCGATAGCATTTTTCAGCGCCCGATCAAGCTTGCTTACGCCGAGCTCAAACTGCGTCAGAGCTTGAAGAAACTGAACCGGGTGCTCACACCTTATCGCGCTGGCGTGACGACCGACGGGCTCAAGCACAACAAGTATCGCAGCAGGTGTTTTGGCCGGGGCGCGTGCAATCGTCGAGCCGGCGGCTGCGACATTCACGCGGCGTTCGATTCTCCTACCGGCTTGATTTTACCGGCGATGGATACCGGTAACCTTACGCTCAGAACAAACTCAATCGCCCGCGAAGTGACCGTCGATAAGAAAACCGGCAAGGCTAGTGGCGTGGCGTTTATCGACGCGGAGACGGGCAAGGCCTACGAAGCAAAAGCCAAGGTCGTGGTGATTGCTGCTTCGACGCTGGAGTCAGCGCGGCTGATGCTCTTGTCAAAATCTAATGCGCATCCGAACGGCATCGGCAATGAAAGCGGACATGTCGGTCACAACTTCTGCGAGCACATTATGGGTCCGCACGTCACCGGACTGGTGAAGGATCTAGTGGCCAAACCGCACACGCTCGACGACGGAAAACCGGGCTCGTTCTACCTCGCGCGCTTCCGCAACCTCAGCGAACGCCATCCGAACTTTATTCGGGGCTACGGATTCGAAGGCAGTTCGGGCTCGTCGATCTTTCCGGGGAATGCGCCTTCGACACCGGGATTTGGGGCCAGCTATAAGAAAAACGTGCGCGATTACTCCGGCGCGTTCATCTCGATGGGTTCGTTTGGTGAGGTGCTTGCCCGGTACGAGAACTATGTTGATATCGATCCGGGAATGAAGGACCGGTGGGGAGTGCCGGTGCTGCGATTTCACTACAAGTTCGGTGACAACGAAAGGAAGATGGCAGAGGACATGGCGGACACCGCCCAGGAGATGTTCACCGAGGCGGGGTTTGAGATCGTGGATCTGAGCCGCAGAATCTTGACCGAGGGCTGGTCGATTCACGAGCTGGGAACCGCGCGTATGGGAACCGATCCGAGGACGTCGGTGCTGAATCAGTTTCAGCAGTCGCACGATGTGAAAAACCTGTTTGTCGTGGACGGCAGCAGTCACGTGAGCGCTTCGTGTCAGAATCCAACGTGGACGATCATGGCGCTGGCCTGGCGTTCGTGCGATTATCTTGCCGACCAGTTCAAGAAAGGAAGTGTGTGATGGCTGAAGACAACAACGAGAGTGGCCCGATCGGCATAGACGAAGACGTTGAGCTGACTCGCCGTGAAATGATCAAACTCGGCACGAGTGCGGTGATTGCTGTCGCTATAACCGGGCTGGACGCTAACGCACTCGCAGAGGCGACGCAGGGCAAGGCGCCGTTGTTCTTTACCAAGGAGGAGTTCGCGCTTGTCGACGAGATCACTGAACTGATCATCCCGGCCGACGGTCATTCGCTCGGCGCGCGAGCCGCTCAGGTTGCCGACTACATTGACTTCAGATTGTCCGAGTCGTTTGAAGAACAACCGAAAACTCTCTGGCATGACGGATTGAAGTTGATCGAGCGGTTGTCTCAGGAGATGCACGGCAAATCATTCCTCGAATCTTCCCCAGAGCAACGAATAGCGCTGCTCACTCGTATCTCGGCGAACGAGATGCAGCCTTCCAAACCGGAGGAATTCTTCTTCAAGGAACTAAAGTCGCGCACGGCGCGGGCCTACTATTCGTCAAAGATCGGCATTCATACCGAGATGGAATACAAGGGGAACATCTCGTTGAAGGAATTTGTGGGCTACGACGCAACGTAGCTACCCGCCGAAGTGCATCGGGAGCACGTAACGGTGCCCGGATCCTCGACATGCTGGCTGCTCGTCGGACCATCACTAGCGAAGTCTCTGTTACAGGCCACTAGAGCGATTAGAGTTGGAAAAGAATGATGAAATCGAGTTCCCCGCTGCTGATCCTTTGGCTTCTGTGCAGCGAGACGCTGGCGCCATTTCAACAGGCGCCCCCTCTGACCCCGCCGGACGAACGCTACAAGGCGGACATTCTCCTGGTGGTCGCTCACCCTGATGACGAGACCGCGATCTCGAGCTATCTTGCGCGCGCCATTTTCGATCAACACAAGAAAGTCGCTGTGATATACGGTACGCGCGGCGATGGGGGCGGCAACTCGGTGGGAGACGAGCAGGCCGCGTCGCTCGGTGCGGTGCGCGAGATCGAAGCCCGGCGCGCGCTTGAGTCGTTTAGCGTGATGAACGTCTGGTTTCTTGGCGCGCCGGACACTCCGGGCCAGGACGTGCTGAGATCTCTAGAGACTTGGCGGCACGGCAATGCGCTCGAGCAGGTAGTGAGGCTGGTGCGGCTCACCAGACCCGAGGTGATCATCACCTGGCTACCTTGCTATGTAGCCGGCGAGAATCATGACGACCATCAAGCCGCCGGGGTCATCGCAACCGAGGCTTTCGGCATGTCGGGCGATCCCACGATCTTTCCATCGCAAGTCGCCGCGCCACGCCAACGGCTTCGAATAAACAATTATGGGGAAGGGCTTCGAGCGTGGCAGCCGAAGAAACTGTACTATTTCTCCGACGCGGACCACACCGATTTCCTCGAAGGCAAGGGCCCGCAGTATAAGCCCGGCGAGGTCTCGCCCACACGCAAGGTTCCTTACTATCGATTGTCAGCTGACGAATGGAGCTTTCACCAAACACAGCGCGGGGTCGGTGACGTCGCCAGATCAGCGATCGAAAAGGGTGATTTCGCGGCGCTCAAGGAGCTCGAGCGCTTTGTACTCGGGAAGTCGCTCACAAATTCATCAAGGACCGGGGACATCTTCGAAGGCGTGACGCCCGGCCCAATCGCATATGCACCGAAAAGCAGCTATCGCCCGTTGCGACTCGAGGGCATCTCGTTGCAGCTGGGCGGGCCGTGGGTGTTCTATCGCGAGTTCTGGCGCGCGCAGAATATCGAGCACCTTGCCGAGCTTGTCACTCCTGAAGTTGGCGTCGCCGGGGGACAGGCGTTGAATGTGCCCCTCTTGATCGTGAACGCAACCGATCAAGCGAGAGTCATCAAACTGATGACCGAGTTACCAGAAGGCTGGACCGAGCAAACGAGATTCACAGAGTTTCCGGTCGCAAGCAACGAAACCTATCCGGTTCAACTCATTCTGACCGCGCCGTCCGGGCACGCGAATGAATGGCAGAAGATCACCTGGAAGATTGAAGCGGAAGGCAGGACCGCCGGCTCAGTCGCGCTTCGGGTCCATCTGCGGAGCGGCGGGCTCCCTCAATAGCCCGTCCGGAAACATCGGATACCTTCCCATCAAGAACGCCGCACCGCCTGTGGCATCCGCAAACTTGACGAGGACAGCTCCGGATCACTTCACTTTGACTATCGACACAGTCAGATCATCTTCAGGTCCGCCGACCTCGGAGGAGTGCTCGGCTACTGCCTTGGTGATTGCCTGAACTATTTCGTGAGCACGGCGGTCCTTCGAGGCGCGAACGACTTCTTCGAGCCGCCTCACGCCGAATTCTTCATCGCGCTCATTGCGAGCCTCGACAACCCCGTCTGTGTATAGCGCCAGGACATCGCCCGAGCGAAACTCCACCACTGATTCTGAATACCGCGAGGTTTCAAAAACCCCGAGCGGCAGTCCGCCTTGCGAGAGCAGTTTGCTGGTGCCGTCGTCGCGGAGCAACAGGGGCGGGTTATGTCCGGCACTGATGTAGAGGAGGCGCTTGTTCTCCGGATCGATCAAGCCGTAGAAGCAGGTGATGAACCTTTCGCCGTCGGTGGTGTCGTGAACCAGCCGGTTCACGCGGCCCATCACTACTCGCATCGCCAGTTCGTTGATCACTGTCGCATGAAAATAAGCGCGGAACGCAACCATAATTAGAGCCGCAGAGAGCCCCTTGCCGGACACATCGGCGACGAGCACGACCAGCCTCTCGGAGATCGAATCGATAAAATCGAGGTAGTCACCTCCAACCTCGCGGAACGGAATTGTCGTGCCGTAGATGTCGAAGTCCTTGATCAGTGGGAACGAACGCGGCATCAGGCCCTCGACTACCTTGCGGGCAAGCTCGAGTTCGCTTTCGACGCGGCGTTGGCGCATCACCTGGCGGTAGAGCAGCGTGTGATCGATGGCCGACGCTGCAAGCGACGCAAACATCGTTAACAGCTCGAGGTCGCGTGCATCGTAGCCACTGACCAAATCTGATTCGAGGTTGATGACACCGATAACTCGGCCGTCTGCGCGGATGATGGGCGCGGCCACTTCAGAACGGGTCTCCGCTCGCACTCGGACATACCGGTTGTCCCTCTTCACATCATCAACTATTTCGCCGGCCCGGTTTCGGATGACCCAGCCGATTATGCCGCTGCCAGTCGCCAGAAAGTCTTCGGAGACTGACTCCGGAAGATAGCCGCGAGTCTTGAATTCGTGTATTTCCCCGCTTCGCGGATCCATTACATAAATCACCGCGGCCGAGTAGTTGATGAGTTCTTTGATTGAATCGAAGATGGTGTCGAGCACCTCGTCCAGATCAAGCGAGCTGCTGACCTTCCGGACGGCTTCGATGAGTGTTTCGATAGTTTGTTCGTGAACCGGCATTATGGTTTTTTACTCAGCATTTTCGCTAGCACGCGAAATGAGTATGCTAGTCACCCGTGCGTCGGATCGCAAGCTTATCAAAAACGAAAGACTGACGCATTGTCGAAGTTAATTGTTGACAGCGGTCGAGTGGTAACCTAGGATCAAAATGCAGGCTGACGCTCCCTATCGAGGTTAGCGACCGTTGCTCGTACCCCACACCGTGTACGCTTAAAACTGCCCCAACCGATCTTCGAGTTTTCTTGCCGCCGTAAAATGGTCGCCGAGTAACACCCTTTTCCACGGAGGGGCTATGCGTTCAAGGCTCTCCTTCCTCTTAACGGCACTGCTGATATCGGCAGGCCAGGCCGCTGCGGTGACAAGACCAAACCTGGCGACTCCACATTTCACAATTCAACTGGCATCATTCCCTGACCCGGCTATGGCCGACAGATTTGCCGTGCGACTGGTTAGCACTGGAGAGAGTCCGGTGCTCGATACGGTAGATATTGAGGGACGAGGGTCTTGGACCAGGGTCTTAGTGGGATCCTTCAACACAGCTGATGACGCGACGCGCTACGGTAAAGCACTCGTCGCGCGCGGCATCATCAAAGAGTTTCTGGTTAAGAATGCCTGGCAGAATCGGGGGGTGACGCGTCCAAGAAGGGTTCTTGGCGGCGAGTCACGGGTTGCGCATTATGCAGGAAGTTCGGGGTTCTGTGCCAAGGTAGAGCCCCCAGCGACCATCGTGCGAACTATCGTCAATTCGCCTGCCGAAAAGCGTCCGGCGTCCGGCGTCCTAACCGAGGCCGTTATTAACAGCCGGCACTCCACAAGAGATCAGGTCAGCTCACCTCTCCCGGTTATCAAATCTGTCACCCTCCGACTCGCGCCGAGGGTTGATACCAATTTTATTCCTAGGCCGGATGCGGTCGATCTGGCTTTCAGGCTCGTGACTGGCGAGCTGCGAAGCGGTCCGGGCGCGCCGGGGCAACGAAGCGGGTTATGGATCAGCGGTGACAGCGCCGAAGGGATGGCGCGGTTGCGATGGATCATCGGCGACGAGAACGTCGGATTAATCAAGCTGGGACCCGATGGGCGAGTAAGACTCGATAGCAAGCTCCTGGCAAAAGCTGCCGGGCTCGGCGACTCTCGAGTGGAAGACCCGCTACGCGTTGCGAACTACATCTCATCGAATGAGGGATTGCTGCTGTTAGTTCAGGTCGCTCAGGGCCGTTATCGCTACCTCCTTCATATCGGCCGGCAAGCTCCGGCGTTCGGCAAGAGCGTCGAAGCGGCCGGAAGCATAAATCTGGACAACAATGTCGACAGTCGCATCAATCCTTACAGGAAAAACGGCAAGAAGCTGGATGGCGAGCGTCCGCCGGAGGGATTTGACTCGTTAATCGGTCTGAATCCGGTTGCACGCTGGTTCAACCTGAGCACCAACTGCTGGGTCCAGGGCGGCGAGATAGTCTTTCACGAGCTCGCCGAAGCATACGCCAAACTCGAGCTTGGCCTCGACTAGCTCGACCACGGCCCGCGACCGGGAGCTCACGCCGTCGCGCTCGAACGTGAGTGGCGCTTGAAGTCCCAGCGTCCAGGCGCCGACATCATCATGACCATCGGATCAAATCGACTGCTTCGCACCGAAGAGGAGATTCGGCTCTTCTATGCTGAGGCTGCCGGCGGGGTCAGCCAGCGTTAAGTTGTAATTTCTGCCTCAACTCCGGCCGTCCGCGTTGGACTTTACACCCCTGCTCGGCGTGTGGTAACTTTTTGCAGTTCAAGAGAACAAAGATTTTAGCTAGTA
>CAZOOE010000249.1:0-9434 GCA_964581275.1 uncultured Clostridia bacterium
CCGATCGGCGATCAGTATCACTTCATCGGTATATGCCGGATCGAGCTCGGGAATGGCGAACACCGCTAGATAGCCGTCTTCGGCTCCTACTACAAGATAATTGGAAAGAGCCTTCCCCCGCAGTTTCTCGCCAAGCGGCACGCCGGCCAGCTTCAGCAGCTCGAACAGGGCCACGCCTTCGAAAGTAGATTCGGTGCCCCCGTGATCCTTGGCCCGCACGGCCCTTCTCGGCAGCTTTGCGATTTCCGCCGCGCCGAGCTTCAACGGCCTCTCGACCGCGCCGCCAATGGTCAGCTCTATCTTCGACTGCTGACCTGCCAGCCCAAGTTGATGGACAACGAGAAGAGGCGCGATACAGGAGGCTCGATTCAGTCGTTGGGTAGTCCTGTTGGGGTTGTGGCACGCTGTTGCACTCCGCGGGCAGCTTCGGTAACTTCTCTCGCGTTGACCGCGCCAAGTTTCATACTTGTTTTGCTTGCGCATACTTGCTCCTTAGAAGTTCACCTTCAACCCAAACTGGATCACTCGCGGATCGCCCGCCGATGTGATTGACCCAAATCCCGGGCTGGCCAGCACAACATTTGGCGCGCCGAGCGGTGGGGTGTTGGTGAAGTTGAAAACCTCAGTCCGGAACTCCAGATTCACCCGCTCACCGATATAAGTTCGTTTCGTCAACGCGAGGTCCGTATTGCGATAATTCGGCCCGCGGACCGGGTTGCGCGAGCTGGTGCCCAGGGTGAACTGCGGCGCAACCTGGAATGCATCTGTGTTGAAGAAGCGGGCGACGCTTTGTTGCGAGCTCGGCAGCTCGGGATTTGCAACGCGGTTTGGGCGCTGTGTCCCAAATCCAGCGAACGAGTTGAAGTTTGTCACCTGAGTTACCGCCAACGGAATCCCCGACTGCACGTTGATCGCGCCGGCCAATTCCCAGCCTCTGAGGATCCTGCCAGAAATACCTGTGGGATTGAACTTCCGTCGAGGTCCGAACGGCAGCTCATAGGTGAAGCTCGCTACGAAGACGTTTGGTACATCGCCGGTCGACAGATCACGCTCCAGGTGGCGATTCAAGCTGTCCGCTACAGGGAAGTTTGCAATCGGTCCGGTCAATATCGATGCGTCGAACACCGACGACGCCTCATCGATTAACTTCGATCTCGTGTAGCAGATCAAATACGAAAGCCCGTGGGTGAGTCGCTGCTCCAGCTTAGTCTGAAGAGCATTGTAATTGGTGTTCCCGATGTTGTCCCGATAGAGACTGACAGTCGTGAACTCCGGGAACGGCTTTAGAAGTTGTGCGCGCGGTATGGTTGGATCGCCGAGTGACGATGAACGAGGAATTTGCCCGAAAAACGGATTTTGAACGCGTTCGAGCAGGGTCGCTCCCAGCTTGAGTTGTTCCGCCGTAAGTTGATTGATGTTGGTGTCCGGCATACCGACGTGCGTGACCTTCGAGCCCGCGTAGGCTACTTCGATGACAATATTCCTTGTCAGCTCGCGCTGCACCGCGATGTTCCATTGCTGTACATAGCCCGAGCCGAGACTGCGATCGGCTGAAAACACTCCCTGGCCAAGACCGGCGTCCGCAGTCAACGGTATCGGGGCGACGCTTGGGCCTGTCGAAACCACAAAGGCCGGATTGCGGTTGTCCAGCGATCGCTGTGTCACGGTCTGAAGGAACGGGAATTGTGGAGTGGTGAACGGCGTGGTGATGCCCGCCTGCTCCTGCCAAATGATCCCGTAGCCGCTGCGGATGACCGTTCGGTCAGTCAAACGAAAGGCGATTCCAAGACGCGGCCCGAGATTCAACTTATGCAGCTCACGCGCGGTATCGGGAAACCCGTCGCGCCCAAAGAATTCGAGTTTTTGGGTCGCCAGGTTGAAGATCGCTCCCTGATTATCCAGCTCGGTGGAGGGGAAGTTTAGGGTGTAGCGCAGCCCTGCATTGATCGTCAGCCGAGGCGTTACCTTCCAGTCGTCCTGCCCGAAGAATTCCAGGATCCGAGCTCGAGGCCGAAACTCTTTGCTTTGCAAATCGATGGAAAACGTCTGTACTTGGCCCAGGAGGAAACTCGCAAGCGAGTTTCCAGTAAATGTGGCCAAGGGGGTTCCTATTGTGGCTATTCCCTGCGAGCTGGTGAGAACTGTGTTGAATGTGAATTGCCCGGTCGGCGACGGTGGCTGGATAACATTCAGACCTTCCATCCGAAAGTCCACTCCCGCCTTGATCGAGTGCCGCCCGCGCTGCAGTGAGGCCGCATCGTAAATCTGGGTCACATCCGTGCTGAACAATGAGTTGGTGTTCGCCGGCGGTCCAAGCTGTTGTAAGCCTCCTATCAGGAACGTAGGCAACGCATCGTTGAACGCAGCATTCGAGGGAATGCCCGGAAGCCCGAGATTCTGTGAAGCGGACGAGTCCAACAAGTGCGAGCTGCGATCCACCGAGCGGCGGGTGTAGCCGAACCTGAGCTCGTTGAGCACATTCGGCCCCAACGAACGCACATAGTTCGCGACGAATGATTGGGCCTTAGTCTTTGTAAGACCGATCGCTCCAGTCGTGATGTTTCCGCTGCCCTCGGGCAGGGGAGTTACAGGATCAGTTGTGTCTTTGGCGTACGAATACCGGCCGAATAATCTGTCTTGATCGGAGAAGCGATGATCGATGCGCAAATCAAACTGGTCCTGGTCAAGCGCTTCATTTGCTGTGCGAGTAAAGTTGTTTGCAAGGCTGCCAGAAGTCGGCTGCGGAAAACGAGCGAGGAGTGCCGCCCCTGCGGCATCGAACGTCGAGACAGGTATCAGATTTCCCGCGTAGGCCCGCTTATCGCTTGGGCGAAAGATCTGGCCAACCCGCGCCTGAATTGAGGCGCCGCTTGTGTCGGTAACCATCACTGGTGTATTGCCCGTACCCACAGTCGTGATTGTTCCATCGGCTGCGCGAAAGAGGGGCACGCCGAGGTTGGCCGAAAAATCCCCTCGGCGTTGCGCTAACGTCGGCACTGTCGAAATGCGGGTGCGTCCAATCAGCTGGCGAGTAGCCTGATAGTCACCGAAGAAGAACGTCTTATCCTTTTTGATTGGACCTCCGAGGACGAATCCAAACTGGTTGCGCCTGAAGACTGGTTTGTTGGGGTTGGCAGGAGTGCTCGGCTGGAACAAGTTGCGAGCGTTTAGAGATTCGTTTCGCAGGAATTCAAATGCAGAACCATGGAATTGATTGGTACCGGACTTTGTTGAGAGGTTGATGACGCCCCCGTTGAACCTTCCAAACTCTGCCGGAGCATCGTTGACCTCTACTTTGAACTCTTGAATAGAATCGATGATGGGAAAGAAGGCAAACTGACCTGGCTCCGGCTGCAGCACCGAGATACCGTCAAACAGAAACTCGTTGACCCGAGGCCGACCGCCGTTGATACGCGGCAGCGATGGTCCATCAGCGGTTCGCGGAGGCGCCGCAACACCGGCAGTCAACGCCACCAATTGAAGAAAGTTGCGACCATTGAGCGGCAGGCTGACAATGCTGCGATTGCTGATGACTTGTCCCAGGCTGGAGGACTCGCTGCGCAGCATTGGAGCGTCGGCGGTCACTGTGACGCTCTCATCGACACTGCCCACAGTCAAAGCAATATCCGCGCGAACCCGCTCACCCGTCGACAGCCTGATGCCTTCACGCACGGATCGCTTGAAACCCATGGCTTCGGCGGTCAGCGTATATGAGCCCGGCGTTAGGTTGGTGAACAAATAGATGCCCGATTCACCGCTTGTTGTTGTGACTGTGCGATTGGTTTCAGCTTCGGTGAGAGTTAATCGTACCGATGAAATAGTCGCTCCGGCCTGATCGCGCACCTCACCAGTCAGCTCAGCCTGTGCGGCCTGTGCGGTGGCAATCTGGATCATGATGTGAGGTTGAGCGAGAAGGAATGAAAAGACGAAAAGATACCTCGGCAGCTTGTGGTGCATTTGTGAACTCCTTTCCAAAGTCGGGAGGCTTGGCCGTTTCCAGCCAAACCCTATCGGCCGCTCGGCCGTGGGCTCCTGATGCAGAAGTCGTTAGGACCGGCGGCTCGGAGTTTGTGTTTATTTGTCCTTGGACACCATCACCTCGGTGGCTTTAACAACTGCAGTGACCGTGTCTCCTTTCTTGAGTCCCATCTCTTCTGCACTCTGTCGAGTAATGACGGACTCAATGACGTTCTGCCCGACCTTAATGGTGACTTGAGCCATTATGTCGCCGAGCTTCAGGTCTGTTATTTTCCCTTTCAGATGATTGCGAGCGCTAATGGACATGAGTCTCACCCCCTGATCATCATCACTTCGGTTGCCTTTATTAATGCGAACGCGCGAACTCCTTTTTTTAGTCCCAACTGCTCAGAGGCGTCGCGGGTAATGATCGACGTAATGGACTGTCCGCCGATGCTCATCGTGATCTGTGCAAGCAGCCCTTCGAACCTGACATCGGTGACCGTTCCGAGCAGTTTGTTGCGTCCGCTAATTGCGTTCAGGCCGGTCGGCCTCTGTTTCTTTGACCCGGTGATGCCAGTGAAACGCTCGACCTCAGCCCGCGGTATTCGATGATGGCCGCCCGGAGTCTTAATCGAATGTAGCTTCCCCTGGTAAATCCATTGCTTGAGCGTCGGGTAGCTGACGTTCATCAGCCTGGCAGCGTCGTGCGGTTTGAGCATTTCCATATTCTGCGTTTCTATATGATTCCACTTTTGAAGTCAAGAGGATTCTCGATAAGATATACGATTATATATGGTTTTGTAATATTGAAGTGTGCCTCGAGCGAGAACGCGTAACTGGAGCGAGTTGCTTTTCGCGGAGCGGTAAAGTTGTTCTGCCCCCTTTCGGTCGACGGATGTGCGGCGCGACGCCAGCTGCGGAGGCAAATAAAGTTGATAATGGGCAGGCGGTTAGTCTTCCGCCTAGGCGAGGTTTCCTTCTAGCTCTTATGTCCCTGTGTCAGTTGCCGCGGTCTCGAAGACAGAGCTTTTATTGCTCCGAAGGCGGCTAACGGCAGTATGCCAAATGAGGCCAAAGGTGCAGGAATAGCCGTCAGCAACCCCACTAGCAGTCCCTTCGCCAGTGCGGGTATTGTTTCATCTTTGTAGGCATGTTTCTGAATGAGTATCGCCGCCAGTCCGAGCGCCAAACCTACAGGCAAAGAGATCACCCAGCCAACTCCCGCGGTAGCGACTTCCTCACCGAACAGAATCCAGTCCACTACGAATAATCCGATCGCCGTCAATGGATGGAGACCGACTGTCTGGCAGAAGGACTTGAGCCTTTCCATAGCCACTTAGACGAATTTTTACGTGAATCCAGTTGCCTGAGGGCATATGCCCCAAAGTTGTTCCATTGCCAAGCTTCGAGGAGTATTTCTCCTCGAATAGGTTTCTTATTGAGGCAACGATTAGTCGAAAAGTTATCAGTGAGTTGGAAATGATCGAACACGTAAAGTACCTTCGGGGAATGGGTCGAGGAATGGCTGGGAGGCAGGGATTCGAACCCCGATAAGCAGAGTCAGAGTCTGATTTCGACACCTAATTCCATCCTTTTCCACCATGAACCATTGTTAGATCACAATAAGTTAACCCGAGCCCCTCCGAATCCGACAAGCGTCGCATTGTTGTCGCCGACGCTGTTGTCACACAAACCGTCATACAAGACCCGAGGGCAAGATGAGAGAAGAAACACATCGACCTCCTGATCCACAGTCAAGGTAATCCACCTTACGCTCATCAACAAGCAGTGATGCTAACAAACATTTTCAACGAGTTGGGCCATCAGCCGAAAGATCAATATCACTGCGTATAATCCAGTATCTATGAAAATTTGTCACAAGATTGTCACAAGCGGGTTACAGCTTCAGGATGAGTCGATGAGCTAGAACAACGGAAGCCAGAGCCGGACGCCCGAAGTCGGAGACCATTACCCAAATCCTGCGGCGGGATCCTTCTTTTGGCAACGCCGGAAGGACGATCGAGGATTTTTTCGGGCTGTGGGCGGGTGCTGTTCATCGGCGTTCCGAAAGGTCGAAATTGGGATCCAAACCTCCCAGAATCCTTTTCTTCGCTTTGATGAACTCTGCTTCCGAAAGGCTTCCTGATTCACGAAGTCTAGCCAATCTTTCAAGCTGTACACTAAAGTCCGGATCGCTTCCAGAGGCGTTGCGAGGAGCCTCCGATTGGGCGGTGACGCTCGGATTTTCGACACTGGTTGTATGACCTTCCATCGTTAGGCTAGCACCTCGCAAACTTCTTCGGAGACGCCACTGACTCAAGAACCCCACTCCCAGGGCGTTCACCATCGCGACCGCGGTAAAGAAGAAGAGTAATCGAGGGTTATAGCCACTAAAGGCAGGGTACGGGTTGCGCTCAGCGATCCGTGAGATCGGTTCACAAACAGAGTTCAAGGCGTGTAATGCAAATATCCACGCTGCAGCCTCCCAACCATTTATCGGGAAAACTAGCGCGACAATTGCAGTGAGAACGAACAAAGCGAACATGTTGACTCCAGGAAAGTCGTGATGTATTGCAATCGGCGATATCACCAGCCAAGTTGCTATAAGGAAGATTGCGACGACCCATTTCCCATGACTAGTTCCCTTTAGTCTCGGGACGCGAACTCCTGTTCCAGTTTTCGTCGGCATCCTACTGATTAAGGCCACCACTATGGCGGTAACTGCGCTGATCAATGCAGCAATGATGTTTTCCATTGGGATTCCTCCTCGTGGTCGAAAGTGATGCCTACCGATGCGCTGGCATTAGCCGCCGCGCTAACTTCCTTTTGACCTCGCATCCCAGATAAGTAGCCCCTACCCGGTTTAGCTGGTTGGGTTGACCTGCGGATCAGGGCAGCTACAGCCGCAAGAATCGTCACCTGAAATCCTTCCTTAGCAACAAACCGTTCGATGGCACTACTACGGTGCAACCTGCAGATTGGGGACTACGCCCGCTGCGTAACTCTCGCCAAGGTGCACTTCGGTCAGTAACCAACGGCCATCGTTATAGTGCTTAAGCACTGCCACGCGTCGGCCGGTCATTGTCGATTTTCCTCTCAGCGAATTAAGAGTGTTAGCGGTATCGACGTACCAGCTCGTGAGTTCACATCCGGCGGCGCAGGCGTCTTTTCTGCTTTCGGCCTCGGCGTACCGTACGAATCCGCATTGTACTGGAAATTATCGAAGTATAAGTCAACCGTGGCTGAGTTGGTTTGGGACGACTCCTGAATCCCAACAACGCGCACGCCACCGACAGCTTCGTGAAATCGAGCGGCGCATCGACCGCCTGCTGAACGCGTTGGATACTTGGCGCCGCGTTACCCGTCTGCCGACCGGTCAACAATGATCTGCCTACAGCATTGTAAAGCCACACGCACGCGATCAGCGCGAAGAACAATGCAGTCACAGATGCGATCAACACTGGAATCAGTCTGTTCGGCTTAGGCTGGCTAACCCCACAGTATCTAAAAAGCGTTGGGAGGGGTCAGGCCTGAGTTTGTTGACATTTGTCAAGACTCGTTCGTTCTAGCCTTCTTCCTAACCGCCTTCCTGTTTTCCGAGTCATTGCGCCGAGAGATTACCCTGGCATCATTCCAAATGTCAACGAACTCAGGCCTGACCCCTTTTTATTGTTATTGTGTTCAGACTCAAGACAAACGGCGTCGGAGCGAAATTGGACAGCAGCCCGAGTTCGTGTCGCTTTGAGAGAATGCCTTCGCCGGGACCGGCTTCCTGCGGCAAGATCTCCCATTCGGGCGCGCCTTCTTTGGGAATTGGCGCCCACCAGACAGCCGGATAACGGGACGCGCTCGGACTCTTTGCCGACGAAGAAGGGGCCGGTCGTTGCGGCGAATGACAGGCCGCGAGCAGGAGTGGCGGGATGCCCATTTGCGAGGAAGGGGCGATTGTTGTTCCGAGGGTGATGATTCATAGAATCGGAATCCGGCAGGAGCGGTTGCAGACAATCCCACCGCCTTCACGTTGGCTCTGAAACTCCTGCAGACGCGACATCGAGCGGGCGTTCTGGTGGTAGAATTATCCCGCAAGCCCTACGCGCCTCGTCAGGTCTGCAAAACGCGGGTCCGAGCGGAGGTTGTCGAACAATGGATCGACTTTGAGATAGAGCAACATCTCGGCGCGCTCGTCATAAGCCTTTTCTAGCAATTCGAACGCGTGGTCTTTCTCGCCCAGGACCGCATAGAACCCTGCCAGGGAAGCCGGCCCGTAGGTTTGGTTCGTATTCTTCTTCGCAAGGTCGAGCTGCTTCCGCCAATAGCCCTTCTCTCCGGACATGGCATAAGACTTTTTCAGCTCGGCCAACTCCTCTATTCGCGCAGTGACTGATTCGGGTCCGCCTCCGACGAGAGTTATCGCCTTCCACTGTTCCTCGAACGCTTCCTCGTACAGTCCATCATAAAGATAGGCGGAGAAAAGGTATGAGTGTATTTGGAACATGCCCGGGTCCATTTCGAGCGCTTTCCGGTATTCAGCTATTGCCTGGTGGTACTGGCGCATATAGTAGAACTGCAATCCAAGGTCTGTGTTTATGGCGAGCGAGAGCGGATCAATCTCCTGTGCGCGTCTCAGCTGTCGAATGGCTTCGTCGCCGCGACCCATCAGCATCAACTGCCAGGCATACCATTGGTGCGCTGTGGCATAGTTCGGGTTTAGATCGATGGCGCGCTTGTATTCTCTCTCCGCGCCCGCCCAGTCCCAGTCATAGTTCAGTTTGACGAACGCCAACGAGACGTGAGCCTCGGCGATCGCGTTGTCAATCTCCAGCGCTTTGATCGCCGCCGCTCTCGCTTTTGGGTAGGTCTCTTTTTGAGGGAGCATATAGTAACTGCAGAGCAGGTTGTAACAGTCAGCCAGCCCGGCATATGCGAGCGCGTAGTCCGAGTCGATAGCGATTGCCTGCTCGAAGTACTCTATGCCCTTTCTGAATCCATCCTCTGTTCTTTTGTTCCAGAAGTAGCGCCCCTTGATGTATGACTGATAGGCCGACTTGCTCTCGGTGTAGCGTTTGGTTAGCCGCTTGTACTCCTCTCCGGTCAGCTTCAACGTCAACGCTTGCGCTACATCCTCTGAGATCAAGTCCTGCAGCGCGAAGATGTCGGCGCACTGCCCATCGCACTTGTAAGCCCACAACGGCGCCCCGTCCCGTACGTTCACGAGCCGCACCGTTACACGCATTCTCTCACCTGACCTTTGAATGCTCCCCTCAAGCACCGCATCGACTCCTTGTTCACGCCCGGCCGCTATCGGGTCTTGCTGAGGCCCGCCGTACTTTCGCACCGCGCTGGTCGGCCGCACGATGATCTGCCTGATGTTACTGAGCTCGGTAATCAAGCTGTCAGCCATCCCTAACCCCAGGTACTCGTCGTTATCTTCTGCGCTTAACCGCGCGAACGGAAGAACTGCGATTGATTTCACG
>CAZOOE010000250.1:0-9434 GCA_964581275.1 uncultured Clostridia bacterium
AAGGGGTTAGATAACGGGACGGTGTGCACATCTGAGCAAGCGGTCGTGGTCGAGCGGCCCATCGACTCGCAGGTGAGGGAGCGCTTCACAGCCGACGGCGCCTGCTTCCTCAACAAGGAACTGCAAGACAACCTGACGCGGGTTGTCGCGACCGCAACCAACACTCTCAATCCAAAGATTGTAGGCAAGAGCCCGAAAGTAATAGCCGAGATGTCGGGCTTCGAAGTGCCAGATGGAACTCGCGCACTGATCTGCGAGCTCTCGGGCGTAGGACGCGATTATCCGCTGTCTATGGAAAAGCTCTCACCGATACTTGCTTACTACGTCGTCGACAACCTGGAGGATGGCTGTGAGCGTTGCGCTCAGATCTTGAGGTATGGAGGGATGGGACACACTGCGTCGATACACACTCAGAGTCGTGACGCCGCCCGCGAATACGGCATTCGTATGCCTGCATCACGAGTTGTCGTAAACAGCCCTTCCACACACGGGGCGATTGGATTCACAACCGATTTGGAGCCGTCGATGACGCTCGGCTGTGGATCCTGGGGCGGTAATGTCACCTCTGACAACATCTCGCCTCGTCATCTGGTAGACGTCAAACGCATCGCGTTCGAGACGCGTCCCATCAATCAGGCGGCCGCCACCTCGCGGCCTGCGGAACGACCAACAGCACGACCAACACCATCAGTTGATCGCGCCGAGATTGCAGCTTTGGTCGACCGGTTTCTCGCGGAACGTCATGTTCATCAACCGACTGAACACGCAACGCCGACACCGGCGCTTCCAACCGCGCCGGCGGTTGAAAGGCCTGCTCCGACACCGCCGCCGGCTCGTTCGGCTTCAACGAACGGAGCGAGCGACGGACGGGTCTATGATTTTGTCTGCGAGGAAGATGTAAAGCGTGCGATTACTTCACGCGAGAAGATATACATCAATGGAAAGACCATAATAACTCCCGCGGCGCGCGAGCTTGGCGAAGAACGAGATGTGTTTGCGCGACCCTAGGAGTACTCGGCTCTCCCCGAATTGGTGCCAACGGATCCACGCCCGACTTACAAACTTAAGTGTCGGCTTGTTGACTAGGAAAGGACCCTACTTGCCCGGATCGAACGGGGCGTAACGATGGACCCCGTGACCTCTCCCCTGATCCACAAGGATTCAGGTCGTCAGGCCCGCGCCGATCCGGGCGAGTAGAATCCCTCCCCGCTTCGCAAGACCGTCGTCTGTGCGATCTACAGCCGCGCAGATGTCCCCAGACGTCCCCATTGGAGTCTTGGCGGCGTTCGACACCGTTTCCGACTTGCCCCTCGTGTCCGAAGTCCAGTTCGATACCGGAGCGCTAGTCATTTGGACAACCTCTGAAGGTGCGGTCCCGTCACGGTCGCCTCAGAGATAACCGATCGCCGATTGTGTGAGCGATTACGCACTAGGATTCCGGCGAGAGGCTAGCTCCGGCGTCAACCGCGTTCAGCTCGCACACAACACTGTATTGAGAGACAGCGATCGGAAGCGCGTGGAATCAGGAAAGAAGGAGGGGTGGGTCTCGTCCGGACGGTCGGCCAAGTGCGGGCGATGAGGTGGCGACGCGATCCGGATAATGACTTGGAAGCTCGCCTGGGCTTTGATCCAGATATTTCTGACCGAACGCTTGATCGAGCGGCCGAATTGTCTCGCAGTTGATCGCGGCCTCTTGATTAGATCCGTTGGGCGGTGCAACTTCCGTGCTTCCGAGGGTTAAGCCGCCGTACGCATAGGGATCGGCACATTCAAACCTGCCGCATCCATCGCCAAGCCATACCACGACGTCAGCTGCGTTAAAAGGATCGACCCAGATCAGATCCGTCGTACCGTCATGGTCGATGTCTTGAGCGAACAGCGACCCACAACTTCGGCGAGCGCCATTGAAGTGTAGAAACGACCTCTTGCCGGTGCCGCTGAGGAGTATCCCAACGCTTTTGTGGAAGCTCGAGCCATCAAGCCTGGCTTCATCAACTAAGCCGTCCGAGTCAAAGTCCGAGAGAGCAATTGATTGACCGAAGCGCAACCAGCCCGTACTCTCAGGAATCTCATTCGCTCGTGGTTGTTGAAGGGTTCCGCCCGGATAGATCGTAAGGGCCAGCAGCAGGAAGACCGCTCTAGTTGTGAGCCGGCGGACGTTCATCGCGCAGAGACTATATCAGAAGCTGCGATTGGCTACAATGTTTCTGCAATTATCTTCCTAGCTCGCTTGAACACCTGATCGAACATAGGCTCAGTCAGCTTCCCGGTGAACGTGTTCTGCTGGCTTGGATGAAATGAGGCAATGAGAGTGACGCCGTCGTTCAGCCGGACTTCTGTCGCGTGCCTGAACTCAGGTCGCCTCGATGAAGGCTCGAGAACGCCGACGGTGGCGACCGCGGCTTCGAAAGCGACTCGGCCCAGCGCCACGATGACACGCACTCGAATCAACAATTCGACCTCCCGCCAAAGATAGGGTCGACAGCTAGCGTTTTCTTGAGGCAAGGGTTTGTTTTGAGGCGGAGCACACCGAACCGTCGCGGTGACATAACAGTCTCGAAGCCGAAGTCCATCATTGCGATCGACCGAGGCCGGCTGATTTGCAAAACCCGCCTTGTGTAGCGCTCGGAAAAGCCAGTCTCCGCTTCGGTCTCCTGTAAAGATGCGTCCGGTTCGATTGCCGCCGTGAGCGGCGGGCGCAAGGCCCAATACCAGCAGTCGGGCGCGCGGATCACCAAAGCTCGGAACCGGTTTTCCCCAGTATTCCTGATCGGCGAATCGTTTCACCTTCTGGCGAGCGACAGTCTCACGCCACTCGACGAGCCGGGGGCAGAGACCGCACTTGATAATTCGGTCCTGTAATAGAGCTAGAGGCTCTGCCTTTGGGCGAGGCGACATCTGAGCATCACTTCCAGTCGACGCCAACGGCTTCAAACCGCGTCGAGCCGATGTTTTTGATTGAGTGGGTGACCGGCGCGGCCCGCCAGCGGAAGTCGCCGGGAATGTATTCAATTGTCTGCGGCTTTGCGCCGGGCGACTCGATCCGCACCTTGGCTCTGGTAAGGAAAACGCTCAGCGCCGAGAGGTTGTGCGTATGGGTGTTTGTGGATTGACCAGGTTCGAGGATCAAGCGCTCAATGCGGATGCGGTCGTTGTCCAGCACCACCGAGTGGCCGGGCGAGTTGTCAGGCGCCGCGGCGCCGGCCGGACCCGGAGATTTCAATACTTCGATTGTGATATTCCGAAACGGAGTCCCAGCGATGTTTGTTACACGATGAGTGATCGGACCTTTGGTAAATCTCGCCTCGCCATCTTTCAAGATCAAGTCAGTCGGTGCGGCACCCATGACCTCGGCCTTGAGCGTCGCCGGTCCGATTCCAACGAAGGCATAATCGTTTGAGTGAGTGTGGAACAGCGTCCTGTCGCCCGGCGGTACAACCACGTCGAAGACGCGTACGTATTCGTTTTCGAATTTCAGGTGATGCCGAGGCTCGCTGGCGACTGGGACAGGCGATTGAACGGGCGACAGCAGCAGCCCGCAAACCGCCAGGACAGCGTTAGCAATCGATCTCAGCATTCACACTCCTCCTTTTGTAGAGAGCAATGTACAACGCACGGTTTGCGGGCCGCAAGCAAAAGGCCAACTAGACGTCGCAGCATACCCAGCCCCGGGACACCGACTGGTCATGAAAGACACAGTTCGTTTCGCGAAAGACACTAAGAACCACAAGACGCGAAGGCTCGATACTGATGGCATAAACGGGTGGGCTATTGGAAGGACCTTTGGCAGCCAGATAGACGATCATACCGGCTTGGATCTCTGAGTACAGGCACGTTACTGTATGTCCAGCGCGTTTGATCGCGCTTTGAAAGGAGGGCGACACTTGCCGTTTGCATACATTGATGACTCGCCATTGGAGTCCGAGATTAGTCCGGTCGAGATTTATTATCGAGAGGGTGGATCTGGTTTGCCGCTTATGTTTCTGCACGGTGGGTGGGGTTATGAGATTTACCCCTTCAACAGGCAGATCGAAACGTTCGGAGATCGATTCAGAATTCTGATACCGGATCGCACCGGATACGGCCGTTCGCTGCGCATTGACCATGTTCCAACTGACTTTCACTCGCGGGCCGCCGTCGAGACGATGCGATTGCTCGATGCCCTTCACGTCGAGCGGCCTGTCCTGTGGGGACACAGCGACGGCGCAGTGATAGCAGCGATGATCGGGCTCGCAGCGCCGGATCGAGTCTCAGCGATTATCCTCGAAGCGTTTCACTACTACCGAATGAAGCCCGGGTCGAGAGGGTTTTTCGAGGTGATGGCCGGCGATCCCGGCCTCTTCGGTGATCGCGTCGCGGGCACGCTCGCTCGCGAGCACGGCGATGACTACTGGCGAAGGCTGATCGCAATCAACGGGAATGCCTGGCTGCGGATCGCTGACGAGGCGACGCACCCAACGCACGACCTGTATGACGGCAAACTGTCAGAACTTCGTGTGCCCACCCTCCTCATTCACGGCTCGCGTGATCCCCGCACCGAGCCCGGAGAGTTGGACGGGGTACGGGCGCAACTTCCAGGGGCGACGATCGAGATCATTGACGGCGGGGGCCACAGCCCTCATAGTGAGAGTGCGGCTGTGCAGATGGTAAATCAAGTCGCCGCCGAATTTTTGAAATCAATTGACAGAACCAGCCCGGCTCTCTCGGCGTAGTAAACAACGTCAACCAAACATCGGCGTGCTCATTAGTAAGGAGAGCTCTCAATGAAACACAACCTATTTTTGATAACTGCCCTGCTTGGGTTGTTCTCAATGGTGTACGTCTCCAGTACGTCCACGACCAACGCCAATGGGCCCAAGTTAAAGAATGTCACGTTTAACAGGGACGTTGCTCCCATATTCTATCGAGAATGCGTTCAGTGCCATCGGACCAACGACTTGGCGCCAATGTCGCTCCTTAGTTACAAGGACGCGAGGCCCTGGGCTAAGTCGATCCGCGAGAAAGTAGTCGCGAAGCAGATGCCGCCATGGCACGCTGACACCCACTTCGGTGAGTTCTCGAATGATCGGCGCCTGACGCTAGCCGAGATCGATACAATCGCCGCCTGGGTGGATCAGGGCGCGCCCGAGGGGAATCCAAAGGATCTTCCCGCGGCTCCGGCGATGGTTGAAGGCTGGCACATTGGCAAACCTGATGTTGTGTTTTCGATGCAGGAGGATTTCTCGTTTGACGCCTCGGGTCCGGATGAGTATCGATACTTCAACATACCAACCAAATTCAAAGAAGACGTCTATGTGCAGGCTGCTGAAGCTCAGCCCGGCAACAAGAGGATCGTTCATCACATCATTGCCTTTGTAAATCCACCGCGGCCTCCGATGGATCCGAGCATGAAGAACCAAAAGATTCCTCAGGGGTTCGTGGACGCCTTCATGAAGCAGATAGTCTTCTATGAAGATGGCCATCTGCAGCGCGTAAAGATGGATGCGCCGGTTATCGACAACGGCTGCTCGAGCCCAAACGGCGGGCAGGGCATCCTCCGAGGTGATAAGGGCAACGATCAGGAGGGCATTTTCCTGTGCGGGTTCTCACCCGGACGAGATCAAGACGTATTCGCGCCCGGGACGGCGAAGCGGATTCCCGCTGGGTCAACCATCGTGCTTCAGATTCACTACTCACGCTCCGGCGCAGCAGCGAAAGACAGATCGCGAATCGGGCTGATCTTCTCGAAGGAGCCCCCGGAGAAAATGGTTAGGACAAAACCGGTCTCGAATTATCACTTCCAGATTCCGCCTGGAGCCGAGAACCACGAAGTGACATCGTGCTTTACGTTCAAAGAGGACACGCACCTGACCGCATTGATGCCGCACATGCACGTCCGCGGCAAGGATATGACCGTCACTGCATACTATCCAGACGGGCGATCCGAAATCTTGTTGAAAGTACCGCAGTACAGCTTCTCGTGGCAGACGAACTACTACTTCAAGAAGCCTGTAGCACTGCCGAAGGGAACGCGAATCGAATGCGTCGCACACTTCGACAACTCTCCGAAGAACAAGTACAACCCCGATCCGTCGAAACCCGTTCGGTTTGGCGATCCAACCTACGATGAGATGATGATCGGCTTTGCGGAGTACACACTCGATCGCGAGCACCTTGCAAAACCGGAAGCATCAAGGGCGGCGAATTGACCGCTGATTGCTTAAAGAACTTGTCGTGATAGAACGCGGAGTCGACGAGGATGTTTGCTCCGTTGACCCCTTCAACAGAGTTCCTCATTTGGTTAGAGGCCAGTGCCGCCCTCACGCGAAGGCGCAAAGACGCGAAGGCGCAAAGACGCGAAGGCGCGAAGACGCAAAGACGCAAAGACGCGAAGGCGCAAAGACGCGAAGGCGCGAAGGCGTCAAAGCCGCGAAGGCGCAAAGAGATCAATTCGTTCGGTCAATGCTGACTTCAGTGTTAAAGTCGGGAATCCCACATTCAGGATCCGAATGGCCGCGTTGGATCAAGACGTTTCCTTCTGGCCAGTGGACCTGGACGTTGCCTGGTGCAATTGGCGCGATCATGCACCGGCCTTGCATCTGCCCGGCATCGGTTCGGAGCAGTATCTGATCGCCGTCTGCGACACCGATCCTCGCGGCGTCCACTTTGCTCATCAGCACATCTTCGCGCCGCGCGCCGGTAAGGGGGTCGCGGCTGTTATGAACCATGCTGTTGAACTGTTTGCCGCGGCGCGTTGAGAGTTTCAACTTGTTGCTTGCGACTTCACGCTCGATTGCGATCACAGAGAAGTTCGCTCGTCCGTTCGAGGTGCGGAACTCGGTAATCGATTGGCCGTCCGTGCGCTCTGTTTCGCAAAGGCGTTCGCCGCCCCATTGCACTTGATCACCAGCTCTGGCGAGGTGCTGAATGCCTTCGTATGCGGGAACGGCGGCGGCGATTTCGTTGCGTATCGCCTGGGCTCCTTCGAAGTGAATATGTTTTGCAAGATCGGGCCGGGCCTGTTCAGCGATCTTCATAGGGATCTCCCATTCGGGCAGCGCTTCGCCGATTCGCCTACCTGGAATCTCGGGGCTGAACAGTATTCGTCGCTCTGTGGACGTTTCGGTTCCTCCGCCACGTTGTTCGTACCGCGTTTGGGCTGGTAGCAGCACGACTGTGTCGGCCGGGTCCACCATCATCTGTGGGCTGAGCACGATGTCTTGATGGACGCGCAGCGGGATTCGTTCGACCGCCTCGCGCACGTAGCCGGGCTCCGGTAACGTCTCGAGGAAGTTGCCGCCAACCTGATAGAGCACATCGAGCATACCGTCGTGGGCCGCATCGATCATCTCGACAGCATTCATCCCAAGCCACCCGGGGACCTCGAAGCCCCACAGCTCGGAGAACTGTTTCGCGGCATCGGGGTTGACCGCGACGCCACCGGGAAACTGGTTTGGAACTGCCCCCACTTCTGCGCCACCTTGGACTCCTGAATGGCCGCGAATAGCCATCAAGCCGCATTTCTTACGACCGACGAAGCCTCGTGTCAGAGCGAGGTCGACGATGGCGCGAACGTTTGCCACCCCGTCGCGATGTTGGGTAATGCCCATCGACCAGACGAACACCGCAGTCTTCGCCTCGCCGATGATTGCGGCAAAACGCAACATCTCTTCGCGTGACGAACCTGAAACCGCCTCGATCGTCTCCCAGGGATAGGCTCCCAGAGCCGCTTTCAAGTCATCGAATCCTATCGTCTTCGCAGCAATAAATCCTTCGTCCGTCCAGCCGCGCTCGATCAGCTGCTTGATTACGCCGGCAATGAACGCCTTGTCACCGCCGGTGTTCACTTGAAAGAAGGTATCTGCGATCCGCGTCCCGAACAAAGCGCTCTCGACTACGGACGGGATCCAGTAGCGCTCAAGCCCGGGTTCGCGATAGGGATTGATTACAACGACCCGTGTGCCTTGTTTCTTCGCGTGATAGATGTACTTGGTGGTGACCGGCTGGTTGTTCGGCGTGTTGCTCCCAAAAAGTACAAGCAAGTCGGTGCCGATCCAGTCCTTGTACGAACAAGTGGACGCCGAAACGCCCAGCGCTTGTTTCAACGCGACGGTTGAAGGCGCGTGGCAAATGCGAGAAGAGTTATCTACATTGTTTGTGCCAATGAAGCGTGCTGCCTTTTGTGCGACGTAGTAAGTCTCGTTGGTCAGCCCGCGCGAAGTCAGATAGAAGGCGATTCGATGCGGGTCGGTGCTGGCTACCCGCGTAGCGATAGCCCTGATTGCGTCTGCCCAGGCCACTCGGTTGAAGCCCCGCTCGCCTCGCCGCCGGATCATCGGGTAAGGCAGTCGGCCCAGGTCGCGCAACGCCGCTGCCGACAGACGCGCGAGATCGGTCGCATCGTGCAACCTTTCGACGTCAAGCGCGGGCATTGTGTTGAGGCGCATAAGATCCAGCCGGACCATACACAAATGGACCCCGTCCATCGTGTAGTCGTGTAGTCCGCTAGTGCCAAGCGCACAGCCATCGCACACGCCTTTTGTCAGGATGCGGAACGCGAAAGGTAGTTGATCCTTATTTCGCCAGATTGTTTTTAAGATCTCACCGTAGTGATTGGGCTTCACCTGTCCGATGCCGTTAGGTATCAGGCTCACCCATGTCCTTCTGTCACGGTCTGGATTGGCCATCTGAACTTTGCAGGCAGTCTACCGGTGCCTGGCTGTGCGCGCATAGTCATTTCATACACTCCATAGCCGAAATGCAAGCCCGCCTTCTTTCTGATTGACGTGAGTGATCAACCGCTTCGGGCAATGTGACCGAAAACCACTAAATTCTCGAGGGCCTGGTCCAAAAGCCGGGAACCGCAGAAGCGCTGCCACACGCGAGCTTTAGCGGAACGTCCAGCCAAGAGCATAAGGTGGCATTCCCCTTGCCTTATGCAGAGTCGAAGATCAGCCCCTGAGTGAACTTTAGGATTCACGGAGCAACTCATGGCAGGAATAGCCGAGCGCATCGAAATCAGCACCTACACCGCAAGGGAACGGGAGGGATCAGAATGGGCGCCGTATCGGCCCCTAACGTCCGAAGATGAAGGTCAGGCTCGAAGCCGCTTCAGCGGCCTTGGCGTGCTCGCCGGGTTCCTTCTCTTCACTGCTGTCACCGTAGCCGTCGCTCGAGGCCACGCCGACCTGGCCGAAAGCTATCGGATATCGCCCGAGACCCTCTTGGGTTTTGCGTGGTTGGTGCAGGGCGCCGCTGCGCTTTTCTGTTTTGCAATGGCCGTACGATGGCTAAGGAGTTAACTGCAGCAGTAGTTTTCATTTATAGAGAGCCGTCTTAAGGCTCTTAAGACTTTTGGCATCATGGCAACCCTTACTCTGGCCCGCTACTCGGCGGGCCATTTTTGTGTGCCGAGCATGTTTGACGACTGGCGGGGTGAGAGTCCCCGTCCCAAC
>CAZOOE010000251.1:0-2266 GCA_964581275.1 uncultured Clostridia bacterium
GCTTGGCGCGGGCGCCGTTGCCGGTTCGACGTTGCCGATCGATCACGCGGCGACGGCGGCCAAACTCGGGTTCTCGCGCACGTTCGACAACTCGATCGACGCCGTCTCCGACCGGGACTTCGCCCTCGATCTTCTGTCGGCTTGCGTCACCACGGCCGTGCATCTGTCTCGACTCGCCGAGGACGTCGTGTTGTGGAGCAGCCGGGAGTTCGGGTTCGCGGGAGTGTCCGACGCCTACGCCACCGGAGAAGCCTTGTATGCGCTAGGCTCGGCTGGCAGGATGTCGCCTGGCGACCCGGTCTTCCGCAAGGGCGTGGATTACCTGTTGAGCACCCAGGCAGGCGACGGGTCATGGCACGTCAAATCACGATCCATCTGGTTGCAGCCGTACCTGGAAAGCGGGTTCCCCTACGGGCGGGATCAGTTCATCTCTGCCGCAGGAACCGCCTGGGCTGCCCTGGCGTTTACTCTTGCGGCAGAACCTGCGAAACAATCACCGCGATAAAATCCGCTGTCCCATCAGATCCTACGTACAGCTGTTACAGCGGAGCGCGCAAACGAGTGTTGTGATCAATGACAAATGGTGCGCGCCCGCTGAACATAGAGCTAACCTGACGTTAATATGAGGAGAGTAGAGCGGAGTCCTTCGCCTGCGAGGGACGAGAGTGTACCGCTTTGCTCTTTGACACGATCAAGAGAGATTTCAGTCCGCCGTGCGTAGGTTCAGGCATTAAGACACCATCCGAATCGGTGGTCGCGGTCGCCTTCGGTTGGTGGCGTCTAGACTTTGGTTCCGTCACCCAATATATTGCGCCACCGTACGCGCCTGCACAGGTAGGAGAAGACCTCCTGTTTTTCTCATGGTTTATCAGGAGGAGCCTGAGTTTGCTACCAAGGCGCACCCTTCCACCCTTGAGAGAGAAATGCTATAAAAAAATTTGTTGCCCTGATTGAAACATGTTATGATGCAGCCCGCTAGAGCCCGCCCCCCCGGAGACTAAAGACATGAGTATCAGAAATGTGTGTCTTTTCGGGGTTTTCCTTGTCCTGCTCACTCTCACACCTCGTCCTGGGACCTTGATCAGCGAAAAAGCGGGTGCCTCGGCGCGGGGAAAACATTCCCCAGGATTCGATAACCGGGTCGAAAAAGTCTCGATTATAGTTCAACAAGCGGGGCCTGCCTCCGATTTACGATCTGCCCTAAATGCAAACGGGGGCAGTGAACTTCACAGCTTTCCGGCGCTAGGGTTTCACGTCCTGAATCTCCCAGAATCCGCGATCCCCGCAATCTCCGGTCGAGCTGATGTGGCCTACGTCTCTCCGAATCGAGTGACTCAAGTACTAGGTCATCTTTCCGCCACTACCGGAGCAGACCTCGTGCGTGTGACTTCCGGCACTAATGTCAACGGAGTAGATGGGACAGGCATCGGAATTGCCGTTTTAGACTCAGGAGTGTACGCGGATCACGTGTCGTTCCTGGACCGAAACAACGGGAACCGGATAGCCCTTAGCTTAGACTTCACGGGAGAGAATCGAGTTGATGATCCCTACGGACACGGGACCGTCGTGGCGTCTATCGCTGCGGGAAATGGGCGAATCGCGTCGGGAAGTTATGTGGGAATCGCGCCGAACGCGCGATTATTTAATCTCAGAGTTCTGAATTCTGAAGGTCAGGGGACGGTGGCTGGAGTCTTAGGAGCCCTCAACTGGGTCGCCCTAAACGCTCAAGCATTCAATATCCGGGTCGTCAATATGAGTCTGGGGATGCCGGCGATTGACTCGTATGTCAATGACCCGATCTGCCTGTCAGTTAGAAGGCTGGTTGACTCGGGAATCGTCGTAGTCGCCGCGGCCGGCAACAATGGGAGAGATGTTGATGGGAACAAGGTATACGGGCAGATTCACTCGCCCGGTATCGAACCGTCCGCAATAACCGTAGGAGCCTCTAACACCTTCGGTACCGATTCTCGAACTGACGATCAAGTCGCAAGCTATAGTTCTCGAGGTCCGACGCGGAGCCGCTGGGCAGACAGTTCTGGAATCACGCATTACGACAACATAATCAAGCCCGACCTCGTGGCACCGGGGAATAAGCTCGTGTTCGCGAAGTCACCTGGAAGCTTACTGATCACCCAGAATCCAACTCTGGGTGCAGGGGTCAGCCCGGTAGACGCGCACGATATGATGTCCCCATCACGAACCGCAGAGGCCGCATGATGTGCGGAGCGCTCTTGAGCAGCACCTCGCGTTCGGCGAGCGCCTTGCG
>CAZOOE010000251.1:2276-9419 GCA_964581275.1 uncultured Clostridia bacterium
TCGGGCTCGAACACCTCGTTGACGATGCGCTCATACTCGGCGCCTTTGGCGCGAGGGCCGCCCCAGTGGTGGCAGGGGCCGCCGCTCTCTTGCTTCAAACTAATCCGAGTCTTACTCCTAACTTGGTCAAGGCGATTCTTGAATATACCGCCCAACCAGTTAGTGGATCGAATTATCTTGAGCAAGGTGCAGGTGAGATCAATATCGAGGGGGCGGTTAGGCTGGCCAGACTTGTGCGCACGGACCTGGGAAGCTTGACTCTCGGAGATTCGCTGTTAACAGGAACTCCGAATACTTTTACCACTATTTCGGAGGTGACGTTTAACTGGAGTTCGATAATTCTGACTAAGTATACGTCACTCTCTGGCCTGAGTCTGATCACCCATTATCAGCAAATTTACAACCTCGGAGTCCTCATCGGCGATGGAGTGTTAATCGCCGATGGCGTACTGATCGCCGACGGAGTTCTTATAGGCGATGGGGTACTTATTGCGGACGGAGTTCTGATCGCAGACGGAGGTGTATTCTTGCCCTACGGGGTTCTCATCGCCGATGGAGTTCTGATTGCCGACGGGGTTCTGATCGGTGATGGAGTCTTGATCGGAGACAGTCGCCTCACGGCGGATTCTTTCTTGCTGGCCTACTCGGCAATGAACAACGGAGATTTGGGTGCAGCACCCATCGAGGTGGACGATGGAACTGACGCGCAGTATTAGCGACTCTTTCCCACGCATCTTCAGGACATTCCCGACGACGTCTACGTCGGTCCTGGTGATGAAGAACATCAGTAGGTACACTCGCTTCGTCACCCTGTGTGGCGGGATGGTATTACTAAATTCGATTTTCCACCCATACAAACCGGTCAACTGGCTCGATCCGACGTTGATATTCATCGCGTCAATTGCGGTACTCATAGGCTCGAGAGTCGTTGTGAGAATACCCGGAATGCCGAGCTATTTCTCTATGTCGGAGACTCTGGTTTTCCTGGTGATGTTCCTCTATGGGGGTGATGCTGCAATCGTCCTAGCCGCCGCAGCCGAGTCATCCGCCAGCCTGAATTTTTCTAAGAAACCATCTACGATTCTCTTTAACGGCGCCGCTTCCAGCATCGCAACCTCGATTACAGTTTGGGGGTTGAGACTCACGTTCGGGCCAGTGAAAGATCTGTTCGAAAATAATTTCACCGGCAAATTAGTCATCGTGGTTTGTGTCATGGGGATGCTCCAATACGCCGGGAATTCTGCAATCGTCTCTGTCCTGGCTGCGATGAAAGTTGGCCGACCTATCTGGCAGACCTGGAAGGAAAAATATTTATGGTCCTCGATAACTTATCTGGCGGGAGCGTCCGCAGCAACCGTGTCTGCAAGATTGATAAGCTCGGTGGGTCTCTACGCTCTGTTAGTAACTACTCCACTAGTCATTATTGTTTTTCTGACCTATAAGACCTATATCGAGAACATAGAGCGAGCTAATTGCGAAGCGGAGACAGCCCGGGTTCACGCAGAAGAACTGTCAAGCTTAGCTACGGAACGGAATAAAGCATTACAAATCGCGGAACAAAGTTCTAGGGTAAAAGACGAATTTCTGGCGATTCTCTCCCACGAACTAAGGACTCCTCTCACGTCCATACTTCTTTGGGTGGACTTGATGGAGAGCACACAAAATAACCCAGCGGTGTTTGGGCAAGGCGTCGAAGTAATCCGTAGGAACGGCGACGCCTTACGACAGTTGATAGACGATGTTTTGGACGTCTCCCGGATCGTCAACGGGAAGATGTCCATAAAACTCCAATGCGTGGATTTGATCGACACGATAAATACTTCGGTCGAGTCAGTGAAACAGACCGCGCGCGCTAAAGACATCGACCTGCGAATCGTTACCGACTATCGTAGTTTACTGGTATCCGCTGATCCACAGCGGCTTGAACAGGTGCTCTGGAATCTACTAGCGAACGGCTTGAAATTCACTCCAAACGGGGGAACGATCGAGGTCCAGGTTGGAACCGTCGGGGATCTCGCTCAAGTGGCTGTCAAAGACAGCGGGCCAGGCATTGATCCAGACTTTTTACCGCACGTGTTCGATAGTTTCACTCAAGCCGACCGCTCCACCACAAGACAGCATGGGGGATTAGGATTAGGGTTGAGCATTGTCCGCTATATAGTAGAAATGCACGGAGGGTTTGTTGAAGCGGAGAGTCCCGGGGCAGGCAAGGGATCGATATTTTCGTTTCATATCCCGATCGTACGGGATTTATTACCGGCGGTCTCAGTCGTACAAAAAACTACGTCGGCCTCGTTGGACGGCTACAGAATTGTTCTGGTCGAAGATGAGCCAGACACCAACGAACTGATCAGGTCGGTGCTTACGGCCGCAGGTGCGGTCACGCACAGCTTCCTGCAGGCAAGTCTGGCCTTGCCGTCTATAGAGAGCTGCCATCCGCATGCTGTGATATCGGATATCATGATGCCGGGGATGGACGGCTATGCCTTCGTAAACAGGGTAAAAGAGATATCCAAGGCTCAGGGCGTCCCCATTCCAACGATTGCTGTTAGCGCAAGCGTTGGAGACAGCAAGAGGCAACAGGCCCTGAATGCCGGGTTTCAGGATTTCGTCGAAAAACCTATCGACCTGTCGGTGCTGTTAGCGACGATCAGAAGAGCCGCAGCCGTTCAACGCTAAGTCAATCTCACTCGTTCCTAGAATCCTGAATTCCAAATGTTTAGGGATGTCGTCAAGGAAATCCCTCGCGTTCTTACTACAGGACTTTTCTTAGTACTCAGCAAAAGCCTCGTCAGGATAACAGTACAACCAGCGTTCCCCGGGTTCTGCCGAAGCGATCACTGGATGGCCGCTCGCTCGCGCGTGTTTAGTAGCGTGTTGGTTTGGTGAATCGTCGCAGCACAAAGTCGCGCCGCATTCCTGGCAGGTCCTAAGATGCACCCACTCCGCGTCGATCTTCACACACTCCGCGCACTCGCGGCGCTTGGCATGTTTGACAGTCGTAATCGCTTCGATATGTGAGCATGTAACATCAGCCATAGTCGTCCTTTCATTCGTGAAGAACTCGGTGTACTAAGGCAACCGCAATCGATCCTTCGCCCACTGCCGATGCCACTCGCTTGAGGCTACCTCCGCGGACATCACCAACCGCGAACACTCCGGGCAGACTTGTTTCGAGCAGATAAGGAGCACGCGCGAGGGGCCACTGAGCAGCGGCGAGATCTTCCGTCGACAGATCTGGTCCCGTCTTGATAAACCCGTTAGCGTCCAGAGCCACACATCCGTCCAGCCAATGTGTGTTTGGTATCGCGCCAGCCATGACAAACAGGTGGCGTAGGTTGTGAGTCTCCACCTCTCCTGTAACGTTATCCCGCCAGCTCACGCGCTCCAGATGATTAGTGCCTTCAAGCGCTGTGATCTCTGATTGTGAGCGTAAGTCAATCCGGGGATTGTCTTCGATGCGGCGAATCAAGTAGCGAGACATGCTATCGGCCAAACCTGGCGACCGGACGAGCATGTAAACACGCTTAGCTGTCTGCGTCAGAAATACTGCCGCTTGCCCAGCTGCGTTTCCTCCGCCAACCACGATCACGTCTTCTCCACCGCATAGCTGTCTCTCTATAGCAGTTGCACCGTAGTACACCCCGGCGCCTTCAAACTGGCGGAGGTTCTCAAGTGACAGCTTTCGATATTCGGCGCCGGTTGCGATGATAATCGTGCGCGCCGGCACGCTTATACCATCCTCCAGCGCAATGGCATACGGCCTCCGCTCGCATGTGAGGTGTTTTGCGCCCTTAGCAATCATCAGTTCCGCACCAAACTTCTGGGCTTGCGTGTAGGCACGTTCTGCCAGCTCCTGTCCAGATATTCCCAAAGGAAAGCCGAGGTAGTTTTCGATCCTTGAGCTCGAACCGGCTTGTCCTCCCGGCGCATTCGACTCCAGTACCAAAACATCGAGTCCTTCCGACGCGGCGTATACGGCCGCCGCCAAACCGGACGGTCCGGCGCCGATGATGGCTGCGTCGCGGACGTGTGTCCGGTCAATCGCGTCGTTGAAGCCGAGACACGCTGCGATCTCCTCGTTGCTCGGGTCACGAAGCACAACTTTGCCTCGGCAGATCACGATCGGAACGTGCGCTGCTGTGACGTGGAAATGATCCAGAAGGTCCTGTACTCCGTCGTCGTGATCCAGATCAACATACGAGTACGGGTGTCCGTTGCGCGTGAGGAACTCTTTCACGCGAAGGGTTCCGGCACAATGAATCGATCCGACAAGCACGACATCCCCGAATTGCCCAGCAATGAGCATTACCCTGCGCAGAATGAACGCGCGGATAAGGATATCGCCGAGTTCGCTGTCTTTTTGCACGAGCGACAGCAACTCTGCACGATCTACTTCGATTACTTCGCTCGGTTCAGTCGCTGTTGTTTGCGCGAGCCCGCGCCTGCCCGAAAGCATCGTTACCTCGCCGGTGAACATCCCGGGTTGAATGACTGCTACGATTTTCCGGACGGTGCCGGACATGGCTGAAGTTTCAATTTGGCCAGCGGTGACCACAAAGAGTCGCGCGGTTTCTTCTCCAGCTTCGATTAGTACCTCGCCTTGCTGGACTTGTCGCGCGTGGCCGTGGACGGCAATCCGCGATATCTGAGCGGTGGTCAGCGTCGGAAACATCTCCTCGTTACTCAAGGCCTTGCCCGATGAGTCTACTGAGGTTTTATCAGCCATAGAAGAAAGTTTAACCCTGAGCCTGGTCAATTCAAAGACAGTTCATCGGCCGGATGCCGGCTTCAAATGATCGTAACTTCACATGCAACGGCCCGATTCGTTTTCGATCATTGCGCCCCAAGTGCGCGCAGGTCACTGTTTTCCAGCACTCGTTTCGGCGCACCTTCTCGTGCGGCCCGAATCATTGCACGACCAAGCTCGTCTGAGTTGATCACTGCTCTCGGAGCGATCGCCTGCACCAGCGGGAACAGCGGTCGAAATACGGCGTAAGCGATCCGCGTCCAGCGCGTCTTCGAGACTTCTCCGTGCATTGGCCGTAATGCGCCAAGTCGGAACATGTATGCTGACGGGAACAGCGCGAGCAGCGCATCCTCAGTGCGCCCCTTCACTTGTGCCCACATCGACTGGCCTCCGGTCCCCGCGCCAGATACGTAGACGAAGGTCATCGCGGGATTAATCCGAGCCAGCACTCTCGCCCAGCCCAGGGTCAGGTCGAAAGTCTGTCGGGCATAGTCAGCCTCATTCATTCCGGCCGACGAAACTCCGAGGCAAAAGAAGCAGGCGTCATGCCCTTGTAGGTCGGCGGCGGCCCCGCCGAAGTCGAACATGTCGTTGCGGATCATTTCGCGTAACTTCGGGTGCGTCCGTCCAGTCGAGTTGCGGCCAATAGCGAGCACGCTCTGGACGTCGTCGTCGAGCAAGCACTCGCGCAGGACACCCTGCCCAACCATCCCTGTAGCCCCGAAGAGCATCACCTTCATGACAACTCCAAGACGGCGCTTGTGCCAAGCGATGATCTACATCAAGGATGACAAGTATTCCAACGATCGAGAATCAGGGAACATCGCTTCCGGCCAGTTGATCGACTCGCTCACGTTACTTCGGCGGCGCGAAGGTGCGTCACTTTCAGCTCCTCAATCTCCAGAGATTTGAATTGCGAAGGTCCCAACCACGAAGCGGCGGATCGCAAGTCGCCATGGCCGCGCTGTGGAACCCGGGAGGTCTGGCGCTGGTCAGTTCCGTCATGATCGATCCGCCCTTTGCTATGAACTTCGGAAAGGAGTCTTTCTCAATGCCTGGCAAGAGCTCTCAGACTGCTTTCATTTAGTTCGAGGAACCCGAAGCGGTCTCAAATGTGAGGTCCATCTGTTGGTCTTCCACCCGCTCGATATCGCTCGTGGGACGCCACGCCTCCCAATACCCCTGCATGCGATTCACAAACGACTTCGGCTTCTCTGCATAGATGCGTGCGCCGACCGCCGCTGCCTTCGTTTGAAGCAGAATGCGTCGTTGGTCTATGAGTAGGATCAGTTTCTCAACCTCGGCCGGATCACCCAACGCTTCCGCTTGCTCAATGGCGTTCCTGGTGAGCAGGGCGAGATCGTGATCCTCGCTTAGATGATCCGCGAGCGTGCTCAATTCGTCCGCGAGAATATCCAACGGTTTTGGCCACATTGGGTTCAAGACGCAGACCTGATACCACAGATACTTGACCTGCTTACGCCACTCGTGAAGATTCTCAGTCGTGCGCTCAATGCGCGCTAGCTCAAAAGCAGAACGGCCCCTCTTGTAGACGCGTTTGAGGCCCTTGTAGAGGGCGGAAAACCCGTCTCTCTTGATCGGCCACGTTTCCACGCGCTGTCGTGTTGATGACAAACCCTCAGCAACATCCGACAAGGTCTTCTTTCTATAACTCTGTTGATCTGCCCTTGACCTCCGAAGGCGCTTTCGCAGCGCTTAAATATCCGAGTGTGCGAGCTCTTTGTTGAAATGGTCGACTAATTCCTCGAGCGTACCAGCGACGACTGCAGTGTCTCGCGTCTTCGCAAGTTTTCGGCCCAGGTCTCGATATTCCCTATTCTCGAGCTCGAAAGCGTCGCGCCCGAGTTCCCCGTATACCAGCCTGAGCACTGCTCTGATCTTCTTAAAGCAGACTCGAGCTTCATGCACCGCTCTATCTCGGTTTCGGGTCTTGACGCTCAAGCGGTCGAGCGCCCTGTCTATCTGCTCAAGGGAAATTCGCTTTATCCCATCAGGCACGGGTTCGGTCTCTTTGAGGCGGTAGCCCATTTAACGTTCCCCTTTCTTGTCGCAGCTCGATTCGAAGCGCATATTGTTGGTGAAATCCTGCTGTCGGTCAAGCGGCACGCGTCAGCGACTTTGAGACACCGACCATTTGAATCTAGTGTAGCACCGGCTCGGAGTCCGGGCACCACGTCCACGGCAGCGTTTCGGCGGCCGCCACGGCCCCGATCGCGGCGATCCGCCGCGGCAGCGTGCACGACAGCATGAAGGACATCCCGCCGCCGTTCGAGATCCCGTTCGCGTAGATCCGCGCCGGATCGATGTTGTAGGACGACTGCAGCTCATCGATCAGCGCCGAGACGAACACAACGTCGGGCATCCGCGCGGGC
>CAZOOE010000252.1:0-2327 GCA_964581275.1 uncultured Clostridia bacterium
GCTAGGCAGGGGTCGCCGATTTTTCAGCGAGCGTCAGAACCGCGAGATGTGGTGGGCGCAGACGCTAACTCCGCTCGGTGAGCCGCCGCCGCATCTTGCCGCGCTTCGGGCGAACTTCTCGGCGTACGGGCTGGGATGGGGACTTACTGAGTATCGCGGCTTCAAGACCGTTTCACACACAGGCGGTCTGATGGGTTACGTGTCGCGCGTCACTCTTGTACCCGACCTCAGCCTCGGGATCGTGGTGCTTACAAACCAGCAATCTGGCGGGGCGTTTCAGTCAATGACCTATCGAATTCTGGATCACTACATGAATGCCCCGGCTACCGATTGGATCGCAGCGTTCAAGAAGTCAGAAGAGATGGGCCGGGCGCGCGCGGCCGAAGTTGAGAAGGGATTGGCGTCTAGAAGAGCTGCCGAATCCAAACCGTCGTTGCCGCTGGCGAAGTACGCGGGCCGCTACAACGACGCGTGGTACGGCGAGATCGCGATCAGTATGGAAACCGACGGGCTCGTAATTCGCTTCGGGCACACGCCATTGCTTGTCGGGGATCTCGAACACTGGCAGCACGACACCTTCGTAGCTCGCTGGCGCGACCGGAGTTTGGAAGCCGACGCGTTTGTGAGTTTCGCGCTCAAACCCGACGGCACCATCGAGCAGATGAAAATGGCGGCCATATCGCCGCTGACTGATTTCAGCTTTGATTTTCAGGATCTGCTATTCACCCCGGCAGCGGGCGAGCGCAAACCTTGAAGGGCCGGCCGCGACGTCTACCGCGAGCGGTAGCGAAGCGCCGGAGAACCGAAACCCATTTTGAAAGGATGATGAAGAATGTCGGATTGGACCTTTGCTCAGACGCAACCTTCGGATGAGCTCGCACAGCTACACTTCTTCTCAATCAAGAAGTGTCAGATTGACGGCGACGTGGAGTTCATCATAACCGTGAAAGAATATGTTGATCGGAATCAGTATCACATGCGGTTTTTCGCGGAGGCCGACAAGCAGACCAATCAGAGGAGCGCGCCATTTACGCCGTTCGGCTGGGGGGAATCGCTATTGCAGGCGTTGAGTGAATGTGTGCAGTCGATCCATCGCTTCCCGTATGAAGGTGGCGATCCCGCAACAAAATGATTTCAACCAGTACACGGGCGGTTACGAATGGGCCTTTTCTATCACGATAATCGATCGCGGACTGGTATGCCCTCGATAAAGCCCACACTCAGTCCGTGAGCTTTGCAGCGCGGCCTGCGAACGAATCTTCGCGCGAGATTCAACCTCGTTCCGCACACTTCGCATTGACCTGCCGCTCGGCGTTGCGCTCTTACGATCTCTTGCGCGGCCTCTTCTCTTTCGTACCGCTTGAGCTCGGCCAATTCCATCGCCAGGCTCTCCGCTTCCTGGCGCATCAACAGTGCGCGTTCTTCGCCGGCCTTGACTTCGGCGTATTCCTCTTCGGTCAGCAGCGCCTTCAACCAGAGCTGAACATCCCGGCTCGCGAGCGCCATCCATTGACCCCTCGGGCTGAAGGCGACCGGGTGCCAGCTGATTTCGCTAAACCACAGCGTCTTCACCAAACGGCCGGTTGATAAGTTCCATATCCTGATCGTTTGACCGAGGCTGCCTCCCGCAACCAATTGGCCGTTGGGACTGAACGCAACCGAAGTAACATCGTTGATGTGCCCGGTCAACGTCCGAATCTCGCGCGTGGTACCGACGTCCCAGATCCTTACCATCTTGTCTTCGCCGCCCGAGGCGAGCAATTGGCCGTCGGGGCTATAGGCGAGGGATGCGACCCCGGCGGTGTGTCCTTCGAACGTCTTTAGCTCGCGTCCACTGGCAGCTTCCCAGAGTTTGAGCGTGCGATCGAGGCTTCCCGAGGCAATGTACTTTCCGTCAGGGCTAAACACCGTCGACGTGACCGGACCTTGGTGGCCTTCCATCGGTTGAACCTCGCGGCCGGTGATCACCCGCCACAACCTGACTATTGAATCGGTGCTTCCGGAAGCCAGCCACAATCCGTCAGGGCTGAAGGTCACGGCTCTCACTTCGGCTTCCTCGCCCTCAAAAGTGCGAATCATCTGACCGGAGTAAACGTCCCACAGCTTGATCGTGCGATCTCGGCTGCCCGAAGCCAGCGCCTGGCTGTCCGGGCTGAATGAGATCGAGTTGACGCTTGCCGTATGACCGCGCAGCGATCGCAAAGGTACGCCGCTGTCTACCTCCCAGACTTTGATCCCTTCATAGAGAAACCCGGAGGCAATCAGCCGGCCATCCGGGCTCATTGCGACGGATCTCACATAGTCGCGAATTCAAATCTCATACTGCT
>CAZOOE010000252.1:2337-9391 GCA_964581275.1 uncultured Clostridia bacterium
ACTCTTCGTAGATGCCTTGCAGTTCCCGTGGGCCCTGGAAGAGGGTTTGAATGAACTGACTGCCGGATCGATAAGTGTTGGCGGCCGCCAACCGGTGCTCTACGTTTTGAAACATTCCCGACAATGTCTTCCGCCTTTCAGGCGTCGCGATCACGTATCGCTTGAGCATGCTCGCGTCCCGGCTGACTTCGGCGAGCTTTGCTTGCACAGGCTCCATCAACCGGTCGAGCAACGCTTGCACAGCTGGCCGCACTCTCTCGAACACCTCATCGGTTTTCGCGCGTTCGTAGTACCGAGGGTCCCCTTTGATAGCGATCTCGAGGCTCCTGACTGACGCTTCCGATTCGTCGAGCATCGCTGCAAGACACGCTCTCTGATAATGGGCCTCGAAAAACTCCGGATTGAGCGCTATGGCTTCGCTGAGATGCTCCAGACCCTCATTGAACTGTTGCTGCAACGCGCACACCACCCCCGCGAAATAGTGGGCCTCGGCGGATTGGCGCGCATCGCTCGGGCGCGAGTACTTGGCCGCTTTGCGAAAGTAGTCTAGCGAATTTGTGAGATTGATCAGATGATAAAGACAGATGTTGGCAATGGACCGAAGCACTCCAAAGTCCGGATAGTTACGCTTTTCGGCCTCGAGGTAATCGGCCAGCGCTTCTTCATACCAACCGTTCAAATAAGCTTTCTCGGCTCGACTTCGATAGGCGCGCGCTTCTCGTTCAAACTCCGCCAGACGAATCTCCTGCAAGAGATTGCTGAGGGCCTCCTCGTGCATCTCGAGCTTCCAGATCACGTCGCCGAGCAGGAAATTGAAGTCTGCATTGAGCTGGTCGAGTCCCCCGGCGAGCTTCTGGTATCCGAATTCAATGCAGTAGCGGGGATCTTCCGCTCCCCCGCTCATGCTCGCGCCGAGCGCTCCCAAACCGGACTCGACCGCAATCTGATAGTCGTCCTGAGTCAACGCCACTTGCATCGACCGGCGAACCGCAATCGAATCCTCAAGACCGGCCGCCTGCTGTTCAATCGCTTTTCCAAACGCGCCCAAACAGTCGCGATTGCTTATGTAATCCGTCCACGATTGCTGACCGAGATATACGGCCGCGAGTCCCATTGTGTAAGGCTCCTAGGAGGACGAAGCTAAGGCTGGCACACTGGCGATAGGATAGAGGAGAAGGGGCCGCGCGTCCAGGGTCCTTGGAGTGTGTTCTTTGGAGCGCGGCGCGGTCAATGGGTTCGCGCCGCCTTTAGTCTCCGTCTCAGAATCATTCAGCCCAAGCGCCACGAACGCACTGTCCGCGCCGCTCTCCAGAGGTCAACGCAGCTTGACACTTGTGACGACAAAGTAATAGAAAACGGGTTGCCGATGAACCCACTTTGAATCTCGAGACTATCGAATCAGAAAAAGGAGAAGCCATGGCACGTCGTTGGAAGAGAGTTGTGGGAACAACGATGCTGATGATCGTCGCCTTACTCCTCGTTGGAATTACTTTCACGGTTGGATGGCGCCCGTTCATTGGACCCAAGACACGAGCCCTGACCAACAGGACATTTGAAGCCACGCCTGCGCGGCTCGAGCGCGGCCGTTACATGGTCAACGCGGTATACGGTTGTCTGGGGTGTCACTCGCCACGTGACCAAAACGCGCCTGGAATGCCGGCAGTCGCCGACAAACTGGGAGCGGGCACGGTGTTTGGTGACGGCAACGAGCTGCCGGGCACAGTCATTGCCCCTAACCTAACACCCGATAAGGAGACAGGCGCTGGCAATTGGACCGATGACATGTTGGCGCGAGCCATTCGAGAGGGCATCGGCCACGACGGGCGCGCGCTGTTCCCCATAATGCCGTATACGAATTATCGCGCGATGCCCGACGAAGAGCTGGCTTCTGTGATTGTCTACTTACGGACGCTGGCCCCGGTTAAGAATGCGCTACCAAAAACCGAGATCATTTTCCCGGTAAAATATCTTATCCGCGCCGCGCCGGACCCTGTTACCGGGTCGGTGCCTCAACCGGACTTATCTGATCAGTTGAAGCGGGGCGCTTTTCTAACTCGCATGGCGAGTTGCACTGATTGCCATACGCCTCAAGAAAAGGGACAGGTAAAACCGGGATTCGAATTCGCTGGTGGTCTGTTGTTCAACGGACCCGAGGGAATGGTGATGGCGGCCAACATCACGCCGGATTCATCCGGCATTTCTTATTACGACGAAGACCTGTTTGTTCAAGCGATCCGTACCGGCAAGGTGAAAGCGCGCTCGCTGAGCCCGATTATGCCCTGGTCCTTCTACCGCAATATGACTGATGAAGATTTGAAAGCCATATTCGCACACATCCGCACGCTCAAGCCGGTGAAGCACACTGTGGACAACACCGAATCACCGACCGTGTGCAAACTTTGTGGAACGAAACACGGAGGCGGCGAAAAAAACTAGCGGTGAACTACGAGAAACTCTTCCGACTGGACGACCGCGTCGCGGTAGTCATCGGCGCGGGATCGGGCATCGGCCGATCCGCGGCTAAGGGCTTGGCGGCTCACGGCGCTATTGTTGTCTGCGCTGATCTGCAACAAGAGGCTGCCGAGAAAACCGTGCGCGAGATCGACGGCAGATCCACGGCGTTTCCGGTCGACATCACGGAAAACGAAAGCGTCGCGGAGCTATTCCGCGCTGTGACCGACAAACATCACCACCTTGATGTTGTAGTCACCACGCCGGGCGCTAATGTTCGCAAGCCAATCGTCCACTATCAGGACGCGGAGTTCGACCGAGTGATCGAGCTGAACTTGAAGGGGACGTTTCGGGTCTTGCGCGAGGCTGGACGCATCATGCCGGACCGCGGAGGCGGGAGCATCATCGCTTTTTCGTCGATCCGCTCGCAGGTCGTCGAGCCGGGACAGGGCGTGTACGCCGCTACCAAGGCTGGAATCGTGCAGATGGTCCGAGCGCTCGCGGCGGAACTAGGGCCAACCGGAGTTCGAGTCAACGCGATCGCTCCGGGAGTTGTCGAAACGCCGCTGACAGCGCCCATCAAAGACCGCCCCGATTGGTATCAGGCGTATGCGGCAAAGAGCGTCTTTGGACGATGGGCTAGCGTAGAGGAGATGGTGGGGCCGGTTGTTTATTTGGCCTCAGACGCGTCGAGCTACGTAACGGGTTCAGTGTTGTTTGTTGATGGTGGTTGGACCGCGGCAGACGGGCGATTCGATCCGCCGCTGTAAACAGGGGTGTCTTCAAGTTAGAGTTAGGTAACCAGCGTGCACAAATCTGATCTGATCCTCACATCCTAAACTGATAAGCGCCGCACGGAGAAGCTCTAACGGAGAAGTCCTTGACCATTGGCCGCGGGGAGAATAAGATTTTCCCTGCGATCAGTAGTTCTCCGCTCGACACCCCCAGAATCTTTCAGCGCCGCAACCATTGCGTGCGCCTGGCGATGTTCGTGTAGCTGAACGTGCGGCCGTGCCGGATTCATAGCGAATTACCACTCTATATGAGGTTAAGTCGGTTTCCTCTTCCACTCATTACAGGTTTGCTGATCGTCAGCCTAGTCTTAGCGCGCGGCCAGGACACCCGCGGTCGCTTTGGGGACGCGCGAATGCTGCTCCTGCCTTCGGATGTGGCACTCGACCAATTCAGCACACCGGCGATATCCGCCGATGGCGAGTTCGGGTTTATCTCGTCGGTTAACGGTGCTCTCATCTCGTTCAGCATCCGATCAGGTAAGGTCTTAGCGACGCTAACCTGTGGCCAGATAGCCGGCCTAGTCTCGATGGCCGAAACCGTGAAGCAGAGGTTGATTGCCGTTACGACAGCCAATGATCCGGATCATGGCCATCCGGCGACTGTCAGCATTATTAATGCAGCCAACCCGGAGCGACTTGAAAGGATCAGGCTCGTCGAACTCCCCGGCGACGTTCATGTCACGCCCACCACCCGCGCGTTAATGACAGCGGATGGTCGTTTTGGAGTGGTTGCATCGAGCTTTAACCAACCGGCACTGTTCTCGTTCTGCGTTGAAACGGGGAAGATAAGCTCTACCGTCAGACTCCCCGGGTGGCCTTCAGATATTGCCTTGTGTGACGGAGCGAAGAATAACAACGAGTGCCTGGTTGGGGTTGCGAGCGTTGAGGCTAACACGCTCAGCATAATCAAACTTGATCGCCTTGGGCACTTGGTTGTCGGGAAGAAGTTCCGCCCGGATGGCATGAGCTTTGATGTCTCGAACAACCCGGCCTTCAGCTCCGACGGGCAGATAGTCTATGTCGCCGTGCACAACGGTGAGCATCTCTTTTCAATCGACACGCAAACAGGCGGCATCCTGGGTATGATCAAGCTCGCCTCTCCTCCGCAACGGATCACTGTTGCAAAAGATCAGACCGGAAGTGATTTGATCGGTGTCACCCGAGCTGGATATTCGCCTGGGAAAAAAGCCGGTGGAGTGACTATCCTAACCAGCGACAGAGGCGCCCTCCGAGTCAAGACGGAGTTCCTGCCTCCCGAGACGATCCAACTTTCACGCGCAAACAATGTTGTGTTCACTTCAGACTCTTCGGTGGTATTGGTTGGCTCCAAGAACGGGACTGTGTTCGCGTTCCAGACGAAGTCGGGCGAGATTGAGTCTCATAAGGTCGTTGGAAAGGAGATTCGCGGCCTCGCACTGAGCGAACAGGGCCGAGCGCTCCTCGGCGTGAGTTCAACGCCCAAGAGCGATGAGATCGCCATTATCGGTTTCGATCAAGCTGATCCGAGTGCACCTAAAGCGCAAGTAATGTCCAGCGTTGCGCTCGCCGTAAGAGCTCCTCCCGAGATTAGCAAGGTAAGTAGTGATCGCCCCTCTCAGCTGCGGATAACGATCGAGGGCGCGCACTTCGGTCGGGGCGTAAAGGTTGAGTTTGTGAAGGCAGGTGATGTCGTCTTTAGGCAGAGCCCAAACTTTGTGTCCGAAAGACGGCTTGCGGTCATCGTGCCGATAAGAAAAGTTGAGGCGCTGGGAAGATTCGACCTGCGGGTTGTGGCTGCGGATAAGACTTCATCAAACGCGGTTACAATCGAGCCGTCCGGGGTGCTGACGGGATTGTACGTAGAGATGACTACCAGAGGGACAGGAACATCGACTGCCGTCAAACCGGAACGATCGACAGCCGTGGAAAGAGAAAGATCGATGGCCGTCAGAATAGAACCATCGACCGCCGCCAAGACCCGAACATCGGCGACCACTCTCAAGGCAACAACGTCGCCAACGGTCGCAGTGGGAACATCGCCTTCCGGCGCAACTACTGTCGTTAAGTCAGTGCGTACAGTTGTGGTCGAAGGCGGCTTGCGTGTTGTCGTGGAGACCAATGGGCTCGCTAGAACTCAAGATTTCACCCTCAGCGATCCCTCGCGTATCGTCGTGGATATCGTCGGCGCGCAGAATGGATTTGGCAACAAGACGATCAAAGTTGACTCAGGAATGATCGAACGTATCAGGGTTGGACAGCCCAGGCCGGGAGTGGTGCGAGTCGTACTAGACACCAACGGAATGCCTCGCTATCGGGTGACACCCGATGGCGCTTCGGTCGTCATCGATGTGGACTTTGCGGACCCAAAGGTTCGTACAGCTAGCAATGAATGATTAATCGCAACATTGATAATGCTCCGCTTCATTAAGTCTTAGCGGCCGTCTCTAACGAGAGCTTCCCACCGCGGTCATCTGCAGCAGTACGGCCGCCAGCTCCGATCTACTGCAAACCCCTGCTTTTCGATATACCTGATCGAGATGCTTGTTGACTGTCTCCGCGCTCACTTTCAGGCGCCGAGCGATGTTGTTGTTTCTGAGACCTCGCACGCAAAACGTCGCAACGTGCGATTCGACCTCGCCAAGTCCCCAGCGTATCTTCATGAATCGCCTGTATCGTTCCCAAACATCATCCCTGGTGTTGGGCGTCTCGATGCTGTAGCAATTCGCCAGGCAGTTTATTAGAAAGCGAGCGGCGCCGCGCTCGATACTGTCCGCGCCTCGTGTCTCAACCCCTGCAAAAGCGACCTTCGTGCTTCTTTTCGGGGCAATGCGCTCAACTTTCTTCTCTGATAACCTCGAAGCAGATGCAGGGCCAGTGCCCAACGCTTCAATAGGCTGTCGATAGGTTGACACATAGTCTCCAGCGTCATCCATGTTCCCACTCTCCTTGTTGCTGGCGTTCTCTACGGGCATCACGGTTTCGTCGTTTCAATCCCAGATTTCGTGAAATCGCCAGGCTCCGTCTGAGCGTGTGTCAGTCCGTGTGCAGGCGGCGACATGGCTGAGTGAGCGTTGCTGATCGCTGCAGGTCGCGTGAGCGAAAGCGAGAAAGCTCCAAGATTCGCGCTCTTCGTCGGGGATCCGAGCTATGATCCGCGAAACTCAGTGCTACTTGTGGCCGATCGAAACGACGGCTTCAGACAAGCTTCGCCAGACGTTAGCCGAGCTGTGACCCGTGTAGTTAATCAGTAGGTGTTAGTTCGCGGATCGGAATTGCCGGTGGTGTATTTTCCATAGCCGGTGGTACCAACCGCATGGTTCTGGTCAGGTATCAAGTTCCACCATTAGATTTCATTGAATAGGCTGTTGATGTGGTTAATTTGAGCCGCCTGGCGTCTCCAAAGGTGTCATTGGATCCCCTGGCCACGTAGATCGTCAAGGCGGTCACAGGTTTGCACGCGATGGCATATCACTTCGTTTCGGAATCTCGACGTCTCAAAGCCCGGATTTGGCCGTCGGGCTGGAGCATCAAAAGGTTCAAATCACCCTGGCCTTCGAGGCGCACCGGGGTGACTGAGGAAACCGACGGCAGCGCAAGTTCTTCGCGCGAAGGTTCGCGGTCTCGGGATCCCAAAGACAGCATGATTCTCACTTCCTGGAACCGCCCAGCTTCGTTCGCAAAAAAATGCCAGCGGCCGTCGTTGTCGATAGTCAACAGATCGTCGAAACCGTTTCCATCTAAATCCGCGACTGTGCCATGGAAACCAAACGGGCTCACCAGGGGCGTTAGCAGCGGTATCGATTCGGCTCGCTTAAAGGAACCATTCCCAC
>CAZOOE010000253.1:0-9341 GCA_964581275.1 uncultured Clostridia bacterium
ATTTCCCCGGAACAGCGATAAGGCGGGCAAACCCCGTTTTTACCGCCTAAGGCTTCGGGCGGATTTAGATTTCGGGCTTGCCGCTCCCAGTGATACCGTGCAGTAGGAAGGTCGCATACTGCCGCTCCTCAAGCTTCGCTACGATTTGATCCAGCGCGAGCTGCTGCTCGCCGGTAAGTCTAACCGGATGAGCATCATCGGGAGCGATGTGAGCGAGAGGATCACGGCGAAGCTCGCGCGCGAAGACCTCGACTACACCACGCTTCTCGAGTGTGCGGACGACAGATGCGGAGACCTCCGCGGCGCCGAGCAAATCGCTGAACGGCATGGGGTCGCCGGCGGACTCGAGCGTCTCGACGACTCTGAGCTGCTTCTGGTTGAGCTCTTGCTCGTGAAGCTCGTGTTCGGCAAGCTCCTTTTGTTCGTGCTTCGCCCTTCGCCTCTGACCAGTGCGTTGCGGGTCCGCTTTCTCGCTGCCAACAACCGCCGGCCGACCACCGCCCAGTCCCCCCGGACTAGTAAGCTTGACTACGTTTTGAAGCCTTGGCTTCATTTGGGTCTCGCCGATGCGCTGCGAGAGCGCGATCAAACCGTCGCGTTCGAGCTGACGGACCAGGGCGGCGGCTCGCGGACGAGACAGACGCCGTCCGAATTGTCGCGCCTCGACAAAATCCGAGGCAGCCAGCGGCTGTAAGGCTTCAAGCTTAGACGGCGGGAGTTGACCCTCGCGAAGCGCCGCGCGCCCCTTTTCGGTGAGCGAAAGCACCTGCTCGCTGATGGTTGTAGCGCCGGCCGGTAACGCTGCTCGGAGGCATTCACCCCACGGCGCGAAATAGTAATCGGAAACCCAGCGCGTCAACTCTAGTATCTCGCTGGTGATGATGGGCGATTCATCGAGAAGTTCTTCGACGTCTTTGATGTCGGCTTCATCGACTTCGCTTTTCGGGCTCTCGTGCAGATCGACGATGAACCCAGTGAGGAATTTCTTTCCGAACGGCGCTAACACGCGGCAGCCAGGCTTTGCGCGAGCGGCCATATCACCGGGCAGCCGGTATGTGAAGGTTTGCCTGACATAGATTGGAACAGCGACTTCCGCGAACATCCGGCGACATTATTGCACGAAGATCTCTCCCTCACAAAAAAGCGACAGATTGTTGCCTCAAAGACAAAGGGACTTTCGTCCATGAATCATGTGGGGTTCTTTTTTGCCTGCGGGAGATCTATCTCGGTCGACCTGACCCGCCCCGTAGCTAAAATGTAACTTCGTTGACAACCTATTCGGAGGAGGGTAACCCACATGCCAAGAAAGAAATGGACTGTGATGGTTTGGATCGCCGGCGACAACAATCTTCAGGACGCCGGCGAACAGGACATCAGCGAGATGAAGCAGGTAGGCTCGACCCCCGACATCGATATCGTTGCTCAGTTCGACCGAATGGCTGACCAGAACACGCGACGCTACTACCTAAAAAAGGGTACGACCGTCCAGGCCGATCAGGTGCAGAGTCTGGGTCCCACCAACACCGGTGACCCGGCCGTTGCGAGTGACTTCTTTATCTGGGGGATGAATAACCATCCTGCCGACCACTATCTGGCGGTGCTCTGGAATCACGGCAGTGGCATTGACGAAACCGATGTGTACAACCGCGCGAGGTCGCTTGGGCTGAGCGTCGAACGCAAACCACGTCGAGGCGCCGGGGTCGTCACCCCGAGCCACGCCAGGTCCATCGTCAGCGGGCCGCACCGGCACGCGCTGTTCAGCACGACGATCGACGCGGCCATCGCTCGACGAGGTATCGCTTACGATGATACCGCCCGCGATTTCCTGGACAACGCCGAACTCAAGAACGTGTTGAAGCGAGTTAAGGACGCGACCGGAAGGAAAATAGATATTGTAGGATTTGACGCATGCCTGATGAATATGGTCGAAATCGGCTATCAGCTTCGCCAATTCGCGGATTACTCTGTGGGGTCCGAACAAACCGAACCGAATGAAGGCTGGCCGTACAATACTGTCCTAGCCGATCTTGCGGCCAGTCCCACGATTAGCGCAGAACAACTCGGTGCGACGATCGTGAAGCGCTATGTCGCATCCTACGAGTCAGGCGACGTGACCCAGTCGCTCCTCAATCTGGGACGTTCTGCCGGCATCGCCAAGGAGGTGGACGCGCTGGCCAAAGCTCTTAAGACTGCAATCAAGAAACCGGCCGACTATGCTGCCGTTTCCAAATCCGTCCGCGGCGCTCAACACTACGAGCTCGCGGACTTCCTTGATCTGATTGATCTGTGCAAGCAGTTCAAGCAGCGCGTCTCGGCGAAGGCGGTCAAAGACGCTGCAGCCGCAACCATCGCCGCGTTGAGCGGTCCGACACCGTTCATCGCAGCCGAGAGGCACAAAGGTGCCGGGGTAGCGCGGTCGAACGGCACCTCAATATACTTTCCGGCTGTCGGCGATGTTAGCGTCGCGTACGCCCGACTGGACTTCGCGAAGGCGACCGCTTGGGGCCAGTTCATCAAGGCGTTTCAGAGTGCTTGATCGAGGACGAAAAATGCCTAAATCGGAACAATCTGTCGAATGTCTATCAACCGGGTGGACGGTCACGACAATCGCCACCGGGAGCGCCAGGCGTGGCGGGACAACCGCTGCCGACCCGCTGGTTGACAAGTTAGTTAAAGGTGGCCGCGTCTTGGTGGCTCATGCGCTGGCTGCGACCAGCGACGCCAGACGCGGTCCCGCCGCTCGCAGCCTGGAGATAGGCGTCACCGGAGGATCCGGCGAAGTATTCGTTCTCGCGGTTCGTCACCCGTCGGGCGCCCTCACTTTTCACGCCCCACAACTGACCGAACGGCGAGGCGGGCATCGCGGCAAGGCGAGGCATCGGTTCTCGGTTCCGATTTCGCCGGGGCCGGCGGAAGACGCTCGGCGGGGCATCTTCGGGAAAGTGGTGAAGATCGTGATCTTGAAGATAGCGGGCAAACTTGCCGACAAGGCATTTCCAGTGCTCGCAAGACTCTGGGAGCAGGCTTCCTGGAAGGCACACAAGCTCCACGAGGGCTGGCTCCAGGTATCGCTAAAAGCACTGGAATCCAAATCGCTGCCGGCGGCTGACTTATCCAAGCTCGCTTCCCCGCCGCTTCGCAATCTACTTATGATCCACGGAACGTTCTCGCACGCCGAGTCGGCCTTCTCCGGGCTCTCCACATCGCTTGGGTCGGACGGCCGCGACTTCTTCTCCGCTGTTCAGCCGATCTACGGGGACCGGATTTTTGCATTCAACCACTTTACGTTGAGCCGCAGTCCCGAAGACAACGCGCGCATGTTGCTCGATGCGCTGCCCGATCGGCGTACGATCTTTGATTGCGTCACACACTCTCGCGGGGGCCTGGTGCTCCGGCACCTCGCCGAGTTGCCGAGTCTGTTCGGAGATCTGTCCAACCGCTTTGAGTTGGGCCGCGCGGTTCTGGTAGCGAGTCCTAACCAGGGCACGCCGCTCGCCTCACCGCAACGCTTCGATACGCTGCTCGGCTGGCTGAGCAATCTGATTGATCTTTTTCCCGACAACCCGTTTACGTTTGGCATCGACTTTATTGCGGAAGGGCTTACCTGGCTTGCAAATCGAGTTGCCGGATCGCTGCCTGGGCTGGCGGCAATGGATAGCAACGGTCCCGTCATCGCAGCGCTTCAGGCCCCACCCAATCCGCCCGCTGGCGCGTATTCGGCTCTGGTAGCCAATTTCGAGCCGGACCAGGGGCTGTTGCTCCGCATGGCCGACGCGGGAGTGGATGTCTTCTTCAACAGCGCCAACGATCTGGTCGTGCCCACTGAGGGCGGATGGCGAGTTGATCCCCAGGATGGAGCGGTTGTTCCGGGAGACCGAATTGGCGTCTTCGGTCGGGGAGGCAACGAGGACTCGAGCAGACCCGGCGCAGTCATTCACACCACGTTCTTTCAGCGTTCGGAGACCGTGGACTTCCTGGTGAGAGCTTTGCGCGGAGACCCGCAGCCCCTGTCGGCGGTAAGCACGAATCAGGATCTGCCATTCCTCCGGAGGCGCGGCGGAGGCGCCGGCCTGACGGATGCGGACGCCCGGCCTTCGCCGACTTCAGCCGCGCCATCGGTCGCTGCTTCGCCGCCGCAGCCCGGGACACGCGCAGCGCAGGTTGCCCGAGAAGCGAACCCGCGGGGAGCTTATGGCCCCGAGGCCGCACACTCCGAGATCTTTTATCTGTCGTTCCAGCCGTCCGACTCGGACGGCAAAACCGTGGACCTCGCGGCAACTTTTCGCAATGCCCGCGTGCTCGAAAGGATGGTTAACCGGGGTGAATCAGGGAGACACTGGTTCGAGGTCATGGTTGCCATAAACGACATGCAAAAGCGCATTCAGACTTACATCGACGGAAAGCCGCGCTCGACACTTCCGAATGACGACGAACTTGTAGAGTTCGGCTGCAGGTTGTTTCAAGTCTTACTTCCGGGTGAAGCGCGGCGGCTCTATGACGCCGCCCGTGCCATGCAGGCTGGCCGCCGCCTCAACATCGTTTTTACGTCGATGATCGACTGGATCGCCGACAAACCGTGGGAGTTTGCCTACGATCCCGGGCGGGCGAATTTTCTTGCGGTCGAGGACATCAACTTTATACGCAACGCCCGTACGGCGATACCTGCCGACCGAATTCAGCCACGCCCCGCGCCTCTTCGGATCCTGGTCGTAGTCGCTCAGCCGCTGGGCACCTCCCATTTGTCAGTCGATGAGGAGGTGAGCGTCATACGGAGCGGTTTCCAAAATCTGTTGGACGCCAATCTCGCCGAAGTCGACGTATTGCTCGACGCAACTCCGGGTGCTCTTCACCGACAGCTTGAATCCGCCAATGATCCGATCGATGTCCTTCACTTCATCGGTCACGGCTTCTACGACAAAGAGGCCGATCTGGGGTATCTGATTTTTGAGAACGACCTGGGTCAGGAGCAGCGGCTTGATTCGCAGGTGCTCCGTCAGATCATTTGCCGGCGCGACATCCGTCTTGTGTTTTTGAACGCCTGCGAGAGCGGCACCGGCGGCAAGGACAATTTCAACAAAGGGGTCGCCCCCGCGCTCGTCGCCGGCGGGGTGCCGGCGGTGGTTGCCAATCAATACAGCGTGCTCGACTCGTCGGCGACCTCATTTGCGCGTCACTTCTACTGGGCACTCGCGCAGGGCCACAGTATCGGCGATGCCGCGCGCGAATCGCGGGTTGCGGTGAACTACTCGGTCTCGCGTGAAATAATTGACTGGGCAGTGCCGGTTGTCTACGCGCTCAATCCGGACGATGTATTGTGCCTGCCAGGCACCGCCCCGGCGTTCGATGAAACAACCAACGTTATCGAGCGTCGCGCAAGGAGGTCCGCCTTTGGAGAGAAGAAGATCATCGGATTGTGGGATGTTAACCGCGTGATCCCGGGGCTGGATCGGATTGCCGACAAGCTGACCCAGTCGCAGCCGATGTTTGGTTTCCAGGTTATTTCGTTTTCCGCGCCTCTGGGGAGCTGGCAACGGGAGCAAAAAGGAAACCTGGCTTACCTGAGAGCGGATCAGCTCGCCGAGCGACTCAGGTCCAAGCCCGATGAACTAGGTGTCGAGGAGCTGATTTGCATCACCAACCTTCCGATAAGCGACGCCGAGACGCGCAACCTCATCGCCTGGTACGATGACCCCAACGAACGAATATCCGTCTTCTCCACCTATGGTTTGTTGGATCAAATAAACCCGCCGGAACTATCGATCGAGCGAATGATTGCCAACGCGGGAGCGGGGTTTCTGGGGAAATTGCCGGCTCACAGACGTGGAAGGAAGACCTGCCCTTACTACTATAACGCCGAACGCGACATCAAGTTTATAGCCGGCCGCCTCGAACTGTGTGCCCCTGACCGTCGTAGGATCAAGAATGCCAAACTGCGAGCAGCGCTCGAGAGCTTGCTCAACGTATACAACTAGCCTTCGGATTCAATCCCAACGCTCACCGAAGCTCAACACGATGCCGGGCGGTGTTATACTTCGTGGCTATGGATCAAGCTAGGGCATCAGCGCGACCGCTCCACGAGGTTGTCCGCGCTACAACTGTCATCGAAGCACCGCGTCTGGCAAACCTCCTCGGGGTGGAGTTGACGATCGCGTCCGAGACGTTTCAGCACACCGGCAGCTTCAAGTTTCGCGCGGCATACAACCTTGCCTCTAAGGTCGAGCAGCGTAAGATCATCACCGCCTCGTCCGGCAACTTTGGTCAAGCAATGGCCTATGCGTGCTCGCTTCTCGGTAAAGCGTGCACCATCGTTATGCCTGCGACTTCGGCTCAGGTGAAAGTCGATGCGGTTCGGGAGTACGGTGGCGGGGTTGATTTGATCGACGTGAAGGTGACGGGCCGCGCGGCGCGCGTGGCTCAGCTCGCGAGCGAGAATCCCGATGCCTATGTCGCGAGCGCTTATGACGATCTCCTGGTGATCGAAGGTAATGCAAGCCTTGGCGCCGAGCTTGCCGCGCTCTCGCGGGAGTTTGATTTCGTTGTCGCGCCGGTGGGAGGCGGAGGTCTCACCTCGGGCATCGTCGTCGGGCTGCGCGCGGGCGGCAGCAGCGCCAGGGTTGTGGGCGCCGAGCCGTTGATGGCCAACGATGCCGCGCGTTCATTTCGCGCGGGACACATAGTAGTCAACGAGACCGAGCCTCAAACGATTGCCGATGGCGCGCGCACCGTGAGTGTTGGCAGTCATAACTGGGCAGTGCTGAAAGAAGGTTTATCGCAGATAGTCGAAGTTCCCGAAGAGAATATCAAGCAAGGAGTGCGATTGCTGTTTGGTCTTGCGAATCTGAAATCTGAGCCTACCGGCGCGCTTGCGGTCGGAGCCTTACTGACTGAACCGGAAGCGTTCCGCGGCCGTCGAGTGTGCTGCGTGATAAGCGGGGGGAATGTTGACCCCGCGGTGTATCGGGAAATCCTGGCAAGCTAAGCCTTGCTATCTGGGCGCAAGCTTTTCGCACTCTTCGCGTTCCCTGCGGGCCTGTTCAATTCTCTCCTTTCGCTGCCGATGCTTCAGATACTTGGCTCCCCGAACGGCGTTCCTGTACTTCTGCTTGCACAGCTTCATTGCCGCGTGGTGCGAAGGATTCTCAGCGAGACCAACCGGCGGGAAAGACGTCGCTAGTAAAAGTGCAACTGAGCCGAGCAGGATAAGCCTTTTCATAATCACCCTCCTGGCTTGAGAATGGAGCAAATTACGGTGAGCTTATAAGAAATCCCAGGCAGCAACAAGCTGAATTGGTGACCAAGGCTGTCGCAGGGATAGACGCACTTCGAGCGGTAGTGCGCGAAAAAATGCGCGCCGGCGACCCCGCTATGGTGCTACAGCAATGCGCGGACCACGCTTTGACGACCCATTGGGAAGCGAGTAACGCTAAAACTCTCTCAAAAGAGGGTTAAGGCGAATGGAAGGTGAGGTCAAAAAGGGACTGACCTGTGGCAAGATGGTCAGTCCCTGAATTCAGCCACATGGATCCATGCGTTTCGATTCAGGGTGATGAAACGCAAGAGGACAGATTCTCAGAAGATTCTGCGTTTCTCGGTCCGGTTTTTGTACAGCCATAGACCGGTTGCCGCTGCGCCGCCGATCGCGGCACCGATTGCAGCGCCCTTCTTTCCCTTGGCAACGCCGCCTGTCACAGCCCCGGCGCCGGCGCCGATCCCTATGACTGTCGCGGCGCCGCCCGGTCCGGGCATCCAACTGTGCTTGTATTGATAGTTCACGATGCCCGGCCCGTCGAACAAGGTGATCTTGCCTTGACCCACCCTGTAGCCGTTCTTGTCGCGTTTTATAAAGCCTCCATACTCGTCCCTGTTCTGAGCGATTGCTGCTGCAGGCAGCGAAAGCGCGAACAGGACGAGCAAGAGCAAGAGACTAGCTAGTTTCTTTCTCATTTTGTTCCTCCGGAGTGTTTTATGAGCGGTTCGTGTTGCTAGAGCCGCCGCGGTGCGGCTCGGCGTTGAGAGGATGCGGAATACAGCGGTTGCGTTGCCCGCTCGACAAACATTCGAAACTTCCTCATTGTACTACTTGCTCCGCCAAAGCGCCTTTAGATAATCACGATTCATCCTCGAGATAAAGTCGAGGCTGATCTCCTTCGGACAAACCGCTTCACACGAACCCATCACCGTGCAATTCCCGAAGCCCTCTTCATCCATCGCTCTGACCATGTTCATCACCCGGCGATCCTGCTCGGGTTTGCCTTGCGGAAGTATGTTCAGGTGAGAGGCCTTTGCTGCGACGAACAGCATCGCCGATGCGTTCTTGCAAGCAGCCACGCACGCGCCGCAACCGATGCATGCAGCCGCGTCCATCGACAGATCCGCGTCCGGCTTCGGGATCGGGATCGCGTTTCCGTCGGGAGTCCCACCCGTCCGGGTGGAGATGTATCCACCGGCTTGAATGATTCGATCAAACGCGCTGCGGTCGACCACAAGGTCCTTGATCACTGGGAACGGACGCGCGCGCCAGGGCTCGATTGTAATCGACTGGCCGTTCCTGAAGTGACGCATATGCAACTGGCAAGTGGTGGTCGCTCCGAGCGGCCCGTGCGCGATGCCGTTGATCACCATCCCGCACGTTCCGCAGATTCCCTCTCGGCAATCGTGATCGAAGGCAATCGGTTCTTCGCCTCGCTTGATCAGCCCTTCGTTCACTATGTCGAGCATCTCGAGAAAAGACATGTCCGGCGATATGTCATCGGCCTGGTATTCGACAAAACGACCCGGCGTATTGCTGTTCTTTTGGCGCCAAACCCTCAGTTTAAGGTTCATCTATTTGTAGCTCCTTTGCGCCAGATGAACTTCTTCGTATACCAGCGGCTCTTTGTGCAGGGTCGGCGGGTCGTCCAGGCCCTGATACTCCCACGCCGCGACGTATGAGAATTTTTCGTCGTCTCGTCTCGCCTCGCCGTCCGGAGTCTGATGCTCTTCTCTAAAGTGAGCGCCACACGATTCGTCACGAGTCAATGCGTCAAGCACGAGCAACTCAGCGAACTCCATGAAATCGGCGACACGCCCGGCGTACTCGAGCGACTGATTCAACTCGTCGCCATCGCCAAGCACGTTTACATCTTTCCAGAACTCCTGCCGCATCGCCGGGATCCTCTCCAGTGCTTCCTTAAGCCCGATCTGGTTGCGGCCCATCCCGCACTTGTCCCACATCAGCTTTCCCAACTCCCGATGGAACTCAGTGACAGTGCGGTGACCCTTGATCGATAGGAACGTCTTTGTCCGCTCCGCGACTTCTTGTTCGACCTTCTGGACCTCCGGGTGGGCGACTGACGGCTTTG
>CAZOOE010000254.1:0-9317 GCA_964581275.1 uncultured Clostridia bacterium
AATGTCACACGGAGAAGTTGACGAGGGAGTCCATTCTAGAAAGCTGGGGCTCGCGCCCCCAAACATTAACGTCACACCGCTTATCGACGTCTTGCTGGTGCTTCTGATCATCTTCATGGTGATCCAGCCTCAGAAGGAAGCGAAGTTCGAATCGAAGATTCCGCAGAAGCCCCAGGAGAATGACACCCATGCGCCGGTGCCGCCGTCCGACTTGCTGATGGTTGACGTCAAGGCGACCGGCAGCGGGCTGGATCAGCAGGTCGAATTGAACAGCAAGCCGATGACCTTGATGGAGCTTGGGAGCACGCTCAAGGATTTGCTCGAACAGCGTCCCGATAAAACAGTGTTCATCAAGGCGCCCAAGGACAAACAGTACGGCGACATAGTCTCAGTCATTGACGCGGTAAAAGGAGCGGGCGCGGAGCCGATTGGGCTCCAGATCGACTACCTACAGTAGACCGGCTCGCCCCAGACTGAAAAAAGGGCGCGGAATCAAGAACCGGAGGTACAAGCCTTGAACAACAAAACGAAATCTGGCCTTTTTATATTCGTTGTTGTATTGCTTGCGATTGCGCTGACGACACCGGGCTGTGGGGTTGTGAATAGTCTGCGCGCCAAGAACAGCCTGAACGACGGCGTGCGTGAGTTCAACAAGGGCAAGTATCAATTAGCCGAAGAGAAGTTTCAGCGCTCTCTCGAGCTCAACCCTGATCTGACAAACGCGCAGCTATTCTATGCTCGCGCACTCAACGCCCAGTTTGACCAGAACCTGAGCGACGAGCTGGGCAAGAAGACGGTCGATGCGTACGACGATATCATCCGCAAGAATCAGGATAAGCCTGAGGCGGTGGACCAGGCGCTTGCCTTCAAAGCGAACATCTACAGTCAGCTGACAAGAGTCAACGCCGAGAGAGCCGGCGAATATCGAGGACACCAGCGAGAGACTCTCGAGAAGAGGGCTACGCTGCCGTCGGCGAGCGCGAAGACTAAGGCCGATGTCTACTACACGCTCGGAGTGGGCTACTGGCAGGAGTCTTACGATTTGAACGCCGGGTATGTGTCCAAGAATCGAGCCGTACCTCCGGACATTCTCGAGAAGATGAAGCCGCTGGACCAGAAGGCGCACGAGTACTTGCAAAAGGCGATCTCGGTTGACCCGAATTATGCCAATGCCTGGTTCTATGAAAAGCTGGTCTACATCGAAGAGATGAAGTACTCTCCTGCAAAGCAAAACGAATTGAAAGCCAAGGCGATGGAGATGCAGGACAAGTACATGGCAATGCAAAAGGTACAACAACAGCAGGCTGCCGCCGAGGCAGCCCCGCCTTCGAAATGAAGTAGCTTCCCTCCTGTGCTAGAATTTAGGTGACACCCTTCAAAGGGTGATCACCTTTTTTATTTTGGGCACATTCCGGCCTTGCATCAACAATGATTCGGTTCGAAACGATAATAGAAAAGCTTCGAAAGAACCATCCCGACGCCGACGAGGAGCTTCTGCGCCGCGCGTACCTGTTCTCGGCGCGACAGCATCGTGGTCAAACACGACAGTCGGGCGAGCCTTACCTGGTGCACCCGCTCGAAGTCGCCAACATTCTAGTCGATCTCAACCTCGATCCGATCTGCGTAGCCACAGGACTGCTGCACGACATCGTCGAGGATACCGAAACGTCGGGCGAAGAGATTGAAGAGTACTTCGGCCCGGAAATAGCACATCTGGTGGACGGCCTCACCAAAATATCAAAGCTCGATCACGCTTCAACTGAGGAACGACAGGCGCTAAACATGCGCAAGATGCTGCTGGCCATGGTAGACGACGTGCGAGTAGTCCTGGTCAAGCTCGCCGACCGCCTCCATAACATGAGAACGCTCGAATACCTGCCCGGCGAAAAGCGACGGCGAATTGCCCAGGAAACGCTCGACGTCTATGCTCCGATCGCTCACAGGCTCGGTATGGCACGCGTTCGAGGCGAACTCGAAGACCTCGCATTCAAGCATTTGGAGCCCGAGGAGTATCAGAAACTCAAAGAACTTGTAGAGCGCCGGCGCTCGCGGTTGGAGGCCTTCCTCGAAGAAGTCAAACAGCGAATTCTCGATATGATGGCGACTTCGGGAATCGAGGTCGTTTTTATCGAAGGTCGGATTAAGCGACTGTTTTCGATCTACCAAAAACTGCGACGCCAACACATCAGCATCGACCAGGTGTACGACCTGGTGGCCATGCGCATCATCACCGAATCGGTGAAGGATTGCTACGCCGCTCTGGGGGTGATTCACACCGCCTGGAAGCCAATTCCCGGGCGCTTCAAGGATTGGATAGCGATCCCGCGAGAGAATTTCTATCAGTCGCTGCATACATCGGTCGTCGGTGACGGCGGCCAGTCCTTCGAAGTCCAGATCCGCACTCGGGAGATGCAGTCGATCGCTGAAGAAGGCATCGCCGCGCACTGGAAGTACAAAGAAGGGCGGCGGGGTACGCATACCGATGAAGACGAAGCATTCGTTTGGCTCAAACGGCTGGTCGAGTGGCAACAGGAAGTGAAAGATTCGCGCGAGTTCCTCGATTCGCTCAAGCTGGATCTTTATCCCAAGGAGGTTTACTGCTTTACGCCCAAGGGCAAGGTGATCGAGTTGCCTCGCGGTGCAACTCCAGTCGACTTCGCGTTTATGATCCACACCCAGGTGGGCCTTTCTTGCAACGGGGCCAAGGTGAACAGCCGCATAGTTCCGTTGAAGTATCAGCTGCGCAATGGAGACGTTGTGGACATCATGACTTCGCCTACAGCCCATCCGTCCCGCGATTGGATGAACTTCGCCAAGACGTCGCGGGCACGGTCGAAGATTCGTCATTACCTGGCCGAGAGCGAGAGAACGACTGCAATCGACATTGGCAAGAAGCTGTTCGAGAAGGAAGCGGATCGATTCCGTCTGAACACCAAAAAGATGTTATCGAACGGCGACCTCGACCGCATTGCAGCCGACTATGGAGTTGCAAGAACGGATGATTTACTCGCGGCGATCGGCTACGGAAAGGTGCTTCCGCGCAACGTAATCGCGAAGCTCCTGCCGCCCGACCGCGTTGGCGAGATTGAGCAAGAGAAACGGCCGACCCTAAAACAAGTCGTCAAACGCGCGCTTGGGCTTCAGGACCGCATAGTGGTCAAGGGGATCGACGATGTAATGGTGTATCGCGCGCGCTGCTGCAATCCGATTCGCGGGGAAGACATCATGGGGTACATAACCCGCGGAAAGGGCGTTGCCGTGCACTCGAACCGCTGCCCCAATTTGCCAGGATTGCTTGTCAACCCCGAGCGTTTGATCGAGGTCGAGTGGATGAAAGCAGATGCTAAGCACGAATCGGCTTACCCGGTAACAATGAAGCTAATGACCGAAGATCGGCCCGGGATGGTCGCCGACGTAACTCAGGCGATAGCTGGCGTGGGCACAAACATTCGAGACATTCGTGCGTCGTTGGATGATGAAGGGCGGGGCCAGCTCGTGCTGACCGCAGAGATTTTCGACCTAAAACATTTGGAAAAAATCATCGGCGCGCTCAAATCGGTCCGCGGCGTGATGGATGTCGAGCGCACGAGCGGCGAACCCGTGCCAGTCTAAGGAGCAATAGTAGCGCACTCGACAAGCTGCCAGCTCGTCGGACGATCGAGACTCCGACATTGTCTAAGCCAGCGCGTGAGCATCGAGCGCTTCGCGCACCTTGTGGCCGAGTACAGACACCCCGTAAGGCTTTTGGATAAACGCCGCGCCGGTTTCAACGATAAACCTACTCTGCGCCGTCTCGGCGCTATAGCCGGTCATAAAGATCACCGGAACATCGCTGTCAATTGCGCGAATGCGCTCGTAGGCTTCGCGGCCACTCATTTTCGGCATCACCATATCCAGGATCACAAGATCAATCTGATCCCGCTGATTCAAATACGTCTCAACTGCCGCCGCCCCATCGTCCGTCAGGATCACTCTGTAGCCCATGCCGGTCAATGTACCCTGCAACAATCGTTGTAGTGATTCTTCGTCCTCGGCTACAAGAATTGTCTCCGCTCCGCCCGGAACCACCGGCTGAGTCTCGTTAACCTCTTCTTCGATCGCCTTCTGTTGCGCCGGCAGATATATTTTGAATGTAGTGCCATGTCCGATTTCGCTGTAAACCTCGATCATGCCTTCGTGCTGTTTGATGATTCCATAGGCCAGGGCTAGACCCAAGCCAGTTCCTTTCCCCGCTGGCTTGGTCGTGAAGAAAGGCTCGAAGATGTGCTGTTGTGTGTCAGCGTCCATGCCGTCACCGGTATCGGTCACGCCGACTTGTACATACCTTCCCGGCTTGGCATAGGGATGTGTGCGGCAGTAGGTTCCATCGATTGTAATATTCTGAGTCTCGATGATGAGCTCTCCGCCTTCGGGCATCGCGTCTCGAGCATTGACTGCAAGGTTCATCAACACCTGCTCCATCTGTCCGGGATCGGCAAATACCGTGGACAGATCTCCTGCGGTCTTAATTCGTAATTCCAGATCCTCGCCGATGATGCGCCGCAGCATCTTCGAGAACTGGTCAATCGTGTCGTTGAGATTGATGGCCCGGGGCTCGAGTTTCTCTCGACGGCTGAAGATTAGCAGTTGACGAGTCAGTTCAGCGGCACGTCTACCGCTGTTTTCGATTTCAATCAAGCGATCGTGTAGTGGCTCCCCGGGTGTGAGCCGGGTAAGGGCGAGCTGTGCGTTGCCGATTATCGCCGTCAAGAGGTTATTGAAGTCGTGAGCGATTCCACCGGCCAAAGTGCCGATGGATTCCATCTTCTGGGCATGGCGAAGCTGAGCTTCAAGCCGCTTGCGCTCGGTCCGCTCAGCTACTTCTTCGATCGCTCGATGCACGGCTGGGACAAGCCGCCTCGGATGGTGTTTCAGAACATAATCGGTTGCGCCTTTCTTGAGTGTATCGATCGCGCGCTCTTCGCCAAGTGAACCGGTGACGAAGATGAACGGAATCTCCGGGCACTTTTCCTTTGCGATCGCTAACGCGGAGATTCCATCGAAGGAAGGTAGATTGTAGTCTGCGAGTATCAGATCAAATCCGCGGCCTTCAACGGCGTCAACAAAATCGTTACGAGTTTCAACGCGAGTTGCGTTGCAGGTTATGTCCTCCTCAGCAAGAGTGGCGCGAATGAGTTCCGCATCGACCGGGTTGTCTTCGAGGTGGAGAATTCGTAAGGATTTCTTCATCGCGTTAGACCTAAGAGCCGAGCTTGGACTCAATGTTGCCACCGTACTGCGGCACTCCGTTTCGCGGCGGCGGGACGTTGATGATGCTCCAGAAGAGACCCAGTTCCTTGACGGCGTCAATGAATTCGTGGAAGTCGACTGGCTTGACTACATAAGCGTTTACACCCAAGTCGTAGCTCTCAACCAGATCCCGCTCTTCTTGCGAAGACGTTAGCACCACTACCGGAACCGTTTTGAGACCTGTATCCGCTTTCACTTGCCGCAGGACCTCCATCCCGTCCACTTTAGGCATCTTCAGATCCAGCAGAAGCACCGCCGGGTTGCCCTCTTCGCGCATCTTGAATGCGCCACGCCGATACAGATAATCCAGCGCTTCCGCTCCGTCGCGTGCGACGACCACCTCATTGGCAAGATTGTGATGGGCAAGCGCCTCCAGCGTCAGTTCGACGTCGTTGGCGTTGTCTTCAGCAAGAAGAATACGTTTCACTTTAGCCATCATTTGTTAGCCTCTATGCGTTCTTGGGGAGGGAGAAATAGAATGTCGCGCCTCCGTCGACCACGCCCTCAGCCCAGGTTGTCCCCCCGTGACGGTGAATAATCCGCTGCACACTTGCGAGCCCGATGCCTGTACCTTCGAAATCCTCTGCGCGATGTAATCGTTGAAACACTCCAAAGAGTTTATCCGCATACCGCATATCGAACCCGACGCCATTGTCGCGAATGAAGAATACCGTCTGATGAGGACGGCCATTCGTAGTTCCGACTTCAATCTGAGCTTCAGCGCGCGTTCGGGTGTACTTCAATGCATTTGAAATGAGGTTGGTGAGTACGAGTCGCAACATTGCTGGATCACCGTCTACTTCAGGCAAACTGCCTCGCTCCCAATTAATAACGCGTCCTTGAGTCTCGGCCTCCAGGTCGCGCGAGACCTCATAAACAAGCTGCTCAAGGCTGACACGCGTATTCCGCATCTCGGTGCGTCCCATCCTCGAAAAGGCCAGCAGGTCATCGACCAGACAGCCCATCTGTTTCGCCGATTCGGCAATCGTTTCTAAATATCGCCGGCCCTCGTCATCCAGAGTTGACGAAGCTCTCTTTTCGAGTAGGCCGGTAAAGCCATGAATATGACGAAGCGGCGCCCGCAGGTCGTGTGAGACCGAATAGCAGAAGGATTCAAGTTCTCTGTTCGCGGTTTCGAGCTGTCCGGTTCGCTGCTGAACCTTCTTCTCGAGCTCGTGCTCCGAGTCGCGAACGCGAACGACCATCGTATTGAACGCATCGGCAAGTGCCCCTACTTCATCGTGCGTGCGGATCTCGACGAGGCGGGAATAGTCTCCGCCGGCGATCGCGGATGCCGCTGCGGTGAGCGAATGAAGCGGCCTGGTGATGCTACGGCTGAGCGCCCAGGCGCTTGCCACGCCGATCGCGAGGAGAACCAAGCCAATCACCGCGGTACGACGGAGGAATCGGTCCGCCTGAGCTACGATTCCGTCATCGGAAAACTCCACCAGCACGAACCACGGCGTACCGCCGATTGGTCTCGCCAGAGCAGCGACCGAAGATCTTCCCTCTCGTGCGTAATGATTAACGTCATTGACTGCTCGAACATCGACCGGAGGCTTGGGCGCCACACCTACCAGGTCTGACCATATATCCCCTTGGCTGTTTCCCAGATAGAGGCCGGCACCGGTACCAATGAGATCGACAAGCTTTTGCCGCGCGTCAGGAGTCGCGGACATGCGGCGCCACCTCACGAGATAACCGACCGGCTGCTCCCCTTCGTGTCTTACTGCGGCTACGACCGGATGGGCGATTGTATCTGCCAGCGCTCGGAAGGCGCCTACAGCGCTGAAGGATGGTTCGGAAGCTGACTGCTTGAACTCCGTCTCCAGGTCGGCTGCAATCTCCGATGAGCCTTCTGGCAACGCGAGCACGCGTGATCGATCGGCGCTCCAGAGCTCGACGCGGAGACAACTCGGATCTTGAGCCGGCATGAATTGCTGCAAAACCGCTTCAACGTTCGGTCGGGAGGTAGGCGTGGGTGACCGCAGAAACGTCTGAATCGCCGGATCGTTTGCCGCGGCAAATGTCTTATTGGCCAGGGTGCTGGCCGACTGTTGGAGCATTGCGGCCAACTGCTGAGTGAGCCGTTCAAGCCGCTCGCGTCCAACGTCTAGCGCTGAGCGTTTCACTCCTTGATAGGATGCCCATGTCGATGCGCCGATGACCGCGAGCAATAGCGCACCCATGAGCAGCGGCAATCGCTGCTTGATCGAGAGCCGAGAGAGGGAAAAACGAGCCGCCGACAGGCGCTCGGTCTGCGCCTCCGAGATTCTGCGTCCGGACGATTCGACGGTATTCATCTTTATGATGCGGCCTGCAGTCTTAAATTGCTGCAAAGTCTTGCAACAGCCTCGCGAACTGTGGAGGCATTGGGGATTGAATGCTAAGACAAAGTATCTGCCAGCGGTACCGAGCTAGTCAGAATTGACTGGCTAGGGATCCGAGTCAGGGTCGGCACGTTGGTAATATTAACTGCGTTGCAAAGGCCGATCAATAGTTTTTTATTACATTTATTACTTTATAAGGGAATCACTGAATCTCGTGAGAAGCAGGTTGCCCGTCGTATTTCGAGATTGGTAGTGGAAAGCCCATCAAGGTTTGTCATGAGTCCCTCCGGTGGACAACTACCCACTCATCTGAGATAATTCAGAGTTTCAGCGAGGCGAATAATTCCTAACAGTGAGCCAGACAAGCATGAAAGATCGCGTTCAAACCGATAGCGCGCCTAAGGCCATCGGACCCTACTCGCAGGCGATTAAGGCAAACGGGCTTGTTTTCGCATCCGGTCAGATTCCGCTCGACCCATCCACTATGCAGATAGTTGAAGGCGGCATACGCGAGCAAACTGAAAGAGTGCTGAACAACTTGAGCGCGGTGCTTCAGGCGGCTGGCAGTTCATTGGACCGAGTGGTCAGGACGACCGTGTTTTTGGCTGATTTGGCTGACTTTGCTGATATGAACGAAATCTACGGACGATTCTTTGGAGAGGCGCCGCCAGCCAGATCAACCGTGGAAGTGTCGCGATTGCCCCGCGATGTGCGCGTCGAGATCGACGTAATCGCGCTGGCAGGATAAGACTCGCGAGTCTGGGCTTGGATTTGCGATTCTGGATCGATAGAGCTCGATCGCACTCCAAAATCGCAACTCAAGGATCGGCTAGGCAGCCTTGACGATTTTGCCTGCTTTGAGGCAGCGCGTGCAGACTCGAATGCGCTGCACCCGTCCGCTCACCACCGCGCGGACGCCCTGCAGGTTTGGATTGAAGCGGCGGTTGGTGCGGTTGTTGGCGTGACTGACGGTGTGACCAAACTGAGGTCCCTTGCCGCAGACCTCACAGCGCTTAGACATTGTTGCGTACCTCCGATGAGAAATTGGCTATGAAAGCAAAACGACAGTTTAGCACGGCAGGCTCGCGGTCCGTCAAACCATTTTGTCCGACGAACTTCAGTTTGTCGGTTGCCCGCAAATCGCTTGTATTCGATTATCAGCGACAAAACTGAAGTTTGTCGGACTCTCTACTAAGGAGTATCACTGTGTTTCGTTACGTCAAACTAATCACTGTAGTTCTTTCCTTTTCCCTGGTGCTCGTCGCATGCAAGGGCGGGGACAAATCGACGCTCGAATTTGCGGCGAAAGTCGGCCCTCGCGAAATTGCACTGAAGCAGGTAGACAGCACGATCAAACAACAACTGGACGCCAGCGGCGGTAACGCACCGATGACGCCGGCAGAACTAGTTGCGGCCCGGCTGAGCGTTCTGGATAACCTGATTCAGGAGGAAGCTCTCTTCCAAAAGGCCCAGAAAGAGACCCTCGTGCCGGACGACACAAAGGTCAGTCAGGAGGTTCAAAAACGCAAGCAAGACGCGAAGGTAACCGAAGAACAGTACCAGAACCAGATAAAGGAAGCCGGATTTACCGAGGAAGAAGTCCGCGACAAGATTCGCCGCGAGCTTGCAATCGACGCGCTGAGAGAGCGCGAGCGTACTCGCGTCAGCGCGCCCACCGACGCCGAGATCGACAAATAT
>CAZOOE010000255.1:0-9303 GCA_964581275.1 uncultured Clostridia bacterium
GGAAGAAGTTCATATTCCGATGTACTGAGGACGCTAAGAAGTTCCTGTTGGACGAGGGCATCGTCTTCAAGTACGGCGCCCGCCATTTGAAGCGTGCGATTGAACGCTTCCTCGTTTACCCGATATCGAATCTGGTCGCAACCCAGCAAGTTGCGACCGGTGACCTGGTGATCATCGACTATGATTCGGAAACCGGGAAGCTGACCTTCACCAAGTCCGAAGGCGGCGCCCTTATTGATCCCTATCGCGAAGCATACAGCGATATGTTCGAGGACGCACAGCAGGAGCGAGCGGCGGCTGCCGAGGCGAGTGATGGTGGGCTTGCGACGGCTCCGCTCAAGGCGATTGAGAAGTAACCCAAGGTCAGATAGTATCTTGCAACCTGACAAGCCCGGCGAGATGTTCTCCGCCGGGCTTGCTTGTTTGAGAAAACGATGAGTGCCCTTGTCATCCCAGCGTTTCTGCTTCTTACCGCCTTGCCTGCGCATGGGCCGGATACAGTTCGCATCAGACTATTCAGTTTGTTCAGATCCGAAACGCTTCAAGTTCGGATTGCTTCGGGCGAAGGGACGGTTCTCGATGGAACCGGACTCCCGGGTACCGCCAACCTGACTCGCGGCGAGCTCATTCGGATTCGCCTCTCGGGCAATCGCCTTAATGTTGTTGTAAGGAGTTCGCTCGGGTCCATCAAACAATCGATGGTTACAGAAGCAGCTCGAATCGTGGCCGACGATTCCTCGACGCTCGAGTTGATTCTTCCAGGAAAGATCAAGCGGGAGGTGCGCGGAACAGTGTCGGTTGATTCCGGTATTGGAGGGCGCGGTCCGCTTCGAATATTGCTGACGACTGGTCGTGAGTCTGCCGTAACTTCGGTGGTGGCTGCGGAGACAAGCTTCCGCGAGCCGGAAGCTTTGATGGCGCTAGCAGTGGTGGTGCGGACGTTCATGTTTTCGCATGCCGGCCGCCATTCGAGCGAAGGCTTCGACTTTTGCGACACCACCCATTGCCAGCTCTATCGGGGCGAGCAGGATCTTGCTGATAGAGTCGCGGCTCCCGCGGTCTCTCGAGCAGTGGCTCGGACGGCGGGACAAATCTTGACGTTCGAGGGCAGGCCGGTAGAGGGGTTCTACACTGCAACTTGCGGGGGATTGTCAGCCACACCGTCGATGGTCTGGGGTGGAAACAGCAGTTACCCATATTCCCGAATCGCATGCCGCTGGTGTCAACCCTCTCGATTCAGCAACTGGGAGCGGTCCGCGGACGCCAATCGCATTCTCGGCTCGCTCTCGGCGCTAGTCGGGTTGAAGTTGTCTCCAGCGACCGAACTGTTTGTCGACTCGGATCAAACGAGTGGATTTGTGCAATCGGTCATCGTGCGTGATGGAAGCAAGCGGGTGGTGTTGAGCACTGACGCGTTTCGACGAGCGATCGGGCTCAGGCTGGGGTGGAATACGGTGTTGAGTCCGACGTTCACCGTAGAGCGGCGAGGGTTACGGTTCATCTTTAAGGGCCGAGGGTTTGGCAGTCAGGTGGGACTGTGTGAAGCAGGCGCCGTCGCACAGGCGGCTGCAGGCCGGGGCTACCGCGAGATTCTGAGTTTCTACTATCCGGGCACAGACCTCAGTGAGCAACCTGCAAATGAATGAACTCGCATTCATACTCCTCGGAATCAAGAGCAGTCTTGAGGGCCTGCTCGAGTGGCTCAAGGCCTTCGGGGCTCTTGGATTGTTCGGAATATCACTAGTCGACTCGGCAGGCATCCCGCTGCCAGGAGGCCCGGACGCGGTCATGATCTTCCTGAGCGCAAATAGTCCAGCGCTCATGCCGCTCTATGCGCTTGCGGCGACTGGAGGGTCGGCGATCGGTTGTACACTCTTGTATGTGGTGGCGCGGCGTGCCGGTGTCGCGGCGCTTAGGCGTGTGGCTCCGAAGAAGCGCGATAGAATCGAGAACTTGCTTGGCCGTTATGACCTGATAGCAGTGATGGTGCCCGCGGTGTTACCGCCGCCATTCCCGTTCAAGCCTTTCGTGCTTTGTGCCGGGGTGTTCAGACTTAAGACGTGGCGGTTCATCACTGCGATCTTCATCGGGCGTTCGGTGCGATTTTTGATCGAAGGATGGCTAGCCATTAGATTCGGCGAGGATGCAGGCCGCATCATAGCGCAGCACGGCTGGAAAGTGCTGGTCGCGGTTGGCGTGCTGGCGGCGCTTGGCTTCACTTTGAGGTTCGCTCGAGCGCGCTCACAGCGCTCAAAGGGACAAACGAATGAAGAGATGCCGCGCGAGAGTGAACCGGTGGCCCCGCGTTCATAGAATCGATTTAGGGTCGCGCGGCGACACAAACAACCTGATAGTAACAGGGATAATAATTTGACCACTGCGGCATCCAATTATCGCCTGCCAAGGTGTGGAACCGCTGGAAATGGAACTTTTCCGCGCCCGCGGGCGTGTGGTAACATTAACAGGTTTCGGAGGAGTGAATCTGCCCTACATGAGAAAGGCCGTTTTGATAATCGCGCTGCCCCTGCTTGTTCTGCCGGGTCTCGCGCAGTCGCGGAACTGTCTGCGTGTCATGCCGATTGATGAGGTCGCTCGGCAAGCAATTCTGATCGCCCGCGTCAAAGTTCACAAGGTTGACAAGGCTAGGTATCGAGGCGAGTTCAGCCAGTTGGCGGTGCTCTATCCACTTGATGTGATCGAGGGCGATTTCACGCTGAAGGAAATCAATGTGCTCGCTCGATCGAGTGTGAGATGTGCCGAGGACAACTATCTCAAAGAAGATGAGATGCTGGTGTTCCTAGAGCCCGAAGACAGTTTGTTTCACACAGTGAACTACCAGTACGGTCAGTTCCCAATCGTCGCAGAGATCGTCAAAGGGTGGCGCGATAAGGCTAACAAGCCGATCGATAAACCATATGCAGACGTACGCCGTGAGGTTCAGGCGTGGGTCGCAGCCGCGCATACGCCGAAACCCGAAGGTGAACAGCCGCCGCAACCTGCTAAGCCAGTCAAACCGCCCGAGCAGCCTCCGCAGTAGATCCAATCACTAGGTTGCAACGCCCGCTAAAGCGACGGTGACCATCAGCAATCGCTTCAAGCCAAGCTCGCGGCCGGCAGACTCATACCACTCGGTCAAGCTGTGGCAGTTGCTGGAGATCCCGCCAACCCCAAGGGTGATTGCCGGAATGCCAAGCGAGATTGGTATGTTTGAGTCAGTGGAAGAACAATCAAGGCGCGGCTCGATGCCCAACGCGCGCGAGCATTCGATCGCAGCGCGTACGATTCTCGAAGTGACATCCGTCTCGCCGGAGGGGCGATCGCCCACTTTCTCGAATTCGCAGGTGAGGCTCGTGCCGCTCGTCGATCGCTGCGAGTTCTCCTCACGAACGGCGATTTCAACTACCCGTCTCAGATAGGCTTCGAGCTTTTCGATCTCATCGCTCGAAACCGAGCGAATGTCGACGACCATGCTTGCGCGTTCCGGGATCGCGTTGACCGAGCTGCCGCCTTCAATAATGCCGATGTTGTAAGACGTTCGGGGAGCGAGCGGAGCCGGATACGACGCAAATCGTGCTATCGCCCGTCCGAGCGCGTGCACCGGGTTGACGATGCCAAAATCGCCCCACGAATGACCTCCAGGACCGATCACCGACACGCGATACCGACGCGAGCCGAGCGCCTTGTGGGTTATTCGTTCGAGCCCGGGGCCGTCGAGTGAAATGAAGGCCTCAACTCCGGATCGGAACACCCCTCGGGTGAACAAGTGCCGCACGCCGCGGAGGTTGCCTTCGCCTTCTTCACCAACCGTTGCGACAAAGGAGATGCTGCCTTCGGTCCCAATTTCCCCAGCATTCAGCGCTCGCGCCAGCGCTATAAGACTGACAATGCCGCATGTGTTATCGCTAATCCCAGGCGCGTGGAAGCGCGCTCCGTCGCGTCTCACGCGTACATTCGTGCCTTCGGGAAATACGGTGTCGAGGTGCGCGGAAACGATCACACGGGGCTCTGGCGCGATCCCAAGACGCTCTGCGATGACGTTGCCCTCCTCGTCCGTTCGGACGCGAGTAAGGCCGATCTCCTCGAAGCGCCGAACGATTTCTCGAGCGCGAGCTTCCTCCTTGAACGGAGGAGCGGGTATCTCGCAAATGCGTACCAGTTCTTCATCAAGGTCGCAGCGCATTTCATTTATGAACTGAAAAGCCTTTTGAATCCCGGGAGCGCCGAGCAGGCTGGCAATAGAGAGATGTTCGTCTGCGCGCGGCGCGTAGTTTTGCATGGTGGGCTCTTGAGACTCTTATTCTCGTGTATTCGGTCTTGGGACCCGCTAGCTCTAACCTAGATCAGACGCCTTACCTCTTCGTCGGTGAGGACCGAGGCGCTCTGTTTTGCGCTATTGAATATTCGCTCGACGCGCTCCTTAGTTGGCTCAATACCGTTGCGCTCGAGCCAGAATATGACGTTTGATTTTCCACTCATTGGCCCGATCTCGATAGTCTGCTCGCGGTTCAACATTCTGGCCGGGACGCCAGAATAGACCATATCGGCAAGCCAATCATCGCCTTTGTTGAAAGCCTTGATCACCGCTGCAGCGTGAACTCCAGTTGCAGTGCGGAACGCGTCGCGGCCTACGATGGGATAAGAAATCGAAATGGGTACGCCGGTGGCGCTGCTCACCGTGTCGCAGTATCGTGTCAAGTTGGACAGGTCGTGATCGATGTAGCCCATCAGTTGAAGGTTCACGAGCAATTGGTCCATGGGGGCGTTTCCAACGCGCTCACCTATTCCGAGGGCGGTCCCGTGCAGCCGATCCGCGCCAGCCTCGTAGGCAACTATAGAGTTGATGACCCCGAGCCCACGATCCTGGTGCCCATGCCAGTCGATCTTGATATCCTCGGTCAACTCCATTCCGTCAATTACCCCCTTGACGTAGCCGATCAGCGCTCGCACTCCGTCGGGCGTCGCGTGACCCACAGTGTCGCACACACAGATTCGCTTTGCGCCGGCTTCGATCGCTGTGCGGTAGAGCGCCCGAACGGTAGCAGGGTCTGCGCGAGTCGTATCCTCAGTCACATACATCACCGAGAGTCCGTGAGAAACCGCAAACTTTACCGCTTCCTCGGTTGCGGTGAGCATCATCTCGAGCGACCAGCCCTCTGCATATTGCCGGATCGAGCTCGATCCGATAAACGTACAGGCTTCGATCGGAATGCCCACACTCTGGGAAATGTCTATGATCGGCTTAATGTCAGCGAGAACGGTTCGACCCGCACAATTAGGTGTGATATCGAGTTTGCAGTCTGCAATCTCCTTCGCAAGCCTGGTTACATCGGAAACGGCCCTGGGTCCTGCCCCCGGCAGTCCTATGTCAGCCGTGTCTATACCCAGCGAGTCCATCAGGTGAAGGATCTCGAGCTTCTTTTCAATTGGAGGATCGATCACCGAGGGTGATTGCAACCCGTCGCGTAGCGTTTCATCGTTCAACTCCAACGGTCGCGCCTCCATTTCAGCGCTGCCTACGCGGTTCCAATCGTAGATTAACTCGCTCCTATCCATTTGCTTTTGTTCCATTTCGATTAGAGCAAACGCCCAAGGTTAGCGTCAAGAGAACGTACCAGCCGGGGGCCTTTGCGCTTCTGTCGGCGCAAACAGGTTGATGTTACCATTCACGTCTCTTGGAGTAGCGCGGCTGAATACGAGAACGCAACTGGAGCCCGACCGGAATGGGGTTGGAATCACGCCACGTCAGTTTTGGAATCACGCCACGTCGGTTAATGTTGGCGTTTTGCGGACTCTTCTTGCTGAACCTGCTGCTGCGAGTGTTCTACATTCGTTACGATTTTGTAAACGGCGATGAGGGAGTGCGAGCGCTGACTGCAGTTCGCATGCTCGAAGGCGCACGGCTGTATGCCGACATCGTGACCGATAAGCCGCCCGGTGCCTCGCTGTTTTACGCCGCCATCTTCGCGATGTTTGGCCGTAGCATGAAGGCTGTCCATTTAGCCGCGACCCTTTGGAATTTTGGGACTTCGCTGATTGTTTATCTTATAGCGGCGCGTTTCTACAGCAGGCGAATTGGACTCGGCGCGGCGTTTCTGTTCGTCTACTTCAGCACGAACTACTTTACCCAGGACATGATGGCGGCAAACACCGAGTTACTGCTGGCGCTGCCGTATACGGCGGCGTTCTACTTTTTCCTGCATGGTGCCTCCGCGAGGAAAAACGGCGAGGGAATCACATTGCTTAGCAGTAGCGCTGGCCTGGTCGCTGTTGGATTGTTGACCGGGCTCGCGGCTTTGTTCAAGCAAATCGGAGTGCTCAATCTTGTGTTCTTCGCCTTCTACGAAATCCTCGCGGTTTGGAACACACCGGTGAAGAGTGTCCCGGACCGCAACTGGTTGATGTCGTCTATCCGGGGCGCTGTTGTTCGTCTCTCGTTAATCGCAGTTGGATTTACTCTGGTGATTGCGGCATTTGTTCTTTGGCTCGAGTCCATGGGCGCGCGACGTGATTTCTGGCGGAACGGAGTCGTCCTCAACATGTTTTACATCGACTCCGAGCCGTTTGGATCATGGATCAGGTTCATGATCGGCCGCGGATTGGGTTACGTGTTCTTCAACGCGGTGCTATGGGCGTTTGCTGGTTGGGCAGTCTGGCGGTCGGCGCGAGACCTTCAGGGATATCGAAACAACACGGTTGATCAGGCGGCAATGGCAGAACACGCGCGAGTCGATCTTGCGATAGGGCTCTGGTGCTCGGTATCGCTGTTCGCGGTGATGATGAGCGGGCGGTTCTACGGGCATTACTTCATTCCGGCGTTGCCTGCGCTCTCATTGCTGGGCGCGCGCGGCTTGAGCCTGTTGACCAACGCGCTGAATAGTCCGACTCAGAGACGAACGGCGCAAGTCGTTCTCGGAGGGCTGTCGCTGTTGTTCCTGGTCGGACTGTTCAGATGTCATCACCGAACGGCGGTGTTGGCGTACGAAACCATCACCGGAACGCGCACCCGCTGGAGCGGTAACTGGGGAATGACCAAACGCGAGCAAGAGGCACAGATCGTATCCGATTTTGTTAGCGCCAGAGTCCCGGCCGGCGAGCCTCTGTACATCTGGGGATACGCGCACGACGTCTACTGGCGCACGCGTTGCCGACCGGCGTCGCGGTACCTGACGCCCTACTACATCGACGGAAGGTTTTCTGATGCCGAGGCCACGGTGCCTAAGGCGGGCGAAGCGTTCAGGCGTGAAGCAGCGGCCAATCTGATCGAAGATCTGCGCCGCAACAAGCCGCGGTTGATTCTCGACGTTGACGGAGGCTTCAAGGCGCTACCACACGCCGACCTGGTTGATTTCATCGAGGAGAACTATTTCGACGCGGGAAGTGTAGAACCTGACACCGCCCGACCCTTTCGCGTGTTGCAGCTAAAGTTGTTAGAGCAAAGGAGTGAGAGTGCCCGGCAGTCTCCTCATAATCCACTCGTTGATGAGGGTCAGTGATTCTCGCGGAAAGACATGTCCAACCGGGAAGCTCCGATACTCGACTGAGGGCGAGCGTCTCTTCATCACATCCTTGAACGTGCGAGTGCGCTCCAGGGGATAGAACTCGTCAGTCTCCCCGGCGATTATCAACAAGTCCGTGTCGCTGTTGTGATATTTGTCCTGGTCCCAATCGCCTGGTATGCCGCCACACACGGCGATCACTCCTCGAACGACTCCCGGGTAGGTGAACGCGAAGCGGTAGCTCAGCGAAACCGACTGCGAAAACGCGAGCAAGAATATTGCCCGTCGGTCGATGGCTTGCTCCGCGGCTGCTTGCTCTATGACCGACAGTATTGTCTGATGATGAAGACTGATGGTTTCTTCGGCTTTGTACTGCATCATCCACCCGAAGCCGATCTTCGGTTTGTTAGGCTCAGACTCGGAGCGCACGAAAAATGCGTTTGGACCTTGCACCGACGCGATGACGAAATCGCTGGAGTTGATCTTCTGAGACAGGGCCAGCATCGATTCCTTGTTGCCCTCGTAGCCGTGCAAGGTGATGAGGAGCGGTTTTGATCCGATGGTGTCGTTGTCGGGCAGGTACAAGTCGTAGTACAAGCTTATGGTCTGTTTTATTGCTTTTTCGGTGATCATCCAGTTGCCTCGTTCTGCTTTTCAGCGTTGCCCGGCAATGCGATATTATCTGAGGCTATGGTCGTTGAAAAGCCAAGGCGATATGTAATTGTTGGGGCTGGCGCAATCGGTAGCGCGGTCGCAGCGCTGCTTTCACGCGCCGGATCGCGTGTGATCTGTGTCGCGAGGCCGGTATACGCAGAGTCGCTGAAACGCGGGATCGTGATCAAGGAAGATAACGACGAGCTGAGAATTGTTCTCGACGCGGTGACTGCGGTAAGCGAGCTTACGCCGGAAACCGGGGACGTCGCTTTCATAACGGCCAAATCTCAAGCCACCGCGGCAGCAGTGGAAGAACTCTTCAACCGGTATGATAGGGCTCTGCCGGTGGTCTGTCTGCAAAACGGCGTGCGCAATGAAGAGAAAGCTGCGCAGCGGTTTGACAAGATCTATGCCGGTCTCGTTTTTCTAAGCGCGGTCCAGCTTGAGCCATCGGTTATCACGCTGCCGCAGGGCCGCACGGTGGCAATCGGCTGCTATCCTCACGGTCTCGATGATACGGCTCGCGATCTATGCGGCGAGCTCACCCGCGCCGGGTTTGACGCGATGGCGTCCGCTCACGTGATGTCGATGAAGTGGGGCAAGCTGGTGGCCAATCTCAACAATGCAACGACGACTATCACTGGCTATTGGCTCGAGCGAGCGATGGCTGACCGCGCGATGCGTAAGCTGATGCTTGCAGTGCGAGAGGAAGGGTTGCGGGTGTTGGAGGCGGCGGGAATAGCGGTTGAACCGCCCTCGGATGAGCCTTCGCCAATCAGGATACGCATGATGACCGACAAGCTCAGGGAAGCGCCGAAACATTCTTATGATCCGGCGCCGTTGACCGGCGGGCCTCGCACATATTCGTCGATGTGGCAGGACCTTCACCTGGGCCGCAAGGCCAATGAAGCGGAATTCCTGAACGGAGAGATAGTTGCGCTCGGCGAGAAGCTCGGAATCCGGACTCCCTACAATTCGATCCTGTTGGAGGTCGTTAATCGGATGTTCGTGGAGGGGCTCAGGCCTGGCCTCTACACGCCGGATGAGCTAGATGATCTCATCAGATCTGAGTCGAGGGGAACAAGGAGTTCGGAGGTGTGACCGGTTTAAATTGCTCCGCAATAAACACCAAATATTTGTTTAGTTTTTTTTT
>CAZOOE010000256.1:0-2453 GCA_964581275.1 uncultured Clostridia bacterium
TAACCTCGATTCAAATACGAATTATCCGGGGGATTGACGACGGCGGCAATCTCAGTAAAGTTTTTCGCGATGGCGAAGACGTGGTCTATCACGTCGTTCTGCGCGACGTTCCGACCAATGAGCGACTCTCGCTATCGTGCCAATGGCTGGATCCCAGCGGCCGAGTCTTTCACCAGAACAACTGGGAGACCCGGCTCACGGACAAGTCAACCTGGCCAACCTTCGCCCGCTGTAAGATCGGCTCGGCCGCCCAGGCCGGGACCTGGACGGTGCAGATATCATTGGGGGGCCGCGTATTGAAAACTACAACCTTTCAGGTCGAGTGAGCTTGAATGAGCGAAGTGTTTGGTTATTGGGGTCCGGGTTCCTGCGAAGAGACCGAAGAACGTCTCGCCCGGAGCCTGGAACAGATTGCAACAACGGCTAGCCGCTTCACTCTCCAACATCTTACCAACAACAACAAAACAGGTTCTACGGGCGCGATGGCTTGCTGGGGCGATCACGCGAGACTAAAACAAAGCGCAGCTTCCGGTTTGATAGTCGCTTCACTAGCAGCCTCTGGATTACCAACTGACAGGGATATCGCGGTCGAAGTGAGTCGCGACAGCTTGAGGTTGAAGCGCGATTCATTCGGACGCGCGGTCTTGTACTGGACGAGAATAAGCGACGTGATCTGGTTCGCATCGCGACTGGAACTTCTGCTTCCGATCCTGGAATCAAGGAACATTGCGATCGATGGCCTATATGGCTACGGATGCTTTTCCTTTGTTCCGGCGCCTCTTACGCCAATTGAGAACGTCTTCGCCGTGCAATCGGGGTCTGAGACGGTTTGGCTGTTGGGTGATGATTCAGGAGACGACTGTGGGTTATCCCGTGAGACCGTCAGCACACAGGAATGGATCGAGTCGAATCAGCAAATTGTCGACGAAGCCGAAGCGACGCTTTTGCTCCGCGGGAATCTTGAGACCGCGATTCGCAACCAGATCGAGGCGTTGCCTTCCGGCCCGGTAGGGGTATTTCTTTCGGGCGGACTTGACTCCTCTATAACCGCCGCGTTGCTGGTGCGAGCCGGGGTCGGCGTCCGTGCGTACACCCTGGACTTTGGCGAGTACGGCTTTTCAGAATTGCCGTTTGCGGAACAAGTGGCCAAAGCGCTGTCGATTCCTCTGGTGAAAGTTGCTGCGTCGCCGCGCGAGATAAGACGAGCGATCGGCGCAACCGCAATCGGTCTCGATGCACCGTTTGGCGATGGCGTCACCGTGCCGCTGTTTTTGCTGAACGAAGCTGCAAGCGGCGACACAACCGTCGTCTTCAATGGCGAAGGCGGTGATCAACTCTTCGGAGGATGGACCAACAAGCCGCTGATCGCTTCCAGCGTCTACCGCGAACACCATCCAGACGGCGCAGGGTTCCGTCGAGAGTATCTGCGGACGTTCCATCGGCTGCATGGATACGAGCAAGCTGTCTACACCGAAAAACTGCGGAGCATCATTGACCGGCTTAACCCGCTTGATTGGTTAGCTGACTCGCTCGACCAGAGGTTCACCCGCTCTTTGCTGCATTTCTTGCGGCGCGCTAACTTGATGATCAAGGGCGCACAGAACATTCAGCCGCGCGCGACGGCGTTGGGGCTGGCCCACGGGCTGATGGTGCGGACGCCGTTTTGCGATCGATCACTTGCTGAGTGGACGTTTCAACTGGCCGGCGAGTTGTGCCTGCGCGGGCCGTGTGAAAAATACTTGCTAAAGCGCGCCGTAGAAGATTGGCTGCCGGCTGAGGTTGTATGGCGAGAAAAACGCGGCATGGGCGTTCCACTGACCAGGTGGTGTCTGGGTCCACTGTGGCGCGTCATCGGCGAGTGGCTAGGGCCCGATGCGCTGGAAGCGGAGGGACGGTTTCAGTCGGACCTCCCATTGCGTGTCGCCCAAGGACAATTGAGCGGGCACGTGCGGGGCCGGCGCATCGGTGAGATACTGTGGCTGCTCTTGATGTGGCAGGTCTGGCGAAAGATGACGTTGAACGAACAATCAAAACAGTCAGACTACAATTCGCCGTGGTTGTCGCCACGCTGGCTGCAACGGCGCCTGCGCGACCGGGAGACGCTGCAATGAATGCGGAGCTGACGAATGGGCATCCAACCATGAGGGAAGCATCTATCTCACAGAAACTCGCACACGAGTTGCTCGATGAATATGGCTCGCCGCTGTATGTCTACGACCGCGATGTGTTGAGCAGGACGATCGAGCGGATTACCCGGTCGGTCGATTTTCCAAGCGTGCGATTTTGTTTTGCCAGCGTGACCAACGGCAACATTGCATTGCTGAAGATCTTTCGGGATCACGATTGGGGCCTGCATGCTAAGCCGCCCGGGGAAGTTCATCCCGGGGTTCGACACCGTCGCGCCGTCCGCCGGATCGGGCCAGCTCACCATCGCGGCCGGCGACCTCATCGAC
>CAZOOE010000256.1:2463-6165 GCA_964581275.1 uncultured Clostridia bacterium
CAAGCCGAATGCACCGTATGCAATCACCATCGACCAGGATCTCGATCGGCGCCTGCAGGCTAACACGCCAGGCGATGTGCATCTCGGGTTTCGAGCAGACTTCGCCCCTGAAGAGATGGTCTACAGCGGAAGCAACCTCAATCGGACCGAGATGAGTCAGATGCTCGATTGGAAAGTGGGAACGCTCAATCTCGACAGCCTGTCTCAGTTGGAACTGCTGTGCGAGACCTGCGAAAGCGGAAACGGAAGTGCCCCCCGGATCGGGGTTCGACTTAATCTGCCCGAGCTCACCGGAGAGACTCGGATCGGTTTGCGCCCCAACGAGATTGGCGAAGCCGTGAACATCGCAAGCGCCGCCGGTCTGAAAGTGAGCGGCATACACTTTTATCGCGGTACCGCGACCAACTCGACACAAGCGTTTGTCGATTCGATCGCCAAGGTGCTTGAGACCGGGAAGTCCTTGCCGGATTGGGCGTATCTGGATTTCGGCGGAGGATTCGGATATCCGTACCGCGAGGATTTGTCCGCGTTTGACTGGCCGGCCTTTGCGTCAGAATTGATCGGTCAATTGTTGGGACTCGATCGACCGCTCGAATTAATCATCGAACCCGGTCGCGCCGCGATCGCCGGATGTGGGACTTTGTTGACCCGCGTGGTTTCGGTGAAGTGGCAATCCAAGAAACAGCTAGTTGGCGTTGACACGACGGTCGCCAACATTGCGGTGTTGAGCGTTCACGGCGGCTACCGCGAGATTTGTGCGATGGGGTCCATCGAGGGTGAGCGTTACACCACCGATGTCTGCGGTAACACCACGTTCACTCGCGATTACCTGGGCCGCGCCTGCCGGCTACCCGCGTTGCGTCCGGACGACGTGCTCGCGATTCTAGACGTTGGGGCGTACGGCTACGCAATGTCCTCTCATTTCCTGCATCGACCGAGGCCGGCTGAAGTGCTTCTTGAAAATGGCGCCCATCGGTTGATTCGCCGCGCCGAGGACTATGGGGTCTTGAGCGGCCATCAGAGTTGAACGGGGGCGATCGCCAGTCTTTGATCCGACCGGAGGACGATCAGTGAAGTGCGTCAAGTGCGACACCGACAACAAACTAAAAGAACGAACAGCGAACTCGGGGCGGTGCAAATCGTGCAAGCATCGGATTACCTTCGACCCGAAGTCTGAGGACGGCGTGAACTTCACCGACAAGTTTTTCGCCGCGGCGGTCGCCGGGATTTCGGTTAATGACTCGCTGTTCTTCACCCCGAAGCAGTTCTTTTATTTCTTTAACGCACGCAACCGGAAGATCAAGGAACCTCTGGTGGTTGCAGGGTGTGCGGCACTGGTAATCGGGGCGATTCTGTTGGTCATCGCGTTCAAATTGTCAGTCCCTATAATCTTCGTGATCGCGGTTGCTGCGATCGCCGCGGGGGTTCTACTGTTCATTCCGAAAGTGCGAAAGCGGATACGACGCAAGGTGCGGAAGGAGGTCAACACCCAATCCGGCGAGCTGGAGAAATGGCTGAAGAAGTGGGAGGGGAACAACGGTCAGATCGCGAAGTTGCTCCCGCCTCCGGTACGCAAATCGGCGCCGGCAAGGATCAGCCCGGATGTCAAGCAATACAGTTTCGACCGGCTGGTCGTTTGCGAGCACGCGGAGGCAGCCCAATTCCTCATCGCGAACAATTTTCACTTCGAGAACAACTGCGCGGTTCTCAGCATGGACAAGTACCCGTACAACATCTTCGATACAGTCATGGAGATGCTGAGGCGAAATCCACAACTAAAGGTCTACGCGCTGCATGACGCAAGTCCTGTCGGCATTCAGCTCACCCACCGGCTGGCGACCGATCCGGACTGGTTTCAAGGAAGCAACAACGTGCAGATATATGATCTGGGTCTGCTGCCGCGCCAAATCATCGGCAAGTCAATGTTCGTAAGGGCATCGCCGTCGTTCGCGACGTCCGCTGCGGCGAGCCTGTCGACGCCCGCCGGAGCGAGTCTGGGGCCAGACGAGGCAGCGTGGCTCCGGGAAGGCAACTACGTCGAGCTTGAATCCATCAGTCCGAGCGTGCTTCTCCGCGTGGTGACGCAGGGCATCGCCCGCAGCCGCGTGCCCGGCGCCGAGGACGCTCTGGTGCCGGTGTCGGGTAGCGCCTACGGCGATGATATATATGTGTTCGCTTATGACAGCTTTGGTTGATGCGACCTGAGCCAGAGCTCCAGGCTGACCAGTAGCCACAGTTTGACGCCGTATCGCGACCATGTGTCGCCGCGATAGTCGAGCCAGTCTTTGATCACTTCCTGATTCAAGTAGCCGGCGACACGCGCACGCCGACTTAACAACAACGCCCGCGCCCTGCGCCGCCAGCGATTGCGAAACCACAACTGCACTGGAACCATCATTCCACTCTTTGGCCGCTTCAAAATGACGTCCGGCACAAGGTCGCGCACCGCCTGCTTTAGCACCGCCTTTTCTTCCGCGCCCCTGAGCTTATGCCGCGCGGAGATCCCCAGGCTCATATCAACCACGCGCTGATCGAAGAGCGGCGATAGTCCGAGCAGCCCTACCGCTCGGGTCAAGTTGCTGACCTTGGTCAAGATGTGATCTGCGCCTTTGAACTTTGTGTTGATGAACATCAGTTGATTGACATAACTCGCAGCGCCATCCAACTCGGGTTCAAAGACCGAAGGGCAGCCGCTCACCGTAGACCAGATCTCCGGCCGCAACAACCGTGATAAATCCTGCGAGCACTTCTGGAATGACGCAAGATATGCGCTGACCGGATCAGGAGTCGCGCCGGCATGATTCACACCGGGCGCTGGCCGCAGAGCCGGCTGATAGAGACTGGTCAACAACATCGGTTGATTCTTTGGGCCACCGAAACAAGGGTCGCCGCCTTCGCCGTTCAGTATCACATTCACCGACTCCTTTGCTGCCCGGCCGAGGATCAGATTGGGCACCGTCAACGGATCGCCGATTGGATCGTCTAGGTAGTACATCGCCTCGGGCAACAAGTCCCACATCTCATCAGGCGTTATTTCAATTACGTGATGATTAGTGCGGCTGTCCTTCGCGACCAGTTCCGAGAACTCAAGCTCGTTTGGGCACTCAGCTCCGAAGTGAATCGAATAGGTATGCACCGGATGTGAATGAAGTTTTGAAGCGAGCGCGACCACGAGGCTGGAGTCGAGCCCGCCTGACAGATAAGCGCCGACCGGCTCTCCGACCGGAAGGTATTCCGTAACGACTCGATCGAGTAAGGAGCGTAGCCGTTCTGCATGCCAATCAAGGTCGAAGTCGGTATCGGCGATTCTTTCCTCCAACTTCCAGTAAACGTCAAGCACGCCATCCGGAAAACGCAACATCGAACCTGGCCGGAGTTCACTCACGTCGCGCCACATCGTACGCTCACCGGGAACGAATGCGCAGCTAAGGTAGTCTCGCAATGCAACCAGATCCAGCTCGGTCGATATGCGTGGCAGGAGCGTTCTATGACGCGGCGCGATCCAGCGGGTCCCGCGTGAGGTTGTGTAGTAGAGCGTGCGCGCTCCGACCCGGTCTCTGGCAAGAGTTAAGATTCGCCGCCGTCGATCCCAAACAGCCCTGGCCAAAGTGCCTTCAAACCTCCAAATTCTTCATTCCTCCTTTTCCTTCCCCAGGCCTGCGCGCACACCCGGCCCCTTTTGTACTACCCACCCCGCCGCCC
>CAZOOE010000256.1:6175-9291 GCA_964581275.1 uncultured Clostridia bacterium
CCCCGGTCTCTGACAAGAGTTTAGATTCGCCGCCGTCGATCCAAACAAGGGATGGCGAAGATGCCTTCAAGCATCGAGTTGGTCGATGCTTCATTGTCGTCCCACAGGCTGGCGATCAACCCGGCGTCATTCTGATACGCAGCGCCGACGCGTCGAAGCGTCTTGATCAATTCTGGGCGATTGCTGAGCCACACGTCCCCCACCACCACGAACCGCTCTCGCGGACTAATCTCGGCGCTCGTCGCGCCGATCGCGATGTTCTGGTCTCGCCACGTTGAAGCGCCGGGCAAGTCGCCGGTGTCGCTGTAAGCAATCCACCACTGTGGAGCGATCAGGCGCGACGACAAACACGAGCCGCCGCTGACGGCTGTTTTGCTTCCAATCCGCAGAGTCACAAATACCCTTTTACTCGGATGAAGGGACCAACTCCGGATATAACATGACAGCCTGAAGCCCGCTTAGTACAGGCCGGAAGAAGGTTCGGCGGATAGTCACTACGAACCAGAGTGGGTGGGAGTAGTCTTCCCTTGCCGCGGACAGGAGGCGCCCAACTGCGCAGTGGGGGGAGTGTCGCGCAAGACACCTTCCGTGTCAATCACGAACGATCTCTCATTTGCTCTTCGGCACTGCGTCAATCAAAATCGCGAGTGCTCTCTTAAAGGACTCTGTACCCTCACGACTGCCTCGGTAATGACCAAGTCGCACCACAACGAGATCATGCGAGGGGATGATCATCGTCGTCTGGCCTCCGGCGCCAGCCATGTAATAAGCCTCCTTCGGCACCGGATATGCGCCGTCGCCGTTAATCCAGAAGAAAGCCCCGTAAACCGGGCGCCTGTCGGCTTCCCAGGCGGGCGCAAGCGTGCTCACGAATTTCGCGAATCCCTTTGGCAGAACTTGCTCACCATTCCATACGCCATCCTGAAGATAGAGATTGCCAAGGCGAGCCCAGTCACGCCCCGATCCGAACTCATACCCCTGAGTAAGGAAGTTTCCAAACGGATCGGTTTCCAGCACCATCGTACGAATCCCGATCTTGTCGAACAGCGCGCGCTGCGGAAACGAAAGATACTCGTCGCCGCGCTTCTCAACCGCGAGGCGGATTAGATAGCTGATCAACGATGGGTCGCAGTTTCGATAGCGGCCCACAGTGTTCGGCGGCCATTGCTGCGGTCGTGTGGCGGCGTAATGAAAGGTATCGATACCGCCCGTGTAGAAATAAAAGTGGTCGGGATATCCGAGCTTTGGATCGTAGTCGGGATCCTGAGTCGCTCTTATTCGCAGCCCGCTCGACATATGCATGAGGTCGGCGATGCGGATGTTGGCGCGGGGATCGTCCTTGCTCCGCCACTCGGGGATAGGCGCCTGCTGCCACAAATCATAGACACCCTGTTTGACGAGAATGCCCATCAGCGTGGCGATCAAGCTCTTGCCCATCGACCAGCTTTCGAGCGGTGTGCGCGCAGTGATGCCTTCACGGTAGCGCTCGCCGATGATGCCTCCCTTCCAGGTCACCACGAACGCGGCGGTCATACCTTCCGCGGGCTCGAAAGCTGCGTCGATCGCCAGCCTGATTTTGTCGGCGTTGATCTGCGGCGGCAACGGATCCTTAGGCAGCACATCGCCCATAGGCCACGGTTGCGTCGAAGGATCGGGCAGCCGGCTTTTGATGGTTATCGGTCGGAAATTCAGCGAGTCGCTGCCGGTAGGAAGCGTCACGCAGCCCTGGCTGCCTAGGTATCTGGCGACGCGTTTCACGCCGTTTGGGACGGCGATGGTAACGGTCTTTTTAGCGCGATCGATGACTGGTTTGCCGAACTTCGCCCGTTCCTCGAAGGGACCCGTGAAGCCCCCGATATTCTTTTCCGCGAAATCTGGATCGAGCCCGGTGATGAACACCGCCGAACACATGACTTTGGCATACCCGGAAGCTTCGTGCTCGGCCGGATCACCGGGAGGGGCCACGTACGGCGTATTCAATTCGAACGATTTTGCCCGCGCAATGAGCGCCTCGCGACCCGAGGTCTGCCCTTGAGCTTGCGCAGTGACACGCTGGGTTACGCTATTTGATCCGGAGACAGCCGGCAGCACAACCGCCAGCAGCAACGCGGTGCCAATCGCACGGATCCGCATGGTTTTACACTCCCGCTTTGATACGTTGTTACTGTCCGCTAAGTCGGACCACCTGACAACAAGTGAATTCGTATACAGGGAAGACGAAGGGCGCTTCCCCTTCGCGCGATGCTATCCCCGCTGCGCGGGCTTGCGGGTCGCCGGAATCTACTTTGATTCTGCGGTGCTCGTTGACCGCTTCGCGATCTTGTTGATCGTTTCACTTAGTTTGATGATGCCGTCCAGATCTCGGCTCGCTTTTATTCGGAGCGCGGCGTCATTGGGCGAACTAAGTCGAAAGACAGGACTGCTCAGAAAGCCATCGATCAAGCGGGTCAGTTCGGGCAGCATCGACTGGAGACAATTAGGGTATTCATCATATCGTATCTTCTCGCCCTTGTCGGCAATCCGAAGAAGTGGAACATTGTACTTGATTCGAGTTGCACGAACCTTAAGATCGGCTGTCGCATCGGAGAGAATCTTGTAGTCGAGAGAAGGCGCTGATGACTGGGTCGCGATCGTCTCGACGTTGATCGAGTATAGCTTGTTGAAGTCTTCGCTCAACTGAGCGTCCCGCCTTCTGCGAACAAATGCAGCCTGCTCATCGTCCTCAGTGACCGCTATGAGTCCCAGTTCGCGAACTCGCTGATTAATCGCGTCTGCCATCGCACGGGCCTTTACGCTCGCTGACGGGTCAGCAGGCGGCTTGTCGGGCCTCGGTTGCTGTCGGGCGTGAAGCGATTCCGGGCCCCCCGAGATCAAGGCTAATAAGGCAAAAGCAATCGTAATGGTCGGCATACGTAGGGGACTAAAATATTTCATCCCGCGCCTCCTTACAGTGATTGACGGCGCCGCCCGGGTACGCTTCGCCGGGCTCCTAGCTTAGGCGGCCTCCGGAACTAGAAGGTGTGCAGCGAGTATAAACGCTGTCATATGACTTCTCAATGAGGCGCATTGACTCACGAAAAATCTTGATGAAACCGATTCGTTGCCTCACGAAAGAA
>CAZOOE010000257.1:0-9261 GCA_964581275.1 uncultured Clostridia bacterium
AACACCACGCTTGCCGCCGTTTGCCAGTCCGCCGTGTGAGCCGCAAGCACGACCGAGTACTCGAGCTCGTCGATCAACTCGAAGATCCGACCTTCAGCTTCGTCGTCGCTGGGCCGCCTCACCAGCGGGTTGAAGTAGATCACAATTCCGGCTTTTATGCGCCCGTCCCGTGCAGCTTCAATCGCTCCCTCGATCCCGTTAAGCTGATCGCTGATCATGCCGAGTTTGATCGCCCCCATGGAGTTTGGGTGCTTGTCAAAGTGACGCAGGATTTGGTCCTCTTCCTCGGCCAGCTTCGTTTCTTCGCAATCGACACGGAAATCAAACAGAGTCGCGCCTAGTTGATCGCCCAGATATCGCTTGAACAAAAACAAACCTTCGTTTGTTGCTGAGGGTGAAGCAAACCCCAGAATTGACTCCACCCCGTTTGCCGCCCTAATCTCTTTGAGCCGCGAATCAATCGAGCAAACAGCGTCCTCCCACGAGACCGGTGCCAGAACATCGTCGCGCCCTTTCATCAACGGGCGTTGAACCCGCTCGGCTCTGTAAAGTTCGTGAAAACTCAACCGCCCGTCATCACACAGCCAGCTCCTGTTCACTTCAGGATTTCGCCTCGGGATCATCCGAAAGATGGCTCCATCGCGATGATCGATCCTCACCGCGCACCCGGTCGAGCATCCGCCACAAACCGAGTCGGTTGCGTGGAGGAACCACACTCGGCACTTGAACCTGAAGTCGCGCGACGTAAGCGCCCCAACCGGACAAATGTCCACAACGTTGCCCGAGTAGGGGTTGTCGAGCGGCCTGTCCTCGAATGTCCCGATCGCCACGTGATCGCCGCGGCCGAAAAACTGCATCTCACGGGTTCCAGTCACACTGTCGAAAAACCTGATACAGCGCGAGCACAGCACGCATCGCTCTTGATCGAGCACGACCATCGGTCCAAGGTCGATCACCTTTCGCTTGCGCACCTTCATCCCAAGCGGAATCTCACTGGTGTGCAGACCATAAACCATGTAGTAGTCTTGGAGCCGGCATTCGCCCGCTTGATCACAAACCGGACAATCGACCGGATGATTGATCAGCAAGAACTCGAGCACTCCGCGCACGGCCTCTTTTACTCGATCGTTGTCCGAGCGGACGCACATGTTGTCGTTAACGATAGTCGTGCAAGCCGGTGTGAGCTTGGGCATTTTCTCAACGTCCACCAGACACATTCGGCAATTGCCGTCGATTGGGAGATCAGGATGATAGCAATAGTGCGGGATCTCTATCCCGTGGTCCTCGGCCGCTTGAATGATAGTCTGCCCGTTCCTGGCTTCTATCTCTCGTCCGTTAAGAGTGAATTTCGGCATTGTCAGTTTGCGTCTTTGCGTCCCGCTCCTTTGGGTCTTGGCGGCCTTGCGACTTGGCGGCTTTTAGGTTTTGAGTGATCGCGTTGATTACGCTTTGCACAAAGCTTCAAACTCGTTCCTGAACTTTGTAACAAAACTGCGGATCGGCATCACGTCGGCGTCAGCCAACGGGCAGATCGTCTTCCCTTCCATCATATCGACGATCTTCAACAGCAAGTCTATGTCGGATCGCTGGCCCCGCCCGGCGACGATGTTCTTGAGAATCTTCGCGGCCCAGCCCGTACCTTCACGGCACGGTGTACATTGGCCGCAGGACTCATGCGCATAGAAGTCCGCGATCACCGACAGCGTCTCGGGCATACTGGTGGTCTCGTCCAAAACGATCATTCCCCCCGAACCGAGCATCGAGCCCGCTTTCAGCAACGATTCGTAGTCGAGCAGCGCGCCTTCGCATTCAGCCGCAGTCATCACCGGAACCGAAGAACCTCCCGGTATCACCGCCTTCAGCTTTCTGCCATTCGCAATGCCGCCAGCATCCTTGTTGATGAAATCGAGCAGCGGATAACCCAAATCCACCTCATACACACCGGGTCTTGCCACGTGACCCGAAACCGAAAACAGCTTTGTACCTTTGCTCTTCTCCGTTCCTATTGCCGCGTAAGCTGCAGCGCCGTTCTGAATAATCCACGGCAACGCCGCCAACGTCTCGACGTTGTTCACCACGGTGGGTGATGCGAGAAACCCGTGGGTGGCCGGGAACGGAGGTTTGATTCGAGGATATCCCCTATTGCCTTCAAGCGATTCGATCAGCGAGGTCTCTTCGCCGCAGATATATGCGCCCTGCCCGAGGTGCACAAAAATATCCAGCGCGTAGTCCTTCCCCATCATCGACGGACCCAGTATCTTCGCTTCGTAAGCCTCGTCGAGGGCTTTTTGCTGCGTATTCGCCACGAATTCGTACTCGCCGCGAATATAGATGTAGGAGAGATGACAATTGAGCGCGTAGCAAGCGATCGCCATTCCCTCGATCAGCAAGTGCGGATCGCGCTCGATCAAGATGCGGTCCTTAAATGTCCCCGGCTCGCTCTCGTCGGCGTTACAAAGGAGATAGGTCGGCCTAACCGTATTTCGCGGAACGAAGCTCCACTTCATTCCGGTTGGAAAGCCCGCGCCGCCGCGTCCGCGCAACCCGCTTGCTTTTACTTCGTCGATCAGCGCAGTCTGCTCCATGGCCAGCGCCTTCTCCAGCGCCTTGTAGCCGCCGCGCTCGCGATACTTGGCGATGCTCGTCTGATCCGCTTTGTCTATGTTTGCCAGTAGTATCTTAGTCATTCCTTGCCTGGGAGCGCAGGCATCCTTGCCTGCCTCCCTTGCCCGCTAGTCATTTCGCAGTTTCTCAATGATCTCGGAAACACGCGCGGGCGTCAGATCCTCGTAGTAGCGGTCTCCAACCTGCATCGCAGGCGCTGTCCCGCAAGAACCCAGACACTCGGTCACATCCCAACTGAACTTTCCGTCCGCGGTGACTTCCCTTCTCTCAACGCGTAGTTGTCGTTTGATCTCATCGACGCACTGGTTCACACCCATCAGCCAGCAACTCACGTTCTTACAGATGTCGATGTGATACTTCCCGGCCGGCTTCTTGTGGAGCATCGTGTAGAAGGTCGCAACGCTCAGCACGTCCGAGGGTGGATAGCCCATCAGCCTTCCAACATACTCGGCGACCTCTTGTGAGATCCAACCGAACTCGCGCTGGGCGAGCGTCAACACTGGAAGCAATGCCGCGCGCTTCTCAGGGTAATGGCTGAGTATCGTTTGATACCGCTGCTTTGCTTTGTCGTTGAATTCGATCATCGATCCATCTATTAGCCGCGTCAACGATCAAGCTCTCCCGCGATAATGTTCAAGCTGCTAAGCGTGGCAATCGCGTCCGCCACAAGACCGCCTTCAATCAACTTCGGATACGCTGAAAAGATCGGAAAGCAGGGGCCTCGCGCGTGACAACGCCACGGGCGCAACGAACCGTCGCTTACAATGTAGAACCCCAACTCGCCGTTCCCGGCTTCGCTATAGCCGTACACCTCGCCGGGCGGCGCCTGTATCCCGTGCATCACCAACTTGAAATGATTCATCAAGTCTTCGATGTTCGTGTACACGCCCTGCTTCGGCGGCAGGGTGATCCGGCGATCGTCAACCTGGTAGGCCCCCTCCGGCAAATTCTCGAGCACTTGCTCGACGATCCGAACGCTCTGGCGCATCTCTTCCATGCGAACCAAATAGCGATCGTAAACATCGCCGCGGTTGCCTATCGGTACCTCGAAGTCAAAGTCGTCATAGCTGGAATACGGATGATTCTGGCGAATGTCATACGGTACTCCCGCGGCCCGGAGCATCGGCCCGGTCATTCCATTATCGACTGCATCCTGGCCAGAAATGGCCGACACACCTATCGTGCGCTGCTTGAAGATCACGCTCTTGGTGTTGAGCTTGTGCAGGTCGTTGATGTAACCAGGCAATCGGCTTAGCACCTCACGACAGCGCGGCACAAAATCCTTCGGCAGGTCGGCAGAGAGGCCCCCGACTCGCACATAGCTGACCATCATACGCTGGCCGGCGGTCATCTCCAGCAGATCGTAGATCTCTTCGCGCGGCTCGAATGAATACCAGAAATTTGTGATTGCACCGAGGTCAACGAGCGCCGCGCCCAAACAAACCATGTGGTCCATTATTCGCGACAGCTCCCCAAGCAGCACCCGAATGTATTGAACGCGTTTCGGCACTTCTATTCCAAGCAGCTTTTCAACCGCACTCGCATAGCCGACGTTGTTCAGGAACGACGAGCAGTAGTTCAGCCGATCGGTGTACGGGATCACCCCGTTCCACTGGTGAGTCTCGGCCATCTTCTCGAAGCAACGATGCAAATAGCCAATCTCAGCATCCGACTCGATAATTGATTCGCCGTCCAGCCGGCAAACGATTCTGAGGGCGCCGTGTGTAGCCGGATGTGATGGTCCGATGTTGATGATCGTCGGCTCAGGGCTCAGGCGGTCGGTCTCGTGCCCTTCCCACTGCGTCTTGTACTCGAGCGGAAGCTTGTAGTCACGCGACAGAATGGTCCGTGCGCCCGCCTCGTGATCCTTTCGCAGCGCGTGACCTACAAACTCTTCGTGACACAGGATGCGCCGAAGATCCGGGTGATTCCGGAAGCCGATGCCGAACATATCGAAGGTCTCGCGCTCCCACCAGTTGGCAGTCTTCCAAACCGATGTCACTGAATCGACCTCCGGAGCCGATTCTGGGAGGGGCACTTTCAAACGCACCCGGTGCCCGTGATCGACCGAGTACATGTGATAGACGACATTGAACCGCTCTTCCGGTGTCTTCTCGGGGTAACCCTGGTAGTCAAGCCCCGTGATTGTGCTCAATAAGTCAAACTTTGTCGTCGAGTCTTCTTTCAGTGTGCGGCAGATCTCGGTAACCTTATCAGGTTTGACAGTTATCGTGAGGTCGCCACGGAAGTCATTGACGTCCAACACCTGATCCGCGAAGCGTCCCTGAATCAAAGCAGCGATGGGATTCTGCGGGGCAGCGGGTTCGCGGGTGATCTGGACGAGTCGCGCCGCTTCGAGCGCTTGCTCGTGAGCGATCAGCATCGGCTTAGGTGACGTCTCGGTGATCTCCTTTTTCATCCGCTCGCGCAGCTCGCGGCGGGCGTCCGCATCGACGATGTTTTCTTTCTCTATGAGCTCTTGGATCATCACGACTGCTTGGAGCACCGCCTCGGGCGTAGGCGGACAGCCGGGTATGTAGACGTCGACTGGGATGATCTCGTCGATCCCCTGCATAACGTGATAGGCGCGATAGAATCCTCCCGAGGTCGCGCAGGCGCCCATGCAGAGGACCCACTTCGGATCGGGCATCTGCTCGTAGATTCGTTTGAGCACTGGACCCATCTTATCGGTGATCGTGCCCATCACCATCAAAAGGTCCGACTGGCGAGGCGAAAAGCGGACGACTTCTGCGCCAAACCTGGCGACATCGTAGTGCGCGGAGACGACTGACATATATTCGATAGCGCAGCAGGCAGTCCCGAACGGTAGAGGCCAAAGCGAGTTTTTACGGGCCCAATTGGCCAACTCGCTCAATTTGGTGGTAAACAAACTGTCGCCAACCGCAGACTCAATTGCCATTCTGTAGGTTGTCTCCCCTGCTGCCTCCGAGATGGTGGTGCTCAATCAGCAGACGCCCATGATCAAGTTTATCCAACCCGATGAAATCTTATCGTTCGGACACAGGTGAGTCAAACTTACGGTCCCAGACCTTCATATCGGTCGTGTCTTCAAGCTTATGTCAACGGCAGTAGCCGATTGCGTTATCGCACCAACCGATATCAAGTCCACTCCACAACCAGCAAACTCGCTCACGTTTTCGAGGCTGACGTTACCGGAGACTTCGATAACTGCGGTCGGCGCCTTTTCTCTGATTAGCTTTGTAGAGTCCCGAATCTCCTCGATGCTCATGTTGATGAGCATTATAACATCGGCGCGAGCAGCGATCGCGTCCTGAAGATGCAGTTGATTTGCGATCTCAACCTCGACCTTCATCAGATGCGGTACGCCGTTCCGCGCAAAGTCGATCGCGCGGCGAACTCCGCCCGCCAGAGCTATATGGCTACCCTCGATCACCACGCCATCATCCAGCCCAAACCTATGATTGAACCCGCCCCCCACCGTCACCGCGTATTTCTCCAGAAACCGCAACCCGGGGGTGGTCTTGCGACTGTCGACAATCCGAGCGTTTGTCCCCTCGATCCGATCTACAAACGCCTTAGTCAGCGTGGCCACGCCTGAGAGTCGCTGCATTATGTTAAGCGCCGTCCGTTCGCCGGTCAGAAGCGCGGTGGCTGGCCCTTCGATTCGCGCGAATTCCGCGCCAGCGATGATCTTCTCACCATCATAGACTCGAGACTCAAGGACGATGCTGTTGTCGAGAGTGGCGAACACCGCCTCGGCAATCTCAAGCCCGCAAAGCAAGAAGTCTTGATTGGCCAGGAATCGACCGCGCGCCTTGGCTCCGCCGCGAATTACGGTTTGGGTGGTGATATCTCCTCGCCCGAGGTCTTCCTTGAGCAAGTCCGCCGCAAACGCATAGATGATTCCGCTGTCGAGGTCCATATTCCTTTGGAGTGCGCCGCCATCTACTGCTTGTGTTGAACGCCTCATCGTCGACGTTTTGGACCCGTCGCTTCGGCACCTGAGCCATTGCGCAATTCAAAGCGCCGCCGGTGAGCTGCTGACAATGGAACAAGCAGTGTGCACTCCAAAAAGCGCCGCTCGAATCTAACTGGCTCCCAAAGAACTCAACGTAGCTCTGAGTTTTTCAATCTCGGCGATCAGCTCGTCGTGGCGGCCCCTGGCTTCCTGAACAACCTCGCGCGGTGCTCGCTCCATAAAGGAAGGGTTGTCGAGCCGGCCTGCAAGGCTTCGCGCCTCGTTTTCCTTTCGTGTCATTTCCTTGACGATTCGTTCGTGTTCCTTTTCAGCGTCAATCAGGCCTCCTAGCGGTACCGCGATCTCCATTCCGGTCACGATGCCGACCGATGCCGATTCTAATTCGGGTAGCGCGTCGGAAACGATTATCTCCTCCACCCGCGCCAGCCGCTTGATTTGGTCTGAGAGTTCGTCTACCAGATCGCGAGCTTGCTGGTCAGTCGTCCCGATGAATAGCTTCAGCCGTCTCTGCATCGGGATGTTCATCTCCGAGCGGATGTTTCTGATTTTGGTGATCAGCGCGATGAGCGCTTCCATTCGCCCACGCGCCGTTTCGTCGTTGCAACCAGGATCGCTTTGCGGCCACGAAGCAGTCATTATCGACTCGCCCTCGTGGGGAAGCTTCTGCCATATCTCTTCGGTGATGTGAGGCATCAGCGGATGTAGCAGCCTGAGGCTCGTCTCCAGAACGTACACAATTCGGCACCTGGCCGCCAGCACTTCATCGGTGACTTCCCGCGACGCAACTAATGCCTTGCTCAACTCGATGTACCAGTCACAGAATGAGTCCCAGAAGAAGTGATACATCGTCTGCGCCGCTTCGTTGAGGCGATATTCGTCAAGCGCGCTGGTCACCTGTTCGATGGTCGCGTTCAATTCACCAAGTATCCACCTGTCGGCGAGGGCCTCTGAGGGAACCCATCGCGCCTCGACGCCCGACGCATCGCCCAGGTTCATCAATACAAATCTCGATGCGTTCCAGATTTTGTTGGCGAAGTTCCGGGCCTCCTCGACTTGCGGCTGACGGTCCTTATCAATCTTCGCAAACCGAATGTCCTGGCCGCGGGCCGCGCGCACCAGCAGAGCGAAGCGCAACGCGTCCGCACCGTATAGCTTTATTACATCCAGCGGATCGACGCCGGTGCCCAGCGATTTACTCTGCCGCCGGCCCTGCTCATCCAGCACAGTCGCGTAGATGTACACATCATCAAAAGGGATCTCGCGCATGAACTGAAGGCCCGACATGATCATTCGCGACACCCACAAGTAGATGATGTCGCGCGCGGTCGTCAGCACCGAAGTCGGATAATACGTTGCCAGGTCCGCGGTCTGCTTCGGCCAGCCAAGGACTGCCTGTGGCCAAAGGCCTGAAGAGAACCATGTATCCAGCACGTCTTCGTCCTGCTTGATAGCGCTCCCGGCCGCCTTCTCCAGCGCTTCGGCTTCGGAACGCGCAACAATGTATTCGCCCTCTTCCGTTGTCCACACCGGGATTCGATGTCCCCACCATAATTGGCGGGAGATGGTCCAGTCGCGAATGTTCTCCATCCAATCAAGGTAGATGCGCTCATAACGGTCGGGAACGAACTTCACTCTACCCTGTTTGACTACGTCAATGGCCGGCTGGGCAAGCTCCTTCATCCGCACGAACCATTGCTCGGAAAGTAGAGGCTCAATAACCGTGTGGCACCGATCGCAAGTTGCTTCAGGCAGCGTGTAGTCTTCAATCTTCTCAATCAAGCCTTGCGCAGTCAGATCCTCAAGCACACGATGGCGCGCTTCAAAGCGATCAAGACCGGCGTACCGATCGCCCGCGTCTGTAGTCATTCGCCCATTCTCATCGATCACGATTATCTTGGGCAGGTTGTGCCGCATAGCCACTTCAAAGTCGTTCACGTCGTGGGCCGGCGTTACTTTTACCGCCCCGCTTCCGAACTCGGGTCTGGCGTAGTCATCGGCTAATAGCAGAATCTTTCGCCCAACAAGCGGCAGTATCATCGTCTTGCCAAACAGCTTTTGGTATCGTTCGTCCGAAGGATTCGCAACCACCGCGGTATCGCCCAACATCGTCTCCGGGCGGGTCGTAGCGACCACGACCAGACCTGAGCCATCTTCAAACGGATAACGAACATGGTAGAGCTTGCCGGTCCGGTCCTCGTGGTTGACTTCGATATCCGAGATCGCGGTGAGACAGCGAGGACACCAATTGATGACGCGCTTGCCGCGATAGATCAGCCCCCCTTCCCACCAGCGAACGAAGCACTCCATCACCGCATCGATGTACCCTTCGTCCATCGTGAACCGCGAGCGGTCCCAGTCAAACGAACAGCCCAGCCGCTGAAGCTGTAATAGAATTACGCCGCCGTACTCATGCACCCACTGCCACGTTCGTTCGACGAATTTCTTGCGACCCAGATCGTGCCGGGTGAGCCCTTCTTTGCTTAATTGCTTTTCGAGCACGTTTTGAGTTGCGATTCCGGCGTGGTCGGTGCCGGGGACACAAAGCGTGTCGTAACCCTGCATTCGCTTCCATCGGATCAACACATCCTGGATGGAGTAGCAGAGCCCGTGGCCTATGTGCAACGAACCAGTAACGTTCGGCGGTGGGATTGTGATGACGTACTTTCGTCCTTCGC
>CAZOOE010000258.1:0-9233 GCA_964581275.1 uncultured Clostridia bacterium
CTTTGCTCCGTTCATCGGCTTTGCCTACTCGCCAAATTTCCAAAGCGGTCCGCTGCATTGGGTATTCGGAGGAGAGGGCAGAAGCTCGATTCGCGCCGGCTATTCGATCAGCTACTTGCGAGACGGCTTTACTGTCGTGAGCAATGCGCTCGGCACCGGCACCACAAACCCGGGTCTGATTGCGACCACCGCCAACAGCAGTCCGACGGGCGTGCTGACCGATGCGGGCGTGCCCCTTACGACCCCGACCTTCAAGGTTCCAATTACCTCTGCGGAGAACTTTCAACTATTCCCGGGGAATGGAACAACACAGATTGGGAATGGCCTTTGGGCGTTCGACCCGAATCTGCGCACGCCTTACGTCCAGCAGTGGTCGTTTGGCATCGAGCGCGAGATTAGCTCCAACACCGCTATCGAGATTCGATACGCAGCCAACCATGCCGCCAAGATTTACCGCGCGGTTGACTACAACGAAACCAACATCTTCGAGAACGGCTTCCTGAATGAGTTCTTGAACGCGCAGAATAACCTGACGATCTTCAGAACTGCCAACCCGAACTGCTCACCTTGTACGTTCGCCAATACCGGTTTGCCTGGCCAGGTCGCCCTGCCGACGTTTACCAAACTCTTCACAGGCGTTTCGTCGGCCTCTTCGTTCACAAACTCGACGTTCATTACCAACCTAAATCAAAACAACATAGGAGCGATGGCAAACACGCTTGCCTACAGCGCCACTTACAAGAATGGCCGCGCAATGCTGTCGCCGAGTTTCTTCGTGACCAATCCGAACGCGGCATTCGCCCGGGTCCTGGGAAACTTCTCGTACTCCAAGTACCAGTCGCTTCAGATAGAAATCCGGCGTAGGTTCGCGGGAGGACTCTCTTTCCAGGCCAACTACACCCTCTCCCGAACGCTAAACGATGGCACGGGCACTATCAACAACCAGAGCACGCTGACCGCTTTCCGCACGCTCAGGAATCTCCATCTCGATTACGAGAACTCGGGTCAGGACCAGAGGCACCGCTTTGTATCCAATGTGGTCTATGACCTGCCATTCGGCAGCGGGCGTCGCTTCCTTAACGGCCTTAGCGGCCCCTGGGCGCCAGCTCGAAAGGTAATCGAGGGATGGACGGCTGGGGCTATTGTAACCTTGCAGACCCCAACTCCTTTCTATGTTACTGCCGGGACGGGGAGTACCTCATCACCGGCCCGGTCGAGCTTTAACGGCTTCAATACCACCGGGGGTATTGTTAGCGCTGCTCAGTTGGGCTCGATGACATTTGCAGAGTTCAAGAAGAATCTCGGTGTGTTTCGCACACCGGTAGGTGTCTTCTTCATCAACCCGATCCTGCTGAACATTGTTACCGCCACCAACCCGGTTACTGGGGCGGTGACCCTGTCAAGCGCAAGGCTCAAGGAGGGCATCTTCGTCCAGCCAGCTCCGGGCACGTTCGGCAACTTCCCGCTGAACTCGCTTTTCGGTCCAAATTTCACCGAGACGGACTTCAATCTGTCCAAGCGGACGTACTTCAGCGAGCGAGGCAATGTGCAGTTCACTATGACGATCTTCAATGTGTTCAACCATCCAAACTTCGTCATAGGCAACCAGAGCTTTGAAGCCACTACGTTTGGTCGAATCAGCCAAACCACCGGCGGGGACAGCACCACCAATGGTGCGGCGCGTCAGATTAGCTTTTCGCTCGGCGTTAACTGGTAAAGACAACGCCAGGCAGTTTGGTTCTCAAAGGGGCGGCTCCTTGGAGTCGCTCCTTTTTTCTTTTGAGAGGCGAGTGCTCCCGCGTGGTTGGTTTTGACTGAGCACAGACAGATTCGCGGCAAGCAGTACGGCGGGGTTTGAATGCCGCGTGGTGTCCTGATTTTGTGCTGATACTTGTAGATGCCAACGGCCAAATCTTTGGAGTGCGGTGGCGTCTTTGCGTCGCCACCGCCTTCTGTCGTTTAGTGGGCGACAATGAAAAGCGGTGGCAACGCAAAGACGCCACCGCACTCCAAATTGGGATTCGGGTTCGGATCTCTGGCCGGTTGTCGCCTGAATCGCGAGATTACTTTCCTTCCGCCATCTCTATCGCCTGAAGCATGGCTCGAGCCTTGTTGACCGTTTCGACGTACTCAGTTTCTGGCACCGAATCCGCAACTATCCCCGCGCCGGCTTGAAAGTATGCGCGTCCGTCTTTCGTCAGTATTGTCCGAATCGCGATGCACGAATCGAGGTTCCCGGAATAGTCCAGATACATCACCGATCCCGCGTAGACTCCCCGACGTGTCGGCTCCAGCTCGTCGATGATCTCCATCGCCCGTATCTTTGGCGCGCCGCTTACAGTTCCCGCCGGAAAACACGCCGCTAGCGCATCGAACCGGTCCATCCCCGCCATCAGTCGCGCTTTGATCGCTGATGCAAGGTGCATCACGTGCGAGTACCGCTCGATGATCATCAGATCGGTGACCTCGACTGAGCCATAGGCGGCCACCCGGCCAAGGTCGTTGCGTCCAAGATCAACCAACATCACGTGCTCGGCTACCTCTTTTTCGTCGGCTCGCATCTCTTCGCCGAGGAGCATGTCTTCCGTTTCAGTCGCGCCGCGAGGTCGGGTTCCTGCGATCGGGCGATACTCGATGCGGCGACCGCTCGCGCGCACAAGCATCTCGGGCGACGCGCCGATGATCGACTGATCCTCTATCTTCAGGAAGAACATGTAGGGCGAGGGATTGACGACCCGTAATGCGCGATAGACTTCGAAGGGATGCGCACTCAGGCCGACTTCGAATCGCTGCGAAAGCACCGCCTGAAAAATGTCACCAGCGGCGATGTACTCCTTGGCGGCAGTCACAGCTTGTTCGAACCGCTGCCTGGTCAGGTTCGAGCGCACTTGCGAGTCACCTGACGCCGGCCGACGCGGCAACGGCTCAATCGGATCCTCAAGCCGAGCCTCCATCGCTTCGATGTCGTCGATCGCCTTTTGATAGGCGGGTTCGAGATCATCGGTCTTGCCTCCGGTCAAGATATTGGCGATCACGTGAATCTGGTGACGCACATGATCGAAGACCAACAGACGTGAGAAGAACATCATCACCGCGTCGTCGATACCGATGTCGTCAGGGTGAGCATCGGGAATCTTCTCGAACCAGCGCACCGCATCGTAACTCAGGTAGCCGACCGCGCCACTGACGAACGGAGGGAGGTCGGCGAAGCGCACCGGGATATGCTGCCCGGAAAGGCGTCGAAGTACGCCGAGCATCCCCTCATCAGTCTCCTCCCGGTTCGAATTCCTCTCGATTGTGACCTTGTTTGCGCGGCTGCGGACGATGATCTCGGGATCGAATCCGAGAAACGAATAGCGCGCAACTTTCTCTCCTCCTTCGACTGATTCGAGAAGAAAAGAATACGGACTGAGCCGTTCGATCTTAAGGTACGCGGCAACCGGGGTGAGGAGATCCGCCATAACGCGCTTCACCACCGGCACAACCGTGCCCTGTTCGGCCAGTCTTAGGAATTCCTCATAGGTTTGAGGGTGAAGGTTGTTCATGCCCGAATGTCAAATTTTGATCGAAGGCTTCAGTATTCTTAGTTTCGCTCGATGTTAGCATTCAGTTGCGACGTCAAACAAGACACGCTTCCAAAGCCCCAGTCGCAGGGTATGATTCATAGTAGTCTCAGTTCGCTGGCTTTCTTATCATTGCAGACTACCGGCCTTACTTATGACTTTTGTCCTTGTGCTGTTTCAAGACTGTTCGAGCGGCAACCTCCTTAGCACGCTTGCCGTTAACGGCCGGACTCCTGCGCCGATTCCTTGATGTGTTCGTATTGACGTTGTTCCTTCTCGCTCACGCCTCTCAAATGTTTCTTCTCGGGCATGGTTCCTCCTTCCCACTGCATCCTTAAATCTGCGCCTCAAGATAGCGTCGGATTTCGATACGAGCGAGTCCTCGTTTGATACGCCAGCCTTCGATGAGGCTACATCTGATCTCGACGCTAGAGGGTGAATCCGTTGATTCGCAACCCGGATGCCATGTTGAAGTGTGGACCAGGCGGCGAGTGAATAGATCGAATACAAAGAGTCGGCCCATCTGACCTAATAGCCTACGGCGGATGAGACCAACCGTGAGCAAGTAAAGAACCGTGGCGATGGCATTCGCGTTGCACCGCAGTCATTTTGATATCAAGCCGACAGGGAGGGGCTTTTGTATGGCGACACTTGTTACTGGATTGTACAAGACACGATCTGCAGCAGAGCACGCAGTGGAGAGTCTCATAGACTACGGATTTTCGCGTGACGACATCAGTCTGTTGATGTCGGACGCCACGCGGGGTCGCGAGTTTGCCCTTCAAATGGCTACCAAAGCACCGGAAGGCGTGGCCACCGGCGCGGCGATCGGCGGGGTGCTCGGGGCCATCGCCGCCGGACTGGTCGCAATGGGAGTTGTTGTTGTTCCCGGACTCGCCCTGGTTGCTGCGGGCCCGGTTGTCGCAACTCTCGCCGGTCTGGGCGCCGGAGCGGCGGCGGGCGGCCTGACCGGAGGTCTGATAGGTCTCGGGATTCCCGAGCACGAAGCGCGGTTCTACAGCGAGGCAATTGAAAAGGGTGGAATCCTGCTCGGCGTCTACACTCATGATGACCGTTCTGATCAGGCGCGTAGAATTCTCGAGGCCGCAGGAGCCGATAAGGTGAAATAGAAAACAAACCTGGTCGGTCCTATTCGTGTACGCATTGGGTGACTGCGGAGGATGCCATGATTCTGATCATTTTGGGACTTCTCACAACACTCTTCGGAGTCGCCGTCGGGTGCACCGTACTGGAGTTGACCGTTCGGGCGCTGGGCAACAGCCTGCCGGTCAACCCAACAAGGCCCTCCGGGGGGCCGAGAGCAGGTTCACGATTGCAGCCTGATGCGTAAGTCATCAGGCAATTCAAAAACGACTGGGGGTACTCAACATGCTTTGGACATTCTTCGTCATACTCTTGATTCTGTGGTTGCTGGGAATGGTAAGCAGCGTCACGATGGGTGGGTTTATCCACTTGCTCCTCGTGGTTGCGTTGATAGTGCTTGTCTTTCAGTTGTTGACTGGAAGACGAGTGGCGATATAGGAAAGGGTGGACAACCCTTACCTTGAGAGAAGAGCGGCGCGCCCGAGCGTTCGCGTGACGGAGCGCCGCAAGCCTCGCGCCCGGCGATTTATTGTAATGGTGCTGGTCGCGGTTTGGCTGGCTGTGATTTCGGGCTTTCTATTCCTACTCGTCTCGCAACGGTTTCATAGAATTGAATCAAAGTCCTCCGCGCCCCTTGAATCAAGCAAATGGATTGCTTCGCCTAGAACCGCTAAGGACAAACCCACGCCGCCGGCTGAACTTCCTAGCTCCGTGAGCAATGCGGATCTCAATAACCTCTTTGCGATGGAGCTGCTCATACCAGTAGCCGGAGTTACGCCAAGCCAGTTGCGCGATACGTTCAATCAAGAACGCGGTGGCGGGCGACTGCACCAAGCACTCGACATAGTGGCGCCCCAGGGAACAGCGGTGTTGGCAACGAGCGATGGGGTCGTACTCAAGCTCTTTCAAAGCGCCAACGGCGGAACGACTCTTTATCAACTAGATCCGTCGCACCGCTATTCATTCTACTACGCTCATTTGATGCGTTATGCCGACGGAATGATCGAAGGTAAGCAACTACACCGCGGTGATGTAATCGGTTATGTTGGCGACACCGGAAACGCCGGCGTCGGAAACTTTCACTTGCACTTCGCCATCTCGAAGCTTGTTTCTCCGCTTAAGTGGAGCGGAGGTGATCCGATTGACCCCTATCCCCTGCTGGGAGGGAGGTAAGTAAAGGAGATCCAAGAGTCACTTCCTGCGCCGAGAGCGAACCGGGGCTTTCTTGGGCGCAGTTCCAGTATCAATATCAACCGGCGCTGGGTAGCCTTTGCCGGCAAGCACCGCCAGGTCGATAATCACTTCTTTTTCACCCCTGATTGCTCGAGTAACCTTCCCGGTTGGGTTGGTAGCGGGAGCTGGGCGTCCAACAGGCTTGCGGGCAACACCCACTCCCATCTTGGTCAGTCCAGCCATAACTTCCGCGCGCTCAGCCTCGCTCAATTGGGCGGCAGACACGCCATAACTCTGCAGCACACTACGCAAGTGATCTTCGGTATTCGAGCCACGATCGTACACATCCCGGTAAATGTGCAATTGGCCGCTCTCTACCGTGACCGTCTCATAACGCAGCTCCACCCGCACCGGCCTGGTAAGCTTTAGCGGCTTGGGCTCTGTACCCTTTCTCGCATATTCGACAATCTGATCCTTCGAGAGTTGGGTACCGCCAAGCCGCGCCAACAGTTCGGCGAAGCTCTTAACTTGCGCATCGGTCAGACCGATACACCCGTGCGACGCGAAGTTTCCGATCTTTGTTGGACTCTTGCCGCCGTGAATCAACGACGGCAACCCTATCGGGATTTTGATCGGTCCGAGAGGATTCAACTTAGCCCCCGGCTCTATTCGTTGTCCGACTTTCACCTTGCTATGTGTTGATTCCACCCATGGTTCATCGGGCGGTGTCCAGGCAGGGCGGAAAATAATGGTGTCAGCTTTACGCAACCCGGTTGGAAGCGGAAACTCCGGATAGCCAATGCCGATTCTGTACGATTTAATCAGATTGCCGTCTTCGAACAGATCCATTCGGAAAGCCGGTGCATTGACTACTATTCTAGTGTCTTGCGGCGCTAGGGCTGAACCGTTGATGTCAGGTTTGTCGCCCCATCTCTCGGCTACGAAAGCTGTCAGCTCTCGAAGTTTTTTCTGGCCGATTGCCGAGCTTATCCGCTGATAGGCTTCCTCTCGAGCGGCTTTTGCCGAACCGGAATATGCCTCGTTGTCGCTCTCGCGGAGCCTCGCCGTTTCCACGCGCGCAATGTCCTTGAGTGCCTTGATCTGCTGGTCCGTTAGCTGCAGCTTCGCTTTTAGCTGACCCTCAAAAGTCTCTTGCGCGAAGAAGGCATCAAGAATTGGCAGAGTGAGCTGGGTGTCGTTTGACGCAACGCTCGTAGGCGTATCAGCCGAGGGAACCGGTGGCGCCGGCACCCGTTCCCGGACATTTGCATTTCCGTCTGTCTTCCCGGCTGGCGGTGCCTCAATGACGCAACTCAGTTGGGAAGTGACAACGATAACGATAATGATGGCTAGCACACTCATCCGGATGGTTATCATCTGCGCATCCCCACGTATCAACGTAAATCTCGCGGCTCGAATCAACTGTGGCGAGGGCGTCTCACGGCTGAACGCCGATTCTGTTGATATCGCACCCCACGTTCCCTCCGTTAGTAGAAGGCTCCAAGCCGCTACTGCGATTAGCGAAGTTTAAGCGCTCCCACGTTGCGAGAATTGGCCCGTACTCTGTGACCGAAAACAAGACAACTTGAGCATCCCCCAATAGCATTGGGCAATGCCTGTACCGCACTATTCTCTAAGCTGCGCGTTGGACGAAAAGCGTAAAGTTGATTTGCAGCACGAGGTCTGTTCCGCGGCGCGCGGACTTGTCCAACAGTCAGATGGTTGACGACGAATCGCGAGTCGCGAAATGAAGTATTAGAATGGGACGCTGCGTACTCTACTCAGACGATGTCGGCCCGCAGTCTCAATACGTCTAAACGAACAGGCATCAGTCGTGGTATTCAGTGGTGGTATAGGAGATCTGCTCAGCCACTCTCGAATCTGGGGCGCTGAGGTCAAAAAGTAGTGATCTGGCCTTCTCGCGTTGTTTGATCTTGTGATAGAGTTCGCAGCCCCGACTCCGAAGCACGAGAGTTGATAGAGGCTGGAACGCTTCTCAAACATTGGGTGGTGCGTCAGTCTAAGGTTCAGAGTACAAGCTCTAGCTTGCTCTTAGTGATCATGCGAACGAAACAAGCAAGCTAAGGTTTGTACTCTGAACTTCATCTCAAACTGACCCGCTGCCCAAAAATGGCGTCCTTAGCCATTGGGATTTGAGCCGTAGATGGACCCTACTCCTCAAGCAAGCAGTACGCAGGCCGGTTTGGGGCCCAGGGCGCATTCGCGTCTCCAAACCGACATTCTCACGGGTTCTGGATACGCCAGACCAATTCTCTGTATGACGGCGGTCGCCGCCGTCTACTTTGCCGCAGCAAAGCTGGGCCTGTCTCTCGCGTTTTTGAACGCCAGCGTATCTCCGGTTTGGCCCCCAACCGGTATCGCAATAGCTGCTGTCTTATGGTTGGGGTATCGAATCGCACCGGCCGTCCTGGTTGGTGCATTTCTCGCAAACCTGGCGACCGGGGAGATAGTTGCGACGGCGGCCGCCATTGCAATTGGCAACACCCTGGAAGCCGTGTGCGCTGCGTTCTTACTTCATCGGTTTGTTGGATTTCACAGCCCCTTCTATCGCGCAAAGGATGTTTTGAAGTTTGTGCTCATCGCAGTACTTGTCAGTCCCATGGTGAGCGCGACGATTGGCAATGCAAGCCTTTGTCTTGGCGGCGCGGCAATCTGGTCCCATTTTGGCCGGTTGTGGTTAACGTGGTGGATCGGTGATGGAGTGGGGGCGCTCGTGGTCGCTCCGCTGGTGCTCACCTGGGTAAAGAAGCCCCCTGAGCGTTGGGCTCCCAGCAGAGTGGCCGAGGCGTTGCTCTTGCTGAGTCTGCTGTCTGTCGCTTCCACAATTGTCTTCAGGGAAGCGCTTCCATCGAATTTCATCAACGTTGCTCTGGCCCGGCTCATAGTACCCTTTCTCTTGTGGGCAGCGTTTCGGCTAGGACCTCGCGGCGTCGCGGCCGCAATTGCGCTGTTTTCGGGCATGGCAATTTGGGGAACAAAGCTGGGGTTGGGACCGATCGTCGATCAAAGTCCGAACGATTCGCTGTTACTCCTGCAAGTGTCGGTGGCTACAAATGGCATCACGTTTTTCGTGCTAGCTGGAATCGTCGCCGAGCGGAAAGCCGCCGAGCACGCCCTCTCCCTTCTTGCGTCGATCGTCGAATCAACCGATGATGCGGTCATCGGCAAGACTCTGGACGGAACGATTCTCAGTTGGAATGCGGGAGCAGAAAGCCTCTTCGGCTACGCAGCTGAGGAAGTAGTCGGACGTCCCATCTCAATCCTCATCCCAGCCAACCGTGCTGATGAGCTGCCAAGTATCCTTGAACACCTCAACCGGGGTGAGCATATCAATCGCTTTCAAACCGACAGCGTGAGAAAGGCAGGTCGGAA
>CAZOOE010000259.1:0-9187 GCA_964581275.1 uncultured Clostridia bacterium
GGCGTGCGGAGGTTACCGACACTAACTTCGGCCTCGGAGAGTTTTTCTTTGGGATAGGAGTTCGTTACAGCGACGCATCGCATCGCCGCTTGGTGCGCCGCGCGAATGCCGTGGATGGAGTCTTCGATCACCAGGCACTCGCGAGAGCCGATGCGGTCATGGTTTCTCAGATTGAGAAGTTCAAGCGCCTTGATGAACGGATCTGGGTGTGGTTTGCTTCGCGCGACGTCTTCGGCGCTGACTACTACCTGAAAGCAATCTCGGAAGCCGCCATAGTTCACTACCATTTCGATTTCCGCTCGAAGCGCTCCCGAAGCAATCGCTAACGGATAGCATTCGGCGGCTCGGCGAATCAGATCTTCGGCACCTGGCAGTATTTCGAGTCCGGCCTGCATGATCACTTCGACATATTCGGACTTGCGGCGGATCAATTCGTTCACCAGGTCCTGTGAAAATGAGGCTCGTTGCTCAGCGAACGCCCTCGCAAAACAGGCTCGATCGTCAAGCGCAAGATAGTGCGCGTAATAGTCGTCTTCGGTGAGCGATATACCTTCTTCGGCCAGCACCCGTCCGAACGCCTCCATGTGAATCGGTTCGGTGTCGGCTATGACGCCATCGCAGTCGAATATGATAGCTTTGAGCATTGATCCCGAAGCGCTATCGCGCCGCACTTTGATCCTCAAAACAAAGAGGAGTCATGAGCTCTGAAAGCTCGTCACTCCTCTCATTGTTTCCAGGTTTAGAGTTAAAGCTTTAGCTAGTCCGACGAGCTGCCAGCTTGTCGAGGATCGGGGCACCGTTATCAATGGGCGCGACAAGCTGGCAGCTCGTCGGACCAGGCACGACAAGCTGGCAGCTCGTCGGACCATATCGGACTCGCCACTGGCGAAATAGTTGTTACAAGCTAAGTTACAAGCAACTAATTGTTCGGGGGCGAAGCCTTCTTCGCGTCGCTGGCTTTCTTGATTTGCTTTAGAGCCGTGTCAGCCTCCGCTCTCGTTACCTCGCCGTCTTTGTTGAGATCGAGCGACTTAAAGATGCGTTCGTTGCCAATTTCGTCGGCGGTTATCTTGCCATCTTTGTTCTTGTCGTATTTCTCAAACAGGTTGTTCACCTCGACCCCGCCGGTTGCCTGAGTCTGGACCTCATTCACAACGCGGAAGAGGCCGTTCAGCTCGTCTTGCGATAGATCGCCACTATGATCCTTATCGAGTGCGTCAAACAACGAGACGATCTTGGCAAATTCCTCGCGCGACACTTTGGCATCGGCGTTGGCGTCCAGAAGCTTGATCAAGCTCTCGCCAAGTCTCGGTCCCGCCACCATCATCCGATCTCCACCTCCGCCCCGGCCGCCACCGAATTGCGAGGTCATTGTCTTCCACTCTTCTTCATCGATCGATCCGTCGTGGTTCGTGTCAATCCTGTCGAACATCTGCGGTGGAAACTGGCTGGGGAACTCATCCCTACTGATCTTCTTGTCTTTGTTCTTATCGAGCTCGGCGAACGTTGGCATCTGAAACTGCACTACGCGCTGGCCGCCTCCGCCGAATCCCGGAGGTGGCGGCGGTGGTTGATCTTGCGGCGAAGCGACTGTTGCGCTAGCGGCTATCACCGCCAATGAAAACAATAATCCAAGAACTCTGTTCATGTACTTCTCGCTCCTCTCAAATTGTGCAAGAAAACTCCAGTTTATCGGCGAACGCGGGATGTGGCCGCATAGTTGGACTCAAGCAAAACAAACGAAGGTTGGCGTACGCTTAGAAGTTAAATCTCATGCTCAGGTCAATTCTTCGCGATCCGCCAAAGCCCCCAAACCCTCCAAATCCGCCGCCCCCTCCGCTGGCGCTATTGGATCGTCCAAAGAAGGGCGAGGTGAGTGTGCCGTTGAAGCGGCCTTCGTTGAAGTGGTTTAGCACATTCGAAGCGTTGATGCTGATCGTCAGATTGTATTTGTGCCGGTTGCCGCCGAAGCCCCCGGGGCCGCCACCCATGACCATCATCCCGCCTCCGCCGGTCATCACCATCGTAGGGCCGCCACCAGCTTGCCCGACCCGGCCCTGACCTCCGGCGTTTGCGCCTGTCCGTCCACCCTGGTCGCCGCCACCTTGCGCGCCACGACCGCCTGTTCCACGCTGGTTCTGTGCTTGCTGGCCTCCTTGTTGCCGTCCCTGTTGGGCGCGATTTGCGGCGGACATCCCGGGGAAGTTATTAGGCGGCGGGCCAAATCCGAACGTCCTTGATACGCCGAGATTCACGTTAATCGAACCTGGTCCCCGGCCGAAGTTTCGAGGAATGATCTCATCGCCTGGGAGGGGGTTGGGATTGAATGTGCCGAAGCGGGTTACTATCGCTCCGGGATCGCCGGGATTTGCGAATGCCGGCCGATCTGAAAACACACTGTCGCCATTGTTGTCACGCCCTGTAAGGATATTGAACGGGCCCCCACTTCTAATGTTGATGTTCGGCGTAAGGCGCACTTCACCGGGCAAAGTGAAGTTTCCGACGAAGATAAGCTGATGGCGGTAATCCGAGCTTGCTCGTCCGTATTCAGTCGAGAAGTCATACGGATTGGCCGGTGCGGTGCCCGAGCCGTCCGTGTCATTGTGCGACCATGCCAGGGTGTAGAAGCTGAAAAGATTGATCTTTTGATTTATGTTTGCTCGCACCCCGGTTCGAATCTGATGCCGTCGGGAAAAGCCGGTGGATTCGTACTGAAGTATCGGTCCGTCGCCCGGAGACGGAAGTATCGGCTGCCCGTTTTCAAACCCAAGCGGTGCATTGATGTTTCGCAAGCGAAGGAGATGGACGCCTCGGAACACGTCGTACGAAACGGACGCGAACATGTTCTTCGGCAACTGTCGCTCATAACTGATATTTCCTTGAATTGTGTACGGCGCATTCAAGTCTTCCACCTTGGTGCGGATGGTCGGTTGAATCTGCGCAACCAAGCCAAAGGTATTCGGAATATTTCTAAAAAAGTCCGGTTCTTGAACGACGAATTGCTGCTGATGCCCGCCGTCGAATCTCGTCACATCTGATGTTATCCCTGTATCGAGCCGGTTATAAAAGACACCGCCGCCGCCTCGAATGTTGGTTTTTTTGTTGACAGCCCAAACGACTCCGAAGCGAGGCGAGAAATTCACTTTGTCTTGCAGGTGAGTCTGGAAGTCTTCCCTGAGCCCAAATGAGAGCGTCAGTTTCGGTGATACTTTCCAATCGTCCTGCAGAAAGGCCCCGTACTCCCATTGTGTGAATCCCAGGAACGGATCGCCGCGATTGGTTGAGAACTGGGACGGGTGGACGCCCGGGTCTCCGCGAAGCACGGCGGCGTATTGGTCGAGCGAGCTGAACGTAAATGTGCCGTTGAAGTTTGAACGATTGAGGTTCTCATACTGATTAGCTTCGGCGGTAAAGCCGGTCTTGAACGTATGCGTCCTGTGGGTATAGGTAAGAATTTCAGCGAGATCGAGATTTCGGTTTATGTTGTCTGAAAAGCTCTGGCTGCCGCCGCTGCTGAATGCATCGAGTACGTTGATGGCTATGTCACTCGAGACCGCGCGAGATCTGCTTGGCCGGCGGCCTGCCTGAATACGGATCTCGTTGACTGCATGTTCGCTTGCAATCGTCGTAAGCGAAAAGCGGAGTGTGTCTTCGTGAGATGTAGTTCTGGAGGCCCGCTCGGGCAGGTAGAAGCCGTTGCCGCCCAAGCTCACCCTGTCGTTCTCCGAATGGCGGAACTGAAGTCCGATCGTGTGCTTCTTGGTCAAGAGAACATCGGTGCGCACAGAGAAGTTGTAGCCGCGTATCGGGGTCAGGAATGTAGTGAGGAACGGCTGAGGCTGTAGCGTAGTCGGGTTGAGAACTATCGCGTTGACCACCTCGTTCTCATCGGTCTCATTCCGCGAGAAATCGAAGAAGAACCCAGCCCGATTCCGGATGATCGGCCCGCTGAAGTAGCCACCATACCGGCGGTATTGCAGCGGCGCCCTGAATGAGGCATAGGGGTTGCGGGCATTCAGCGACTCGTCATTGAAGCTCAAATTGAAGCCGCCATGATAGGTATCGACGCCAGGCTTGGTAATGATCTCAATGCGGCCCAACCCGGTCTCAAAGTGCTCGGCCGAAAATGGATTCGTATTGATGTTGATTCTTAGAATGGCTTCTTTAGGTGGAATCTGGCCTCGCTCGCGAAAGCCTCCGACAAAAACGTTTGCATCGGCGCCAGCCGCGCCTGCCATCTGCTTGAGAGTTTCGAGCAACTCATCTGGGTCGTCGGGCAGCGCCTCGAGGTCTTTCTCAGTCAAGGTGATCGCGGACAGGTTTTTATCCGGATCAGTAGAAATCGTCGCCGCGTTGTCCTTTACCTCGACTTGTTCAGCAAGCACGACTTTCAGCTTCACATCAAAGACCCCGTTTGGCTTTGAAGTGAGGTCGATCTGCTCGGAGTATTTGGCGAAGCCCTCCACTTCGGCGGTCAGCGTATATACTCCCGGCTTAACGCTGAAGCGATAACGGCCATGATCGTCGGCCACCGCGGTGTATTTCTGGCCCTTGCCGTCATCAAGCGTGAGTGGCGCCGCTGCGATATAGGCATTTGTTTCGTCTACTACCGTGCCGCGCAGTTCGATTAAGCCCTGAGCGTAAACCGGACCGGAACCATCGAAACCAATAAGACTGACTATCAGTAAGAGGGAGCAGAGGGCAGTTGAGGTTATTCTTTTCATTGTTTTTGATTCTTCTCTTCTATTCACCTGGCGCAGTGTACAAGTTCCATTTCTACGAGCTGGGGGCTGCCGACTGAACACACACACACAACGGGGCTGGGCTAACGTATCGGCTTGCAACAATCGACTGGCGCCGACTACTTCTTAGACCGCTGCTCTCTTTCCTGCTCACGGATCTGATCGTGTTTCTTGACCATCTCTTCGTATTTGGGAAGCTGCTCCGGAGTTAGCAGCGCGCGAATACGGTCTCGCGACTCTTGACGTACCGCGTTGAATCGTGACTCAAACGGCTTGATCGCCGGATCCAATTCCTTCCGTAGCTCTCTGTACTTATCGCTGGTCTCGTCAAGGATCTTTTTGATCTGTTCCTGTTGATCGGAGGCAAGACCGACCTCCTCGTTCATCCGCTTTATGAGGAATTCGGAGCTGCCTCGCGGGCTCTCCTTTTTGCTCGAACTTGTCAGTCGTTCATAAAGATTCAGCGACAAGGCTCCGGCGGCGAACCCGATCACAAACACCGAAACAACGATCAGCCGCGCCTTCGATTGGCTGTAGGTGCTACTTTCCATTTTCCTTCTCCTCGACTGCGACTAAGGTCTCGAGCACGTCGTCGCGCGTGGGCTCGGGATAATCGTACATATCAGGAAACACTACTCGCTCTCTTGGGCGGACCACTGCTGCCTGGCTCGTTTCGGTTGTCGGCTGACTCCACAGCACCGTAGCCCCAACCATCAGAAGAAGCAGCAGCACTGCCATTACCGGAACAAGCTGGCGCGCGGTAACCAGCAAAGCGGCAGCCCACGATTCATCGGGCCGACGCGATAGGGAGAGTTCTGGACCACGCGCGATTCGCGCTCGGAGTCCTTTAAAAAAATCCTCATCAGGCGTGATCGGCTCGGCGGCCACCGCATTTAGAGTAGCTCGCTGCAGCACAAACAGCCTGTACTCGAACGAACATCGCGAGCACATCTGCACGTGGCGATTAGTTGCCGCTCGATCGGTGACGCTCAGACTCGTTGAGTCGGCGGCTCCATCGTCAAGCGCGGCAAATCGCCTTCGGGCCTGCCGGCATACCACATTCGGTTCTCTACCCAGCTTGTCGGTCATTTCTTCTTACTCCTCTGCATTCGCTCTCCACTGAGGACCAGTCGCTTCATTGCCGCCCTTAGGACGCGGCGCGCCCGAAAAGCTCGCACCTTAACTTTAGACTGCCCCCAGCCGGTCATCTCCGAGACTTCCTTGACCGAAAACCCATCCCGGTCAATGAGTACGACAACCAGCCTATCTTCGGGGTCGAGTTTCGACAGCAGCCGCTCAGCGATTTCAGCAGCGTCGCGTTGCCGTTCAGAGCTTTCGTGGCGGTCACGCGCCACTTCCAGCATCTGCAACTCGAACCACTCGTCCTCCTGCTGCGTCTCGTGCGGCAACTGTTGTTCGATCCGGCGCCGTTGCGCACGCAAGTGGTCGTAGCAGGCATTCACCGCTATCTTAGCGACCCACGCCTCGAACGAACGGCCCAGCGTAAACGTGCCCAGCGAAAAGTACGCTTTGGCGAATACCTCTTGCGCGATGTCTTCGATCATGTCGCGGCGACGGAAGAAGCTGCCAATGATGCTGAAGACTCTGGAGTTGTGACGGCGCACCAGCGTTTCAAAACTGTCGCCGTTCCCTGCCCGGCTCCGTCTGATCAACTCGTCTTCGCCGCTGGCACCACCAAACTCGCTGGTAACCGCAGGCTCCTCGGAGACAGAATCTAAGCGTACCTCGCCGCTACGGCTCATCCGCTCATCGGCCTCACGATCCAACTTGACGCGACCAATGTCGGAGGCTTCGCCGACCAGGGCCTGACGAGCCGTGCTCTGCGAGTTGCGGTTATCGGCCTGCTTCAATCCACGCTCCACTGAATTGCGGGGTACAGCCCCGGATGATACTGCGAACGCCTACCGGTTTCTCTTCGTTCTTTCTCGCGCCGCAGCCGCTGGCGCGATCGAGGTTGACTACTTTGGGCTAAACCTAACTAACGTAATAACGCTAGCGTTGTTCGGCTTTTTCATCAACCCGCAGCCTGCCCGCCGGGTTTGTTTGCAAAGAACTATTGATGACCCGCGCGCTAAATCCGGTCAACAGTTTATAAGACGACTTGCCTACTTAAACGGTTACTATAAAGTCGATGACTTATCGACTTTTATGCGACGGAGAGGGCCTGACAGGGGCGGGCGATGGATCAGGCGCCCTGGGGCAGAACATAGAACATTACGGCGAGATAGTGACAGATGCTTCCAGCCATGACGAAAACGTGCCAGATGGCGTGATTGTAGGGGACTCTCTTAAGCGCGAAGAACAGGACTCCGACCGTGTAGAACAAGCCTCCGGTCGCCAGCCAAACTATCCCAGACAGCGGGACCGCAGACATCACCGGCTTGATTGCAATCAGCACGAGCCAGCCCATCGCTATGTACACCAGGGTCGAGACGATTTGGAACCTCTCAACGTGAAACAATTTCCACAGGATGCCGAAGACCGACAACCCCCACACCAGTGAAAACAGCGTCCATCCCCAGAAGCCACGAAGGTTGACCAGGGCGAAGGGCGTATAGGTCCCAGCGATGAGCAAGTAGATGGCAGCGTGATCGAGGATCTTCAGGATACGTTTCAAACGCGGCGTGTGAAGGCTGTGATACAGCGTTGAAGCCGCGTAGAGCAACACAAGCGTTACGCCGAAAGTCGTGCACCCGGCAATATGCCAGGCGTTTCCGCGCATAACCGAAAGAACCACCAGCGCTATCAGGCCGACGACACTCAAAGCGAGGCCAATGCCGTGTGTGATGCCGTTTGCCAGCTCCTCGATGAGACTCTCGTCCTCGCCCTTACTCATAATCGGATGTCTCAACAGTCGGCTAACGGCACACCGCATCTTCCGGGCCGATCAATGCCTTTCCTGTCGACTGATGCCTGCAATACCAGCGCGAGAGAGATCCAGACAGAAACCAGTTTGCCGGATTGCGCGCAATGATGCCTCATTGGTCTAACCTCCCGTGGCTATCTAATGAACGCACGAAGAGCTTCAATCCGCTGACTTAATTCGACCGGCGAGAGATGTCGATACTGTTCCGGAACCATCTCACGCGACGTAGCTTCGCGAGCCGCAACTAGGATTTGATACTCGACTGCCATCTCGTCGCGAGCTGGGCTGAATTCGGTGGCCACTTGCTCGATATCCTGCTGAGCGGTCGCACTGCGGCCGCCTATGCGACCCATGCGCCGCGCGCGAATCAACATCGACTCGATGTCGGCGCCCGACAGTGTAAGCTTGTTCTTGGTGAGCGGTGACCAGTCGGTCACCTGGTGATCGATCTTGTGTTTGCGCACCATCGCCTCGATCACCGCCAGGCGGTCTTCTTCGGAGTCGGGATAGAAAAGCGATATGTGTTCTTCGGCGCGGCCCTGGCGCTTCAAGTCGATGGGCAGCAAGTCGGGACGGCTGGTCATCAATATCCACAATATGCGTCCGCGGTTTCGGGTGTCGCCCATCGCCGCTGCAAGCTTCGAGAAGATTCGCGCGTCTACTCCGGAGTCTCCTCCTGTGTCTCGCGAGCCGAGCGTAGCATCGGCTTCATCCACCAACACGACTATTGGCGCAAGCGTCTGAAGCAGGTTCAATATCTTTTCGAGATTCGCTTCGCTCGAGCCGACCCAGCGCTCGCGAAAGTTCTTGAAAGCGACGACGTTCAGGCCGCAATCGTGCGCGAAGCACTCAGCCAAAAACGTCTTGCCCGTTCCCACCGGCCCGGAGATCAGAATGCCCATCGGCGACTCTTCGGTGTTACCCGCGCGAATCGTATCCGCAATCGAGCGCATGAACGTCTTCGCTTTAGCCATACCGCCGACCGAATCCAACCCGAATCGCGGGTGAACGAACTCGACCAGGCCGACGCATTCGGCCTCGATCAGCTCTTTCTTCTTTTGGCGGATGCTGTCGAGGGTGAGGGCGTTGTTCTCGGTCGCCGCGCTCCTCATCAGCGAATTAAGGTGAACTCGATTAAGACCGGATGTGGTGAGCGCCAATTGTTCGTCGGTGACTTCGCTTGCGAGCTGGGGTAACTGGGCGCGCAGATGGCTGATGAACTCGAGCCGCTCGGCGTCGTCGGGGTACGGAATGTCGATCGCGGCAAGTCGTGAGTTCTGGCGAATGCGCGGGTGAACCTCCGCTACGCTCTCGGCGACCATGATAACGATATTGTCCTTCTTCAGCAGGCGTGAACTGGTGATCCAGCGCTGAAAGGCTACGAGATTGGTGCGATCGTCGCCGGACATGTAGCTCACGTCACCCGCCGGGATGATCGTGTCGAGGAAGTTGATGATGACGGCCACCTGATCGCCGTAAAGCAGGAGGTGCTCGATCAAAGGCAGCGCGAGGCCCGGCTCTTTCCGAAGCTGGCGAAGCCCGTGCCGGTTCATCAAAA
>CAZOOE010000260.1:0-6351 GCA_964581275.1 uncultured Clostridia bacterium
TTGCAAAAAACCGGGGCGGCCTGTTGATTGGAGATCTCCGAAGCGATCGGAATAGCCTGACGAGCCGAGACGATAACCTGTTCCTGCCAGTTCCCCGTCGCGCTGTTCAGCACGGCCACCCGCTTACCAGGCTTGAGCCGCCGCAGCTTCGCGAGCAGTCCCGGACCGGCCTCCTCGACAACTCCGACGCCCTCAAATCCAGGCGTGGCAGGGAGTTGCGGCTGCTTGCCGACCAGCAAGGTCTCGGCACCGCACCGCGCTACGTTACTCTTTCAACCGCGGGGATCGTTCCGCGTATCTACGATCTGGCAAGGGAGGAAATCCGGCCACGATTGGCGATCTCCCTGACCGCGCCGGACGATGAGCTTCGCAACCGGTTGTTCCCGATAAACCGGAGATACCCTGTCGCGGAATTGATCGAAGCGTGCCGGAGTTATCCGTTGGCCGAACGAGAGAGGCTCACATTTGAATACGTGATGCTGGACGGGGTCAACGACAGCGATCGCGAGGCACGCAAGCTTGTGCGTTTGCTCAATGGAATTCGAGCAAAGGTAAACTTGATCCCGCACAACCCCGCTCCAGAGCTTCCGTATGCGTCATCGCCGATTGGCCGAATAACTGCGTTCCAGCAAATCCTGACTGAGGGCGGTCTGCCTTCGTTCATTCGTCGTCCCCGAGGCCAGGACATTTCGGCAGCGTGTGGTCAGCTTGCGGCACGACATCAGGCGACCGCTCAAGGCTCGGGATCTTAGGTGGTGGGCGCGTTCAGCAAAACAAAAACACCGAACGAGGCGCCTTCACGATTCCACATCCTCGGCAAGCCTTCCTCAAACCTGAATCATCTTTCCATCGCGTGCGACTTCGAATAGCCGGCCGCGCCACTCGACTCTCTTGCCGACCCAACTCAGACTCCAGATCAAAAAACTCAGCAGGTCTCGCACCGGCACGAGCCAAAAGTACTTCCTCAGAATCTTATCCCCGAGCCAGTGGACGCCAATCAACCACGCCATCGTCAACCTTACAGCGAGGGTCGTAACGAGCAGCGCAATGCTGAACGTCGAGCCGCGGTCCACCGCGATATTTAATAGCGCCACCGCTGTTCCGTAAGTCAGGATCAGGCCGAGATAGCCCATTGGCCGCGAGATGCGCGTGGAGCGCGCCCAGCGCATCTGATGCCGCATCATCCCCCTGAAGCCGGACGGCTGCATCGCCGTATCAACAACGTGATGAGAGAGACGAACCTTGTGTCCATCTTTGTCGATCAGATTGCCAAGCATGAAATCGTCTGCTAGGTAATCAGCAAGTGCGTAAAATCCTCCGATTGCTTCAAGCCTGGTCCGGGTGGTCGCCATCGTTGATCCGAGCGCGAACTTCACGCCTTCGAGCATCCATGCCATCAGAACGCCAGCAGCAAACTCAGCGGTGATGCCCACCGCCTCGAGCTTCGCTGCGAAGTCAGGCGTCTCAGCCGCGCGATACAGACACGTCACAAGGCCTACTCTCGGATCTGAAAGTGGCGACAGAACCTTGCGAAGATAATCACCGCGCACTCGAATGTCGCTGTCTACGATCACCAGTCGTTCGTGCTTTACGCGCGCGAGCATGTTTTGAAGGTTGCTCACCTTCAGGTTGTGACCGATCGTGGAATCGGAAATCACGAGTGCGATGTCTCGATCGGGAAAGTTCCGGATCAACTCTTCAACGATGGGGACCGAGGAATCTCGGGCGTCGCGGACGCCGAATACGATTTGATACTCGGGATAATCCTGGCGGCAGAACCCCGCATAGTTCTCATATGCTTCGAAGTCCGCCCCGTGCAGTGGAATCATTATTGATACCGGAAGCGGATCACCCTGCTCAGCAGGCTTCCGAGTTGAAAAGAACCTGTATCCCGCGATTATCGATAGAAGATAATAGGCATTGGCTGCCAGCGTGCAGCCTACCAGTACAAGCTTGATTGCGATGGCGATCATTGAGACTAGGGAAGCGAGATCAGGGCGACTCCCAAACACACTAGCAACGTTCCTGCCAACCTGATGCGGCTGATCTGCTCTTTAAGGACGAACTTCGCTCCGACGGTGGTGATGACGAAACTAAGAGACGTAGCCGGCAGAACAAAACTCAAGTCCGCCCATGACAACACCGCCAGGAATGCGAAGAAGCTGAATGCCATAAACAGGACTCCCACGAGAAAATTCCTGTTTGCAAGAACTCTTATCGCGATTGTCGCGAGCCTGCCCAGGTGCACGGTTGAAATCTCTCCGATCTGTTTCATGCCTTTCGTTATGAACACATCGCCCGCCGATCCCCCGATCACCACAATCGCAATCATCAGCGCCGTCATCATCACAAAATCTCCCCTTGAGCCTCGATTGTACGCACGCCGGACCTTGAAACCAAAAACACTCCCAGGGTGATGATCACCGACCCAACCCAGCGAGCGGGGGTGACCGATTCACTCAACAAGTAATGTCCGGCGGCGACGTTCAGCACATACCCGAATGCGGTCGCCGGAAGCACGAAGCTCAAATCGGCCCACGACAACGCGGCAGAGTAAAGCACGAAGAACACAATCAACAGCGCCGTGCCCAGCCACAAAGTGGGACTTGCGGCTGCGCGCATAGCCGTAGCGACCAAATCCTCGCCCGCCGCAGCGCTCGACATCGTGATCGCCTTCATCGCCCTGGTCAGGTACACGTTGCCTATTGCTTGAGAGACAATTGCTATGATCAACACTACGGCCGTCTTCATCGATTCGCTTGTTTGTAGTACGGCCTTTTTTAGGCAGAAGTTTGTAAGCTGCCAGGGAGACATGAACTGGACATGGTACAAACTTCCGCGTAAAAAAGGCCGTACTACAAACTCCTCCGTCCAAATCTGAAGCAGGTGGTCAGTTTGAGGTCAATCTCCCTGGCAGCTACGACCTTCCGCCTGATGAAGACCGTTCAAACTCCTCCGCTCAAATCTCAAAGTAGGTGGTCAGCTTGATGCCGAGCTGTTGGACTCTCTGCTTGACCTTATTGCTCGTAAGCGCTTCAAACTCAATCGAGCACTGTCGCTCGTCATTGTTGAGCAATTGTTCGTCGGGGTAAACAGCGGGATGAAGATACATCTCGCTCGTTTCCGCACTGAGGTTCTCGAGCGCGTAAAGACAATACCGCTCGTTCATTCGACCGCTTTGAAGATTCCCGTACACTCGCTCAGGAAACGTGAAGCCGCGCTCTCGTAACTTCTTCTTCATATATCGCGCCAGTCCGCCGAACAGCAGCGCGAGAGCCGTCTTCTGAAGAACATTTGCTCGATCGAATGCGAGAGCCAGCCGCCGCTCCTCAGCGGGCACCCTCATGCGCCGAGCACCGTGCATTGCGCCCAGCTCGAGCGCGGCGTTGAAGATCACCGGATGAACATGAAGGTGAAGATGTCCGTCGATGTGCGAAAGAGGGAGGCCAGTCGCTTTAAACTTTTCAAACTGCGCCGTGAGTTCCCTTCTCAGCTCTACCCGCGCGCGCCTTGAAAAAAAATACTTCAGCCCGGCAGCGATTGGATTGTTCGAGAAGTTCCCCTTCGTGTCGACAAGTGAGGGAACCTCCGAATGCGGGAGCACGCTTTTTCCGACAACGGTGACCAGATGAATTCCTACCGCGAGTCCGGGATTGTCCCGCGCAAGCTCGACCGCTTGTTCGAAGGCAGCGCCAGTCACCATTAGACTCGTGCTGGTGAGCACCCCTTCCCTATAAGCGCGAATGACGGCCTCGTTTACCTCAGCGGACATGCCAAAATCATCCGCATTTATGATCAAGCGCGGGTGTTTGGACCGGAAATCGGCTGCCGTCAAGTGGTCGTTCCGGGTTTCAGGCAAAAGCGCGCTAGCGCTGCCTCTACTCTGTGCAAAGGCAGCGCTAGGTCCTTCTTTGGAGGCTCGATACTCGCGGGTCATCGGCTGGCTTGGGCTTGTACAAACTCCTTGCGCTTGGCTCGAAGCTGGAGAAACTCCTTGGCTTCTTTGTACAGCCTCCTGCGTTCGTGTCCGTTGAATGCGGCGCGGCGAACGATCCTGAAAATGATCCTCGGCCGGAAATAGTATCGATCATAGAAATGCTCGACCGCCTGCACGATCTCCTCGCGAGTGAGCCCCGGGTACTGGATGGTCGGGAGCTGATGGCCCATCTCGTCGGTCATATCTTCGATCTGAGTAAAGAAGTTGTTCTTTTTAAGATAGTCGTCGAGTTCGGTCCCGGGATAGGAATGGGCGATCGACACCTGAATCGTCTCGGGGTCCAGTTCCTCGGCGAACTTTACTGTGCGCTTGATTGTCTCGGGCGTTTCGCCCGGAAGCCCGATGATGAAATCGCCGTGAACGACTATGCCTAGCTTCTTGCAATTCTTCATGAACTCGCGAGCCTGCTCGACGCTCGCGCCCTTCTTGATGTTCTTGAGGATCTGCGGATCACCCGATTCAAAACCCACGATCAGCAATCGACAACCGGCTTCCTTCATCGCCTTGAGCGTCTCGTAGTCCGTGTGCACGCGAGAAGTACAGGACCATGTCGTCTTGAGCGGTTTCAGCTTTTCACAGACCGCTATTGTTCGGTTCTTGGCCCAGGCAAATGTGTCGTCGTCGAAGAAAATCTCTTCAAGATTCGGGAACAGCTCCCACGCCCGTTTGACTTCAGTGGCTACATTCTCCGGACTCCGCGTCCGCCATGCGTGCCCGCTAATTGTCTGCGGCCAAAGGCAAAAGGTACACAAAGCCGGGCAACCTCGCGAGGTGTAAAACGAGATGTATGGGTTAAGCAAGAACGGTACGTTGTACTTGGTGATGTCGAGATCGCGCTTGTAAATGTCCGATGCGAACGGCAGCGAATCCAAATCGTGAAGCGGTGGGCGATCGGCGTTGTGAACGATCCCGCCGTCTTTGCGAAAGCTCACACCCTGAATATCTTCGAGCTCCCTGCCCTCCGCGAACTCCTTTAGCGCGTAGTCGATTTCCTTGCGAACCACGAAATCGATGGCTCCCGATGAATTCAAGGCCTCATTAGGCTGCGAAGTGACCGGCGGCCCGACAAAGGCAAGATTGAGGTCGGGCTTTTCAGCCTTCATCATCTCGGCCAGTTTTACGTCGTTCTTGAATCCCGGGGTGCTGGTGTAGAGAGTCACAAAGTCGTATTCCTTTGCGATTTCGATAGTCTCCTCGGGAGTGACTCCGTGAGGTGGAGCATCAAGCAGGCGGCTCTCTTTGATCAAGCCCGCAGGATAGGTGAGCCAGACCGGATACCAGAAAGACGCGATCTCACGCGACGCGGGCCATCGCGAGCTGGCACCGCCGTCAAAATTTGGGAACGAAGGCGGGTTCAACAGCAGTGTTTTCATAGGGTTCCTTTTTAGCAAACGTCGTAACAAGGCTTATACCGTGTGGCTCGATGGGTAGTCAAGGTGGGGAGATTTTGGACGGAATACGATGCGGTAAATGTCCTGACCGAGTCTACTCAGTATATCGTTGGAGTCTGAACCAGCCGACCAAATATGGCTATGGCGTGAGGCTTATCTGCGAGACCCTGATGACAACTTGATCTGCCTTTACTAGCCCGGTGTGACCAGGTTGAATCCGCCGTGGAGGCTTCAGCGCGGGAACTGATAGTTGACAAGCAACCAATACCTGTCGGGCTCATCTAATGCGGCTTATGATACGCAACGCCCGCACAGTCTTGTTGCTCGCCTCGATACTCGCGGCGCCTTTGCTAGCGTCCGCGCTCGCGCTGAGGAGTAGACAGCACGATGCCGCTAGGATGCCGATGCAGGGGCTCGACTCGCGGGAAGCGGATTTGAGAATTCCTGAGAACCCTATCCGCAAGATTGAGGTCGCTGATTCAACCCCAATGCCGCTGCAGTTTGAAGCATTCAAGATCGAGAATCGCAAGTCGATCAACGAACTCGAAGCGAGGCTTGGGGCCGACGCCTTCGCAGCGGTGTTGAAGGTGAATCGAATTGACAGAAGGCACATTCGCGTCGGCGAATCGCTGATAATCCCGAAAGCGGGTACCGACATGCTGAGCGCGGTCCCGCTTCCGAAGCAGCTCGCATCAGCAACAAGCATCCCAAAGCTGGTTGTGGTCTCTCGCCGGGTGCAGGCGTTCGGCGCCTACGAATCGGGCAAGCTTGTGCGTTGGGGACCAACCAGCACCGGTAAGAAATCCACACCGACCCCGGCTGGGCTCTACCATGCCAATTGGAAAGCAAGAACGAGGCGCAGCTCCGTAAACCAGAACTGGATTCTACCGTGGTGTTTCAACCTGGATGACGTGGTGGGCATGTCTTTTCCCCCGTGTTACTTTTCGGGCCATCCTGCGCAGT
>CAZOOE010000260.1:6361-9150 GCA_964581275.1 uncultured Clostridia bacterium
ATTTGCCGGGCTTCCGCGGAGTTCACGGTTGCGTGCGATTGCTGGAAGAAGACGCGAAGTGGATTTACGAATGGGTCGACCAGTGGACCCTTTCCAAAACGGACAACTCAATCCTGGCTTTCGGAACGCCGGTCGTTATCTTCGGCGACTACAGCTACGGAGAAAAGCCAGCTTGGACGAAACTCGTTGATGATCCGAGCGCTGCGGCGATCTCGGTCGCGGAAGCCGAGAACGCGTTGAATCAACATCTCGCGACGATCGAGACTAAGGCACGCTCACGCCGGCCGGCAACCACCGACCTGGAAATCACTGCGGTTGCCGCGGACGCGTTTCCGAACTGAGATCGGTCATTAGTCAGTGGATCGTGAGCGAGGCTTAGCGCGGACCGACCGCTGCGTAGTCGATCAGTCGTTGAATTCGGCCTCGAAGCCTTGCATCCTTCTATCGAGGCGTGAACAGCGATTAACGAAGGTTTGCCAGCCATGAGGATCGATCCTCCTTTGACTGAGATGCACGTTCATTTGGAGAACAAGCCATCCTGCTCATCTTGCAACGGATAATTGACGTGCTCGCGAGACCACAAAAAGGACACGCAAAGACGCTAAGCCGCCAAAACGCAAACCCTCACACGCACCAAGGGTGGTTGTTCATTCATTCTTCGTCGCGAGCTCGTTATCCTAGAACCACACTGTATCCATCTCGTCCTTCCACGCGTCGAGCATCTTCTGATCGAGGTTCAGCGTGCCTTCTCGAGATATCCCTTTGGGCAAGCCCACCAGCTCGATCATTCTGTTCAGCACTTGAACTCGCTGGTCCGCATTAACGCGAGACAGCAGATGCCAAAGCGTGAACGTATCACGCGGCCGCGATCCCTGCATGACATCGCGTAATGCTTCTTCGCCGCCGTTCTCGAAGTCGAACTTCTCAAGCGCTCGCACAAACACTTCAGAAGCGTCCTCGAAGTAAGCGGTTCCTGGCCCGATACCTGGCCGCGCCTCGCATATCGCGTAACGAGGGACGTAAACCTCGCGCCCATCGCGTACCAGCGCGACCCAGCCCAGTGTAACGTGAAGGACGCTCGCACCGGTATCGTCGACTTGGAGCGTGTACACGCAGCCAAGATCGATCGCCTCAGCCGCGGGAGTATCCACGAAGAACAGTCGGGGCGGAGCCGATATCGTCGCCCTCATGATACCGTGATCGAGAGCCAGGCGATGTTCGGTCTGGCCTGTCCGCACCAGCCGTATTCGACTGTTCGAATCAAGCTCAACCTCTCCGATTTCGCTCACCGTAACTTTCGCTAGCGAAAAGTCACCAGTTTCGAGTGTCTCTCCAACCGCCAGCCTGCCCTTAACACTGATCTTGTTTCCGTCGACTCGTACCGCACCGGAGCTCTCGACTGCCCACGAAGGTCCCGGAACGGTACGAATGTATCTTGAAGCCACCATCAGTCCGATCGCCACGGCAACTACCAGCACGGCGCCGACCGCAGCGATGCGGTACCAACTGAACGCGAAGACAAGCCTCGTGGCTCTTGGCTCGATCACGGGCCTGCGAGCCCGCTCATCAAACATCGGTTCAATCTCGCTCCACAAGTCGGCGGGCGCCGACGCCATCGGGAGCTGCTGAGCAAGGTTCACCCCGAGTCTTATCTCGTCGTGCTCTTTGCGGCATCGCTCGCACGACCGCAGGTGTTCGCGTACACGTTGCGCTTGATCAGCAGCAAGTTCGCCGTTGCAATACGCCGATAGTTGTTTCGCTATATGCCTCGTAAACATCTTCATTCCCCTGATAGGAACTCGCTTCGCAGATGACCCAGCTTGCGCGCCAACATCTTGTGCCCCCGATTGAGCCGCGACGACACCGTACCGATCGAGAGCCCGAGCGATTCGGCGATTTCATCGTAGGAAAGGCCCTCGACGTATTTGAGCAAGATGGGTAGCCGGAGCTTTGGCGTCAGTTCTGCGATCGCGCCGCGTACCGAATCGGCCACCTGGCGCCTGTGATAGGCTTCCTCTTGCGAGCCCTTCCCCGCCATCGTCCTCACCTCGATCTCCGGACTAAACGGAACAAAACGTTTTCGCCTTCTGTGTTCATCGGTGCATGCATTGGCGACAATGCGATACAGCCAGGTCGTAAATTGGGAGTTCGCATGAAACTGATTAATGCTCGTGAACAGCTTCAGAAAGACTTGCTGAGTCACATCGCGAGCCATCGCCTCGTCGCCGCTGTAATGAAACGCGATCGTATAGATCCGATCCTTGTGGGCTTCAAACAAGTCGTGAAATGCATCCCTATCACCCTGCTTGCAAGCCTCTATGATGTCATCCTCTGTTTGAAGATCGCTCATTATCGCAAGCTGCCCCATCCGACCAGCCATTCATTAATTCCAACGATTAGACGGTTTCTGGATGGCTTTTCTTCCATTCTTAGTCCTTACAAAATGCGGCTTAGCCCAACATTCGCAATCGAACTGAAGCGCATTGTATAATCATCAGCCGCCGCGAGGACCTGCGCCAAGCCGCGCTGCAAGCGTTATCCGATCCCTCCGAGCGCGACCATCTCACGCGCACCCGACCGCGAATCGAACGACTGCTCGGACTCATCGTCCACCGCTACAGAGGGCGCAAGAGCCGCTACCTCGGCAAGCGCAAATCGACGCTCCAGGCCGTCTGGACCGCCGTCCTCGTCAACCTCCACCCGATCGGGGCCGCCCTGCGAACGCACGCGGCATGAAGATCCGCTCGCAAACTCGGACGAGAGCTCGCTGCTGGGAAACCGCGCACACG
>CAZOOE010000261.1:0-9098 GCA_964581275.1 uncultured Clostridia bacterium
AGCCAACCGTCGATCGGTGGTTTAAGGAACGGCTCGAGAGTCAAGGAATAAGGTGAGTGCGTACGACTGTGATTGATAGTAAGCCGGTTGCGGTAGCAGGGCCGGAAGGCTTACGGAGCGAAGACCTCGGCAGCCAGATCGATGTCTAAGAGAGAGCCAGTAACACCAAGCCTGCAGAAGCCAACCGGTCCGACGGTTGGCGGCGTGGTGGTATTCAGCACATCGCCCGCGCGCGGGGCTGGGAAACATAAGAGACACAGTGCTGGCGCAGGCATGGACCGCCTTACGCTGGAGCTACAATCGGCGGGACTTGCGATATCTCGCATTCAATTACCGATGAGAGGCTCAGCGCACAATCGTCCGAGATCAAACAAGAAGTCCGCGGTAAAAGCCGGGAGACGTGCCATTGAGCGATCGCTCGAGTCGGCGGTGAAACGCTTTTCTGCTCAGCTTGATGACGGCGGTGATCGCCTGGCCGTCCTGGCTGAGGATTCAGTTGCGGATGCCGCGGTGCTCTGCGCGCGCGCGCATCGACAGGTGCGCGCTTTCGTATTGGTGTCGGGTCGGTTGAGCCGCAGGGCAAAAGAGATTCTGGCTGAGTGGGTGGATGATCCGGTCCTGTGCCTGGTCAGCAGCGAAGACAAGGTGTCGTTGCGCGATATGACGGACGTCTACTTTGCGTCGACACACGCGGACACCGACATACGGGTCTTTGAGGGTCTGGGCCGAGGCGCAGAGATCATCGATGGATGGGCCGACCAATTCCCCGATAGACAGGCGCTTGAGCATTCGGTTGCCGGTTGGGTTCGCCGACAGCTTACTTCTGTTGGCCGCGGACGCGAGGTGTCGTTTATGAGCGAGGACGGGTGGAAGATATTCGGCAACCTGCTTTTGCCGGACTCCACCGAAAAACCGGCTCCGGGCGCGGTGCTGTTACATTCAGGACGCAGCGACCGCTATGTTTTCAGCGGTCTTGAGCGATTGCTCGCGAGAGCTGGTTTTGCGGTGCTCAACATCGATTGGCGAGGCCGCGGCAAGAGCATCAACAAGGGCAAATACTTTGACTTGTCTAAGGAAGAGCGTGCAAATGGAAAGCTGGATGCGAAAGCGGCAATTGATTATCTGACATCGCAAAGCAGCGTCGATCGGGAGCGCGTTGGGGTCGTCGGGATTGTTCACGGGGCCGAGCACGCTGTCCGCGGATCGATTGGCGACCCACGCGTTAGGGCGCTTGCCTTGCTCACCGGCTACGTGCCCGCGGACGAGCAAGAGCGCTCTTACCTTACCAGCGGCAAAGTGCATACGATGTATGTTACTTGCACAGGACACGGGTTCGTTACCAAGACGATGCGCGAGCTGTACGACGCGACATCAGACAAGCTGACGCGTTTTGCCGTCTATGAGGGCGGAGCGATCGGTTATCAGCTCTTCGAGCTGGATGACAAGCTCGAGCCGGCGATTGTTGAGTGGCTCAAAGAGGGGGTATCGCATTGACCCGAAGCACCGAGAAACAGAGCGCGCGCCGATTCGAGCGCGGCCCGAACGCGCGACGGGCGACAAGTTCTGCGTTGATATCGGTACCGGCGCCAGCCGCAGCAGTTGACGGCGATGTCTCTGAGCAAGAGGTCGAATTCAAAACACCGGATGGGTGGCGGATTGTCGGGATGCTGCACGTGCCGAAGGGCGCGAGCAAGGTGCCGGGTGTCGTTCTTGTGCATGGGTCGAGGCATGAGGCCGACGCCTATGGCCCGGTTTCGTCCCCTGGGTTGCCGCAGACTCTCTGCCGGCACGGGATCGCAACGCTCAGGATTGACATACGGGGGCGTGGGGCGAGCCGAGAGCCGAGAGAGTTTCATTCGATGGCTCCCGAGCAGCGCGCAGGCGTTCGTCTCGACATTGAAGAGGCAATAAAGTTTCTCGTTTCGCAAGGGGGAGTGCAGCGAAATCACATTGGGGTTGTTGCGGAGCAGGACACTGCCAACGCTGCCCTGATCGCCAGCGCAAAGAGCAGACACGTTGCGACTTGCGTTTTGATCTCAGGCCGTCTCAGCCAATCCGGCCTGGATGCCATTGCGGCGACTCGCACACCGGTCTTTTGTCTGGTGAGCAAAGAAGACAGGCGGGGCCTAAAGGATATGACGGATGTTTACCTGTTATCAAAGAGCGACTGCAGCCGCATAAAGGTTTTTGAAGGACTGGCGCTTGGCACGACAATGTTCAGCACATGGCGAAATGAATTTCCCCACGAGCAGCCTATCGACGAGATGGTTGGAGACTGGCTTGCCGAGAGATTGAATGTCAATGCTCGCGTCAAGAGGGGATCTCGCGGAAGAACGCGCTGACCAGACGAGGCGAGTATAGAATCTGAAGGTGAGCACGCGCAAGTATTCGCTGAGGGTTGTAGGTTTAATTAGAGGAAGGGGTTCATGTTTGGTGGGACGAGCAAAAGAGATCTTTATAGTCTCAGGCTTAGCGCTTCGTTTCTGTCGTGCCTGGCATCGCTCCTCCTTATCCCATGCTCTGGTCTGTCTCAAGCTAAACGCGGACAACAGGAACCCGCGATCGTAGGCAGCACGATGATTGATGGAAACGGCAGCACGCCGATTCAGGAAGCGGTAACGCTTAAGAGTATTGTGATCAGCGTAGAAGATCTAGATGCCTCGCTGAGGTTTTACTCGGAGGTTCTGGGGTTCAAGAAGCTGGCAGATGTAGAGCTCCGCAAAACAGACATTAAAAAGCTCTGGGGTTTAAGGCGGGGAACGAGGGCCCGCATTGTGGTAATGGGGCGCGAAGGCGCTGACTCAGGAATGGTGAGGCTTGTGCAGTTCGCGCCTCGCCATGACCAGCTGGTTCATCGGGACATCAAATTATGGGATCTCGGGGCCTGTTATATCCACGTCAATGTCGATAGCGTAGAACGCCGCTACACTGAATTGAAGGCAAAAGGATTTGAATTCTTTGGACCGCCAACTGAGTGGAAAGTGGAGGAGCAGAACAGGACAATAAGAGAGGCCCTGTTCCATGGACCGGACGGATTGATTGTAGACTTGCTGCATTCCGAGACCGGCTCGTCCAAGCCGGATGAAAAACTGCCGAAATACAGTGAGATAGTCAATTCAGCGCAGGTCGTTCCAGATATGGATGAAGCGCTCGCCTTCTACAGAGACACTCTTGGATTAGCTGTTCTAAAGGACCAGGTTCCGGGTAATAAACAACTCGATAGCCAGTTGCAATTCCCTCCGGGTACTCGCATTAGAGTCGTTCATCTGGGCATGGCTGAGAAGCCGACAAGCAGGATGGAGCTCGTACAGTTCTTAAATATCAAGGGCCGCGACCTCATTGGCAGACCGCCGAACATCGGTCTGTTCATGCTCTCGTTTGCTGTCGAGGACATTGAAAAACTCATCGAAGAGTTCAGGAAAAAGAATATCTCCGTCAAATGCCTGCCTACTGAGATCGAGTCAACGTTATACGGAAAAAGGAAGGTTGCAACGGCGCAGGCACCGAATGGTCTTTTGGTGGAGTTTGTGGAGTCGCAGACGGTTGCCTCACGATTGATACGTACGGCAAAGCCATAGCGCAACGAATCGAGTATGAATAACGATATGACCGTGGTCAGACGAAGATGGATGCCACGGCCAGTTTTGGAGAAATAGCGTTGGAGATGGCTATGAAGAGAATGAGCGTTGTGCTCCTCCTTTTAATGATGCCAGCGCTGCTGCTTGCCCAGCCCAATCGGGGTCCTCGGCAAAAAGCTCTCATCTTCAACAACGTCACGATCATTGACGCCACCGGCTCGCCCGCAAAGCCCAACATGACGGTCGTGATCATCGGAGGTCGCATCAATGCGCTTGGACAAGCAGGAAGAGTCCGCGTGCCCAAAGGCGCGCAGATCATAGATGCGAGCGGGAAGTTTCTGATTCCGGGCTTGTGGGACATGCATGTACACACCAGCCACAAGGTTTTCTTATCGCTGTTCATCGCCAACGGGATCACCAGCGTGCGCGACATGGGCGTCTCGCCTGATGGATTCGAACAACTCCAGCAGTGGCGGAAGCAAATTGCGGCGGGCACCCTTATTGGCCCTCGCATTGTAGCCGCGGGCATTACTCTGGATGGACAAAACGGGCGGCCTAAGTCACTGAATGTAGCCACTGAGAGTGACGCCCGACGAGCGGTGATATCGCTGAAGGAACACGGTGTCGATTTTGTAAAAGTTTACTCAATGCTTTCGCGAGAAGCCTATTTTGGCATCGCTGATGAAGCTAAGCGACAGGGCCTTACATTTGCCGGGCACATCCCGGCAAGCGTCAGCGCGGCTGAAGCCTCCGAGGCCGGCCAAAAAAGCGTGGAGCATTTGGTGGGTGTTTTTACCGGGTGCGCCAACAACGAAGCGGAGTTGTTGGACGAGACCAGAAAAGCTATTGCCAAATCAGGGTTCGCGGCTTTCAGCGGGGCCGAAGTTCAAGCAGAGCTCAAATCGCTGGGTACGTACGACAAAGAGAAGGCAGCCGCGCTCTTTGCGCGCTTTGTCAGGAACGGCACCTGGCAAGTTCCGACGATCGTGGGATTCGGAGGGGTGTTGATTACTGATGAAAGCTTTTTCATTAGCGATCCGCGCTTAAAGTACATTCCGTCTGACACACGCAAGGCCTGGGAAGCCCAAAGACCCGGCCTGTTGAAGAGCCTACCGCCAGAATTTCTGGCAAACAGGGAGAGGCTGTTCCAGAGGCAACTCGACTTGACTGGGGCCCTGCACCGCGCTGGTGTGCCGTTAATGGCCGGAACAGATTCAGTCGGGTTTTATGTTTTCCCCGGCTTTAGCCTCCATGACGAGCTGGAGCTGTTCGTCAAGGCCGGACTCAAGCCGATGGAGGCCCTGCAAGCAGCGACGCGCGATCCGGCAAGATATTTTGAGCTTGACTCGCTCGGCACTGTGGAGAAGGGCAAAATCGCCGACCTGTTGTTGCTGGAGGCGAATCCACTTGAAGAAATCAGCAACACCAAGAAGATCGCTGCTGTTGTGCTGGGCGGCAAGCTGCTTCTTAAATCAAAGTTGGAGGGAATGCTCGCCGCGGCCGAGGATGCGGCGAGCAAGCAGAATTGAGACGCCACAAGCGTAATGGAGAATGAGAATATATGAAGCGCAAGATACGGCTTCTCAGTCGAAGACCCTGTCATTATGTTGTTTTGATTCTGGTAATCCTTTCTTTGATTGCTTGCGTCATCGGCACTCAATCGGAGGCTCAGCCCGAGCAGGTGATTGCTCTTGTCGGCGGCACTGTCATCGACGGCAATGGCAAGCCTCCGGTCCCGGATGCAGTCGTTCTAATAAAAGGCAACAAGATTATTCAGGTCGGAAGCCGGCGCAAGGTGAAATACCAGCCTACCGCGAGGGTCATTGATGCGACCGGCAAGTTCGTCCTTCCGGGCCTCGTTGATATGCACGTGCATTATCACGATTGGATGGGCGAACTGTTCCTGGCGAACGGAGTGACGACGGTCAAAGATCTCGGGAACGACATATTGTGGGTCGCCGAGGTCAGCGCTGGCGTCGAGCAGGGCAAGATACGTGGCCCGCGAATCTTCTATGTGGGCGACGGCATCGATACGCCGCCGCCGGCCAGGGAGACACATGTCGCCGTTGACAATCCCCTGATGGCAAAGCGCGCGGTGGACTTATTACATAGCAAGGGCGCATGCGCGATCAAGGTGCGCGAGAAAATCACTCCTGAACTCCTTAGGGCGATAACCGAAGAAGCTCACAAACTCGGTATCCCCGTCACCGGGCACCTGAAGAGTCTTGATGCGCGTGAGGCGGCGCTCGCCGGGATCAATGGCCTCGAGCACGCGAGTGGGATCGTGCAGGCGTTGACTGACTATCCTAGACGGGTCGCCCCGGGACAGAACGAGTTGCAGGGCTTTATTTCAGACATCAAATCGTTCTCGATGGTCGACCCTGCCAAGGCGGAAGAGTTGGTGAAGTTTCTGGCGATCAAGAAGGTGGCGTTGATCCCGACAATGTCCAGCTGGTGGCGCATGGCTACAGAACGGCGCGACGATTTCGCGCGCGAGGACGCCGAATATGCGAAGAATCCTCAGCTTTCTTATGTGCCCGACGACGTTAAAAAGATGTGGACGACGTCTTTCATTTACAAGCTCAAAAGCGCTGACGATCTCGCGGAAATGCGAGTCGGCTACAAAAAGATCCAAAACATGTTGCAGGCGTACTACAAGGCGGGCGGGAAGATCCTTGCCGGATCAGATACGTTCCTATCGGTTCCGGGATTGAGCTTGCAACGAGAGATGGTGTTCCTGGTCGATGCGGGACTCACGCCGATGCAGGCGATCACGGCGGCAACTCGCGACAACGCCGAATTCCTCGGCAAGGGGAAGGAACTTGGGACCATAGAGCCGGGAAAACTGGCGGACATTATCGTGGTGAGCGCCGATCCGCTTGCAGATATTAGCAATGCTCAGCGCGTGACTGTGGTGATAAAGGGTGGTCAGGTGATGGACATAAGCTATCACCCGAATTACTCAATTCCGATTGCCAGTCCGCCGATCACTCACCCCACATGGATCGAGAAGGAATTGCAGCGTCCTGAAAAGGGTCACGCGACTAACCGATGAGGTGCCCAAATTGAAGACACTGGGCAACAGGAACCGCGTCTCTTGTGAGCGCGGTCTGACGTTGAAGGTTCTGAGTACCTTGCGAACAGACGCACATTGAGAGGAGATCCGAGATGCGAGAGCTGGTGATGCGCTATCTCAACAATGGATTATCGCGGCGCGGCTTTCTTAAGAAGATGTCGGCAGCGGGTTTCAGCGCGGTCGCGGCGAAGGCAGTTCTGGAGTCTCTAACTCCGCTAACAGCGTCCGGAGCCGAGCTGGTGGCCGCGACAGGCGAGGGTTCCAGGACAATGCAAGGCACCGGCGGTGAGGTTCTGGTCGAGCAGTGGAGTGCAGCAGGAGCTGAGTTCGTAGTGGTCGGCAATTCGTCTCATTCACGAGGCGTCTACGACGCGCTTGTTGATCACCCAAAAATGCATCTCATCCTGGCTGTTGAAGAAGGCCAGGTCGTGGCGATTGCTGCTGGTTACGCGATGGCGTCAGGTAAGCTCGGGGTGGCGATGATGTCTGTCGCCGGAGCGCCTCATGCCTCTTCAAACATGTTCAACGCCAGGCAGTCACGACAACCGATCATAGTGGCGACGGATATGGTGCCTACGGAGTTCGAGGACCAATCCGGAATCTACGAAGGAAGGGTTCTGCTCGGAACGGCAGGCGCAACCTCGAAGTGGCACTGGTTGGTCTCGCAGCCGGAGTTGATACCGGACGTCACGAGGCGAGCGATAAAAGTCGCGACCACACCGCCGGGCGGGCCGGTGTTGATAACTTACCCGGAAGACGTTCTATCCCGCAAAGACGTGAGCGCCACGATCATCCCGCAAGAAAAGTTTAATACCCCGGCGTCGATACGGCCCTCGACCCAGGCAGTAGAAACAGCGGCGCGAATGCTACTCTCAGCAAAGAACCCGTGCATGTACGCGGGTCCCGAGGCCTGGACCAGCGGCGCACGGGCCGAGTGCATAGAGCTTGCGGAAATGCTGGGCGTTCCGGCAATGCGGGCGTTGATTGATTCCTGGGTTGATTGTTTCCCGACCGGTCACCCGCTGTTCATAAACGCGGAGCATACTCCAAACACGCGATTCCCGCGCAGCGCCGATGTGATGCTTGTCCTCGGCGGGTTTGTCCCGAACGCTGGAACGACAAAAGTGATTCAGATCACCACGGAAGCGGACGAGATAAACAAGGCTCAATCAGTCGAGCTCCCGATGCTGGCGGACACGCGCTTGGCGCTGCGCGACATCATCGAAGCGATCAAGGGCATGGCGACCAAAGAGCGGATGGCCGCGTTAGCAAAGCCGCGCATCGAAGCGATCCGTGCCTTCAACCGGTGGATGGACGAGTCTCTTCGCGCGGTTGCGAAGGCCAACTGGGCGAACGCCCCAATCTCCTGGCAGCGATTGGCTACGGAGCTCGATGTAGCGCTGGAACCCGATGCCCTCATCGTTGACGAGTTGAGCACAGAGAAGTCAAAACTCTTTAGCTATCTTCGCACCAGCGACAATGGTCGCTTGCGCATAGGTCGTTCCCAGCAGCAAGCGCTCGGTTGGGGAGTCGGGCTGTCGATCGGTGCTAAGCTTGCAAAACCGGATCGGCAGGTGGTTTCGGTGATAGGCGATGGTGCGTTCATGTTTGGCGGTCTGCAGGCGCTTTGGAGCATGGCACGCTACGAAGTTCCGATAATCACCGTTGTCTTTAACAATCGCAGCTACAACGAACCGAGACAGCGGATACTCGGAAAGATGGGCAAGCAGGGACAGACCGGCAAAGACATGGCCTGCTATCTGGGAAGCCCCGATGTTGATTTCGTGAAAGTAGGTTCGGGATTCGGGATCGGCGGCGAGGTCGTCAAGAATCCTGACGATGTCCGGCCGGCGCTTGATCGAGCAATAAGAGCAACGCGTGACGGAAGGCCCTACATTGTGGACGTGGTGATTGAACGCACTGGGATTGGGGCCGAATCGAATTGGTATCCGCATTACTCCAGCGCCCAGCACCGCACTCGAAAAGTCTAAGTGGGTTCGCAAAGGCTAATCGGCGGAGACTATGTTGCCTACAAAATCAGGACGGCTTGCTGTAATTGCGATTCTGTACTGTCTTTGCGTTGGGAGCGTTATCCTTCGCGCGCAAGTTCCGATAAGAATTGGGGTCGTCAATCAGACCGGCTCGCTACCTGAGGGCGACGAAAAGGCGTTGGTGGTCGCCACGTGTACTCAATGTCACGGCCTCGGGCCCGTTTTGGTTCAGCGCAAGGGAGCGGCGCAATGGTCGAAGACTGTCAGCGACATGGTCTCGCGCGGCGCGCAGGTTCTCCCCGATGAGATTGGGCCGATCTCAGAGTACCTCGCGCGCGGGTTCGGACCTGGTGTGCCGATGGCGGGGCCAGCAAGCGAAAAGGCTCCGGCGCAGAAAACCTTCTCAGCAGTCGCAGAGCAAAAAGCCTCAGACGCGTTACCCGAAGGCGGAGC